>CAYQZH010000006.1:21309-41546 GCA_964421865.1 uncultured Phycisphaera sp. | reverse complement strand
GTTGCGGCGGCGATGCCCGGTTGGCGGGCCGGAAAATCCGTAGCGTCACGGTGCGAACCGTGACCCTCTACGGCGTCACCCTGGATCAGCAAGCCTCCCCCGAGCAGGTCGCCTTCGGGCTGCTTCGGGCGATCCGCGACGACGTGTCGGCCAAGAACAGGGAGGACCGGGAGGCGGCCCTCGACAAAGAGTTCGACCTGTGCGCCGCCGACGTGATCCAGAGCAAGAACCACACCAGCCTGCGGCGAGACGAGTTTATCCATGACGTCGTTTACCGTTGGGCCCCGACGGTGTCGCACTATGCGGGGGAATTCGACACGGAATGGGAGAAGGCCGCCGCGCGCTTCGTCCGGACGGATCTCAAGCCCGTCAAGGACGCCAAGACCGAGGCGACGGAATGCGAGATCGCCATGCAGCTGGCCGACCCCAGCGGCGATCCCAAGGCGTCCGTTGTCATGCTCGTCTGGTTGGCGCAAGACGGCGGGTATTGGCGAGTGACGCATCTCGGCTTCGACCCGACGCGTCGCACCTTGGAACATTGAGAATGGGGAATGGCGAAGAGCGAAGTGACCTTGGGCCGGTGAACCGTCTTCGATCTTCGTTATTCGAGTTTCAGCATTCGCGGAACGCGTATGGAACCTCGCACCATCACGGTCAAAGGCGCCCGCGAGCACAACCTCAAGGACGTCTCGTTGACGTTGCCGCATGGCCGGTTGATCTGCTTCACGGGGGTGTCCGGCAGCGGCAAGAGCAGCTTTGCATTTGACACCCTGTTCGCCGAGGGGCAACGTCGCTACCTGGAATCTCTCAGTTCGTATGCTCGGCAATTCCTGGGACAATTGCCTAAGCCCGACGTGGACCAGATCACGGGTTTAAGCCCCGCCATCTCCATTCAACAGAAGACCGGCGGGTGGAACCCGCGCAGCACCGTCGGGACCATCACCCAGATTCATGACTATCTGCGGGTGCTCTTCGCCCGCGTCGGGCGGCAGCATTGCACGAAATGCGGACATCCGATCCGCGCCCAGTCGCGCGAGCAGATCATGGCCCGCATTCTGGAACTCCCAGGCGGGGCGAAAGTGTTGATCCTCGCGCCCCTTGTACGCGGACAGAAGGGTGAATACCGGGATTTGTTCGAGGATCTCCTGAAACGAGGCTATGCTCGGGCTCGGGTCGATGGTCAAATCGCGGCGTTGTCCGAGGCCCCCGCCTTATCGCGGAACGTGCGGCACAATATCGAAGTCGTGGTCGATCGCCTGACACTCGCAGCCAATGTCCGCCCACGACTAGCCGAAGCCGTCGAAAACGCATTGAAGCTCGGCGATGGAACGCTCATTGTACAAACCGAAGCGCAGTCGGCCGACGCCATGGACCTTCTCCTTTCCTCGCACTACGCCTGCCCGGAGTGCGACTTGAGCCTCGAACCGCCTTCACCACCGTTGTTCAGTTTCAACTCCCCACAAGGCATGTGTCTGAACTGCGACGGCATGGGCACGACCTTTGACTTTGATCCGCAGTTGCTCGTCCCGGACCCCCGCAAGTCCTTCTTGGACCTGGCCGTCGAACCGATGCGCACGCGGATCGGCCGGTGGCGGAGGCACCTCTTCCGCGGAGTCGCGGTACACGTCGGTTTCGATCTGAACACTGCGTGGGGAAAGCTGTCCGATAAGGCGAAGCACGCCCTACTCTACGGACTGGGCGATAGGCACGTCACCTTCGAATGGAAATGGTCCGGCGGGGTCTATCGTCACGGTGGAACATTCGAGGGCGTCATCGCTCATTTGCGCGACAATCATCGAAAGGCCAGGTCGCCGTACGTCCGGGCGTACTACGAAAAGTATATGCGGAAAACCACGTGCGACGCCTGCGGCGGAGCGCGGCTCAATCCGCAGGCATTGGCCGTCAAGATCGCCGAGAGAAATATCGCTGAGGCGTGTTCCCTGTCGATCCGCGACGCGAGGCGATTCTTCGATGAACTGGAACTGACGGCGCTCGAGCAGGTGATCGCCCGCGACGTGCTCAAGGAAATTCACGGGCGTTTGACGTTTCTTTGCGACGTGGGACTGGACTATCTTACCCTCGATCGCACGGCCCCGACCCTATCCGGCGGAGAGTCCCAGCGCATTCGTCTGGCCAGTCAAATCGGCGCCGGACTGGTCGGGGTGCTGTATATCCTCGACGAGCCGAGCATCGGATTGCATCCTCGCGACAATCAACGGTTATTGGATTCCCTCTGCCGACTGCGGGACATGGGAAACACAGTGATTGTCGTGGAACACGACGAACAGACCATGCGTATGGCCGATGAAATCGTGGACTTCGGGCCGGGTCCGGGCATTCGCGGCGGGGAGATCGTGGCACAGGGTAATCTCGACGATGTGATGCGATCGAAACGGTCGGTCACGGGGAGTTTTCTCCGCGGCGAGGAGCAAATCGACGTGCCCGCCGCTCGTCGGCCCGTGACCCTGTCGCGGACCCCAACGCCAAGCATTGGGCGGCGAGCTGCGAAGACTGACGATCGCAATCGGATGACGCGGAGAAGGCGAACGTGATGACCTGCGACGCGGAGGCGATGGAGCGTGTGCTGAAGCTAAGAGCGATCATGAATGATTGGCTGCGCAGGAGAAGCGCCCAACAGCGGGATCGCGACATGCAGGTGCATCTTGCAGAAGCCCGGGGGCCGATTCAAAACGCACTCTTGCTTCGTTGCGCCTACAACTTCGCGATCCGCTTGCGCTCGAGTCGGACGGCTCCGGAGGCGCGTCATGCCGGATGACCCGTTTCTGGACGTGATCCAATGTGTCGTAGAACATCTGGACAGGCATAAGGTGCCGTACGCGATCACGGGATCGGTGGCCAGCGGCGTGCACGGTGAGCCGGTTCAAAGTCAGGACGTGGACATTGCGCTTCGGATGCTGCCATCCCAGGCGCGGGCTCTGGCGGCTTCACTTCCGGAGCGTTTTTTTCGGAGCGTCGAACACCTCGAGGAGGTGGCCGGAAACGGCGGCATGGCGAACCTGATCGATTCCAGGACGGGTTTGAAGATCGACTTGTCGGTCCTGGAGCACACTCCCTATTTCAACGAGGTCATGGCCCGGCGCGTGCTCGTGCCGTTCGGTCCCCATGGACCGTCGTTCTATGTGGTGACGGCCGAGGACATCATTCTTATGAAACTGCTCTGGCGCCGCGAGAGCAGATCGGAAAAACAGTGGTCCAACGCGATGAGCGTTGCCCGGGTGAAGAGGGCGAGGCTGGACTGGAAGTACCTTTTAGAGCAGGCGCGTTCTCTCGGAATCGAGGATGATCTCGTGAAGCTTCGCGACGAGGCGGGGATTTGATCCAGAGCAACAATGCCGACGATCGTGGGAGAGAAGACTTCAACAAGGAATGGCCGGCGGTGGACAAATCCCGGCCTGGGCACTGGCGGACTAGCCGCCGAGGGCACGCACTCCGCTTGGCTCACGGTCGTCGGAGCGAGGCACAACAACCTCAAGAATCTGACGGTCGCCATTCCGCTTGGACGGTTCGTCTGTATCACGGGCGTCTCCGGTTCCGGGAAAAGCTCTTTGGTCAATGACATTCTCCGGGAGGCGCTGGCCCGCGATCTCAACGGAGCCGAGAATGTCCACGCCGGCGAGCACGATCGCATTGAAGGACTAGAGCATCTCGACAAAGTGATCGACATCGACCAGTCGCCCATCGGCCGGACGCCGCGATCCAACCCCGCGACCTACATCAAAGTTTTCGACGAGATCCGCGATCTGTATGCAAGACTGCCGGATTCCAAAGTCCGCGGCTACAAGCCGGGGCGCTTTAGCTTCAACGTCGCCACCGGCAAAACGGGCGGCGGGCGGTGTGAGGCCTGTGAAGGCAATGGCAGTCACAAAATAGAAATGGAGTTCCTTGCCGACGTGTGGGTGACCTGCCCGGTATGCAATGGCAAGCGATTCAGCCGCGAGACCCTGCAAATCCTCTTCAAGGGCAAGTCCATCACCGACGTGCTGGACATGGACGTGCAACAGGCCCTCGACCATTTCGCCAATGTCCCGAGCATCGCGGCCATGCTTCGGACGCTTCACGACGTTGGACTGGACTATCTGAAGCTCGGGCAGTCCTCGACGACGCTGTCGGGTGGGGAGGCGCAACGCATCAAGCTCGCCCGCGAACTGGTGAAGAAGTCCACCGGACGGACCCTTTACTTGCTCGATGAGCCGACTACGGGACTGCATTTCGCGGACATCAAGAAACTACTGTCCGTACTGCACGGATTCGTCGACTCCGGCAATACCGTAGTCGTGATTGAGCACAACCTGGACGTAATTAAAACGGCGGACTGGATCATCGACCTAGGCCCCGAGGGCGGAGCGGACGGCGGATTCATTGTGGCCGAGGGAACGCCGGAAGAGGTCGCACAAACCGAGCGGTCGTTCACGGGTCGCGCACTGCGGGAGGTACTTGGACGCTCCCAAAGATCGAAAAGCGAAAATAAAAAGCAAAAGGGCGGATTCGATCTTCGATCCTCGGATTTGGGAATTCGCCGGCGCCCACTCCGTCGCCCGCGCGGTTCTGATGGTCGCGGCGTAGTCACAGTCGTCGGAGCGCGGCAGCACAACCTCAAGGACATCACCGTGGAATTCCCCCGCGGCAAGACGACGGTCTGTTGCGGCCCCAGCGGGAGCGGCAAGAGCAGCTTCGCTATTGACACGGTCTACACTGAGGGTCAACGGCGATATGTGGAGTCACTGAGTTCGTATGCTCGTCAGTTCTTGGGCCGCCTCCAGCCGCCGAAAGTGGATCACGTTTACGGCCTGTCGCCGGCGATCTGTATTGAGCAGAAGAACACGAGTAAATCCCCCCGCTCCACGGTTGGCACGGTCACTGAAATCCATGACTACATGCGCGTCCTCTGGGCTCGGATTGGAAACCCGTATTGTCCCAGATGCAAGGTCCCGATCGGCACGCAGAACGCCGATGAAATCGTCGAGAAGATTCTCGCACTGGGCGAGGAGACACGACTGTTGCTGCTCGCCCCCATCGAGCCTTCGGGCAACGAGACCTACGAGCACCTCTTCCGCCGCGAACGGGCCAACGGGTATGCCCGCGTCCGCATTGACGGCGCCTTGCACGTCCTCGACGAGTCGATCGCGATTGACGCCAAACAACACCATGACGTGGAGCTGGTCGTGGACCGCGTTGTCGTGCGCCGCTCGCAAGCCTCGCGCCTCGCGGACAGCGTCGAGCAAGCCCTCGCCGTCGGACAGGGAATCGTCCTCGCCCAGCGAGTGGACGTGGACGATCAGAACCGCGGGTGCGAGGCCGACGGCGGGCCGTCGCCACCCGCGGAACCACCGCTCGGCCTGAAGTCCACGGCGCGGATCGCGGAGTTCCGGTTCTCTCAGCATCGGTCGTGCACGAGTTGCGGCCGGAGCTTCGAGGAACTGACGCCGCATCATTTCTCTTTTAACACTCGAATCGGCTGGTGCGAGTCGTGCGAAGGGCTGGGAGTGCAGCATGGAGCGAACCCCGCCGCGATCGTCGTTCACCCCACGCGCTCGATCGTGGACGGGGCGATCGCCGGTTGGGGAGTGCTCCAAGGAACGTCCAAGCTGCACGTCCTCGCCTCGGCCCTCGCGGGTCACCTGGGGTTTGACGTGGACGCGCGGTGGGATCACCTCACGCCGATGCAACAACTCGCCTTCCTTCAGGGCTGCGGCGACGAGTGGATCGAGCTGCGATGGGCGTCCGAACCGGGAACGCGAGCGACGGATTCTAGCGGCTCCCTCGCCGGTCTTCGCTTCCAATGGCGCGGCTTCTTTCCGGCCATTCATCGCGCGACGCTGGCCAGCGCCGCCTACCGCGAGCGACTGGCCGAGTTGGTGACCGATGTTCCGTGCGAGGCATGCGCGGGTTCGCGCCTCCGCCCGGACGCGGCCGCCGTACGCGTCGGCGGCGAAACCCTCCATGAAATCTGTCTACGACCCTTGGACAAGGCGCTCGCGTGGTTTCAGAAACTGCGACTCGACCCCCGAGATCGCAAAATCGCCGGTGAGTTGCTCCACGAAGTGACGTCCCGACTGCGGTTCCTTGTGGACGTCGGACTCGACTATCTGACCCTCCACCGCGCGGCTGCGACGCTCTCCGGCGGCGAGGCGCAGCGAATCCAACTCGCCGCGCAGATCGGAACCGGGCTGACCGGCGTGTTGTACGTCCTCGATGAACCGACGATCGGACTGCATCCGCGTGACAACGCCCGTCTCATTGGGGCGCTCCGGCGATTGCGCGACTTGGGCAACACGTTGCTGCTGGTCGAGCACGATCGCGAGGTGATCGACTCCGCCGATCATGTCCTCGACTTCGGTCCGGGCGCGGGCGATTTCGGCGGGCGGATCACGGCCGCTGCCGATCCCCAACGCCTCCGCGGTCAGCGCGCGTCTCTCACCGGGAAATACCTTTCTGGAAAGGAAACGATCCCCGTTCCCTCCGATCGCCGCCCCGTGGCTTCCCCACCGCGCGATGATCTGGTCGCGTTGCCGGATGACGATCCGATAGAACTGAGCCGCAAGCGTACGCCGGCGGTCGGAAAATCCGGCGTCGCCCCGGCCTGGGAACACGGCCACCGTTGGTTGATCGTTTACGGAGCCCGGCAACACAATCTCAAGGAAATCGACGTCGCCTTCCCGCTCAGTCGCTTCACCTGCGTTACTGGAGTCTCGGGTAGCGGTAAGAGCACCCTGGTTTCCGATATCCTGTACCACGCACTGGCGGCGCGGATTCACCGGGCCAACCTCGTACCCGGCGGCCATGAGCGGATCGCCGGAATCGAGTACGTCGACAAAGTGATCAACGTCGATCAAACGCCGATCGGTAACAGTCCCACGAGCAATCCCGCCACCTATACCGGCGTCTTTGACGCCATGCGAGATTTGTATGCTGCATTGCCGCTGAGCAAAATACGCGGGTACACGGCCAACCGCTTCAGCTTCAATCGTCCCGGCGGGCGCTGTGAGGTCTGCCAGGGAATGGGGCAGAAATGCATTGAAATGCATTTTCTCCCCGATGTGTGGATTGAATGCGACAATTGCAGAGGTTCGCGCTTCGTTCTCGAAACACTCGAAGTACACTTCCGCAGCAAGAGTATCGCCGATGTGCTGTCTATGCGAATCAGTGAGGCCGTGGCCCTCTTCGAAAACGTTCCCCGTGTCCGTCGCATGTTGCAGACTTTAGACGACGTCGGTCTGGGGTACCTGCAACTCGGTCAATCGGCCCCGACTCTATCGGGCGGAGAGGCCCAGCGCGTCAAACTTGCCGCTGAACTGGGCCGGCCGTCGACCGGCAAGACTCTGTACATTCTTGACGAGCCGACGACGGGACTTCACTTCGACGACCTGAAGAAGCTGCTGGCCGTCCTGCACCGCCTGGTGGACTTAGGCAACAGCGTCATTTGCGTCGAACACAATCTCGACGTCATTAAGACCGCGGACTGGGTCATCGACCTGGGGCCCGGCGCCGGCGACGCGGGCGGGTACATCGTCACCGAGGGAACGCCGGAGACGGTATCGTCCATGTCCCAGTCCCATACCGGCGCCGCACTCGGGCCGGTCCTTGCGCTGGGTCCCCTCGTCCATCGCCGAGTATACGACCCCCAACGCCAGACCGGACTCGTATCATCCTTCCACGCAACGCTTGACTTTGGAGAACAGGTTAAGATGCCGTGGGAACTTGACGGATACAAATGGCATACCGTCGACCACTGCGACGCAAAGGGCGAACCCGCCCAATGGGATGCGAACGTGCTCCTTTGGATTGCGGCAACCATTGAATCGCTGGGTGAGTTCGCGCCGACGGACTGGAACCATCGCACACGCATCGAGATTAAGGCCGCAAATACTCCACTGTGGTTCGTTCACGTTCTGACCGGATTCAAAGACCTGCTCGAAGTCGCCATCCGCGTCCCCACTTCCACCTTCCATGAACCCGCGCTGCGCCCAAGGCTCGACATCAGGACGTTGGATGAGCGGGGCGATCTACCGATCTACGGTCAGTGGAGCCGCGTGCGCATTCGCACGCTTTCCACGGGATGGGATGACATCCGTCTTTCATTGCGGGACTTCAAGGACGTCCACAAGACCCCTTTCCGCGCGTTCCTGAAGACAGCGGTCGCGGCCTATTTCCGCGGCATCGGCGAACTGCAACGCGAACCGGAAAAGCGGCAACCGTGGAAGTCCATGGGACAGGAATGGCATTTATCGCAGGAATCCATGAGTCAACGTCCAACGCCGCAATGGAAGCCCGCGCTCCTACTGGCGTTGATCGGGCGGTTCAAGAGCGTCCGGCCGGGGCTCGAACTCGACTGGAGCGGCAAGACGGCCGTGTTGCTGAAGACCCCGGATCGGCTCGCCTACTGCGGCAAGATCGTTACCAACATGGGACGCGGGCTTCGTGTCGAACTGCGCGCTCCGCAAAACGTCGTCACACCCGCCCAAATGGACCGATTGGGGGAAGACGCCGAAATCCGACCACGCGGTAAAGACGACTGGATCATTTTCTGGGTGCGTTCTCTATCCGACATGGATTCCGGGCAATTGCGGTTCGTTTGGCGGCAATGCAACGGCGTGACAACGTCCGGGGAGCTTCAATCCGCATGACCGCGTTGATCCCCAATCGGTCCTTGTTTCATTTTGAGTTCCCCCTGCGCTACCGCCGCGTAGCGCCGCGGATCGACGGCCATTTGCGTGACTGGTCGGACGAATTTGTGCTTCCTCGGCTTGGAGAAATCGACGGGCGTGAGGACTTCGCCGACGTATGGGCCTGCTGGAACGAGCAGGGACTTTGCGTAGCGTGCCGTATTTCGGACAAACGCCGACCGCTCCGTTGCGACGCACGTTCCTTTTGGACGGGGGACCATTTGCGGCTGTGCACCGATATGCGCGATGCCCGCACGGTGAAACGCGGCACACGGTACTGCCAACAGTTCTATTTTCTTCCGCTCGGAAGCGGAGCGGATCAACAGGCCCCGCTAGCGGGTGTCAACAGACTCCAGCGCGCCCGGGAAGAGGCGCCGCGGATTCCCGTCGAGCGGATTTCCCTCGCCTCGCAGGTAAACACCGCCGGGTACTCGCTGGAAGCCCGCATCCCCGCGGAATGCCTGAGCGGGTTCGATCCCGTGGAACACCCCAGAATCGGCTTCTATTACATGCTGGAAGACGGCGATCACGGGCAACAATACCTCACCGTCGGCGACGATCTCTATTGGTACGTCGATCCGTCCACCTGGGCGACCGCCGTCCTGCAACGTTAGAACGCTCGTCGGGAGTCGCGTCGACTTCGCGACGGCACACGCGCAATGGGGTCTCTTCTTCGACGTTCAAGGCTTCGAGACGTGTGCATCGAATCCGGGGAAACGATCGAGGAGATACTGGTGAAGGGCCTTCGCGACGACTTCATGGCCGTCGGGCGTCCAGTGCTGATCGTACGTATAGTAAACCTGTCTCCCTTCGATGACGGCCTCGCGAAGCGCCGCGGTCAGACTGAGGAAGGGAATAGACCGGCCGCGGCACCATCCGCCGACGACTTCCTCGCGGGCCTCGACGTTCTGCAGCAGATTCCGCAAAAACTCACCCGCTTCGGGGAGTGAGTGCTTGTAGCTGATGGCCATAAACGCCCGCACTTTCTCAGCAAGCAGTTGGTCGGCCAAAACCGGTAGCGTGACGTGAGCCTTCGTCGGGGCAAACACGACAACGAACTGCGATCCGGCCGCGCGACAACGTTCGTACATTTCGTTGATCTGTCGTTGAGGGTTGTGCCAATGCTTGTCGGCCGCGAACTCCTCCCGGCTTTCATAGAGATCGCGGAGCTGCGTGGGTTCAAAGGCGTAGTATTTCGCGTTGGGCCCCGCGGGAATCGCCAACGGTAACCAGTCGATCCTCTCCGCCCCACGGACCGGCCCGTCGCAGTTCATTGCGCCGAACGTGTCGATCAGCGCCTGATCCACGGCGTGCATCACGGGGGACCGTCCGAGGTACTCCGTGAGCCGCATCGACAGGCTTGGGTGTTTCCGCTTCTCGTCCGTCTTGTCCGAACGAAAGTCATTGCCCTCATAAATCAGGCAAAGAACCATGCGCGGGGTGAGCGCCAAACCGACTTCCTTCAACGACTCCAGGTAATGAAGCGGGTCATAGCCGGACATTCCCAAGTCATAGACCGTCAGTCCGGCCCGCGCCGCCAGGCGCACAGGCCAGGAATGCTCGTCGGAAACCTTGGAGCCTTCGGCAAATGAATCCCCCAACGCGACCACGTCGTAGGTTTCGAAAGCCGACCGATTCCGGTACCCGCGCCGATCGGTGTGCAGCGTACAGTCGACCGTTCCGTATCCCGGCGGCGCGTTCGGGTAGCTCCGCCGGGCTTCGGGCCGGTCCACAAAGACCTGATGGAACACCGCGCCCGGGGGACGGTGGTAGGCCGGGCTGTCGCGGACGTAATGCTCGACGTCCGGCGTACGGAGTACGAAATCCAGGACTGCGAGACTCGGCCCCAAGAACATGGCCGTCGCGATCACTTGAAACCAACGCCTCTTGTAGGTCGCCCCGGTGGACCAGTCGATGTAGAAGCTGACCAGCGAGATGACCAGCACGGTCAGGTTCCAGGCGAAGTGGGTTCGCGAGTACCGCCCCAGCATGACGTGTCGCTGCCGGGCGATCTCCGCAACGACGTCGCTGGGGATTACCCACAGCACCACGTTGACGACGACTACGATGGCCAGCCAGACCTTTTGACGGCGGATCATCCTGTCGGCTTTGTTAATCGAAACCGGCAGGCCGCGAAAGCATGGCGGTTGAGCGAGATTATGGGACCTATGCGCTCCGGGACGAACCCTTCTTTCCCCATCGGCTTGCCGCGGAATGGGGCTGGAATGTGGGGTCAATCCTGGTATACTGGTGCGTCTAGGGGGTGTTCGTGGGCCGGTGTCGATTCATCGGACGCAGCACCGTCTCGAAAGGGAACGGGATCATGCGCTTGGGCGGAAAAGCACCACATCTGACAATCGTCGCCGGGCTCCTGGGCCTTGCCGCGCAGGCCCCGGCGTTCGACCTGTTCATCGATCCGCGATTCGGATCGACGGAAAACACCGGCGCGACGGCGAAGCTTACCTTCGAGTTCAGCGAACACGGCGCCGAGGATCTGTTACGAATCCTCATCGAGAACACGACACCCCCAAAAATCGGGTCCAAACTCACAGCCGTCGGACTCGAACTCCCCGACTGGCTGATCCAGCCGCCGTCGCTCGTACTCGGTGTCGGCACGGGCTACTTCGATACCCTCACCTTCGATGTTTCCATCCCGCCGGGTTGGCTCGATGCGCCCGGCGGCTATGATCTCATGCTTACCAGCGACGGCGAGTTCCTCGGTCGAAGCCCGACCGGTGCGCCCGCCGCAGGCGAGCGCGAGGCGCTTTTGTTAAGCTTGGGCGACACCGGTCTAACACCGGAAGAACTGGACATGCGCTTCCATGATTTCTACACCGGATTCGACGGTCGGTCGGTGATCGGCCGCTTCCAAGCCGTCGGACCCCACGGGGACGGCTCCGACAAAGTCGGCGGCGGCGTTCCCGAGCCGGCCTCGGTGGTTCTGCTCGCCATGGGCGTCATCGCCCTCCTTCGCCCGCGGCGCACGCCTCGCTGACCGTACGCCGGGCTCCGTCATCTAGTGGATTTGCGATCGTGCACCCATAAACTCTGTGCCAAGGCTGCGTCAGCCGCGGCACCACTGCCGATACGGCAGCGGCACACGGGTGTGCGCGGATCGGCTACTTCTGCTTCTCTCCCGGCTGCTTGAGGGAGTCGAGTTCCGCGCGGAGGGCGGCGAGTTTGTCGAGTTCCTTTTGATGTTCGGCCTCGGTCTCGGCCTCAATCAGGCGGTCGATCTCGGCGTCGGAGACGATCTCCGTCGCGCCGCTCATTTCCACGTCCTGCGCCGCCACGTCTTCAACCGTATCGAGGAACATGTTCATCCGTTCCTCCATGGTCTGCGACTGGACCATGGCCTTTTCCCAGTCGGCCTGGGTTTTCACGAGGTCCGTTTCGCCGAAGAGTTTGCCGATCTCCGTGGCCATCAGACCCATGCTCTGGGCAAAATCGGCGGAGGCCTCCGCCTGTCGTTTGATGAGCAGGGCGTTCTTCACGGCCAGCAGTTGCCGTTCGAGCATTTTGCGGATGGTGGCGGTTTTTTTGAGGGAGTTGCGGATGAACGTATATTGCGATTGATCGCCGATCTTCTTGGCCTGTTGGGCGTTGTGGATGAACTCATCCTGGAACTTGCCCTGTTCGCGGATGGACTTCTCGATCCGCCGGATGCCCTGGCGAATCTTGATGTCGCGTTCGATGCGACGCTCTTCCGCGGATTTGAAGAGAGCCATTATCGTCCTTCACAACCTGCGCGCGGGCGGAGGACTGCGCCTCGGACGGGCCTTTCGCGTCCGCTTTCCATTCGACAATCGACAATCGAAAATCGACAATCTCCCTATGCTTCCGGCGCCGCGTGTTTCTCACGCACCGACCGATCGGCCTCGTCGAAGGCCTCATTCTTGTCCGTAATCGCTCCCGCGTCCATCTTTTCCCACACGTTCATCACCGTCCTGCCCGCCTCACTGAGCGATGCGGCGCCTTCATCGACGGCCGATCCGATCGCCAGGATTTCGTCGAGTCGTTCCTGATAGATCTCGGCCTTGACCGCGTCCGACTCGATCAGTTTACCGAGCCGAAGAATGTCCGTCTCACTGACCAGGCCCAACCGGTTCGACTGCCCGGCCCGGTCGGCATTCTCCCGCAACATCCGCAGCCGGGAAACGGTCAACATCTCCTTGCTGCGGATGTTCAGTTGCCGGGCGAGCATCAGTTGTTCAGTGGTCTTCAACTCGAACTCCTGGGCCAGCATCCGGCGGACTTCCGGCGTTCTCTCTTGGGCGCCGCGCTCAAACAGGGTCTGCTTGTCGGTGGCGATCTTGGTGATCTTGTTGAGCAACTGCGCGCGGTCTTTCTCCAAGAGAAGTTCCTGCCGACGCAGTTCCGATCGCGTCATTCGCGACAACGGTTTTTTTCGCTTGGTCAGCCACTCAAGCAAGGCCATGCATCACCATGCTGGGTTAGGTAGGCTCCGGGTCGGCGGGACGGCGGGATGGACTGGGGGCCGCCGACTTCGGTTCATCCTCACGTGGCGCAAGGGCGCCACGGGCGGCTTGTCCGCCCGTGTCCTTGTCGGCAGCGTATGGGGTCCGCACGGGCGGCGAGCCGCCAGTGGCACCCACTGGGGTCTGGGCGACCTTGGCCTCTCCGCGATCGCCCTCAAACTCCTTGAGGATCGCCAGTTCGTCGGCGCCGGCGAGGGCCGTCTCCATGCCCATCTCCAGACTGCCGACCAATTCGGCATCGGCCTTGAGCGATTCCAGCAGTTCCTCGGCCTCGACTGCGTGCTCGGTGAGTTCGGTCGTATCGGGCAATCTCGCCATCTGACCTTGTTGAATCAACGTCAGGTTGTGAATGTCCGTGCTGATGATGTTGAGTTGTTGATTCAACATCCCCGCCGTCGTGTTCTGTCGGGCGATGTCCTTGCGCAACTGCGCGACCTGGGCGGCCAGCCGCCGTCTCGGCACCGAGGACGTAGCGGCCTTTCCCTGCGCCAGCAGATCGGCCTCCTTCTGCTCCAACTTGCCGATGTCTTCGTAGATGCGATCGCGGCGTTGGGCGAGGGCCGCTCGGCGCTCGGCGAGGAGGTTGATCTTGGCGGCCTCGTCGCCTTCGCCGGAAAACAACTGCCGGATGCGGTCGATGACGTTCATCGATCTTTTCTCCTGCGGCTGGATCGGGGCGCCGCGGAACAGCAGGAACTCGCCATCCTTCTTCGCCACTTTCAGCTCCGGGTCGGTTTCCGCGACCTTCTCGAACCCCTGCCGCACGACCTCCTCGGGAAGATTAACGGCCCGCGCCACCGACGACGCGGACAGCCCGCCGGTCAGAAGATCGGCGCTTCGATCGTCGATCAGACGGCGGACGCGCTCCACCTTTTGGTTCGCCCCTTCGGGATCGAATATTTTCAGCAGCCGCGGGTCGATCGCGTCGCTCGTCCCCATCGTCCGCCAGCCGCCGAAGCGGTCGGGTTCGACCAACACGACGGCCGTATTGCCGATATCGAGCCGCGCCTTGCGGGCCTCCTCCGTAAACCCGCTGGGGCTGCAAACCCCGATAATATGCGGCACCCTCGCGTCGCCGACCAATCGGTTCACATGGTCGATCAACTCGCTGAGTCCGATCGGCGGCGCCGTCCCGGCGCTCGACGAGAGGTAGTGATTCAGCGGCGAGAGCACCGAGGCAATCGCCACGCCGGTTCGACGCTTCCCGAAGAGCCATCGTCGCTCAAACCCGTGCAGCGCCACACGGCGGTTGGCCGGGAGGGACTTCAGAAGCTCCCGGTCGTAGATCCGGCTGGACGCCATCAAGGCCCGAAGACGATCCATCTCGTCGTATCGCGCCCGTTGCCAGATCGTACCGCGGAAGTCCGTACCCTTGGCGGCCTCGAAGTTGGCGTCCACCGCCGCCAGAAAGTCGGTCTCGCACTGAAACGCTTTTGCGGTGTCGGGGGCCATCGTCTTTACTGCACACGAGAAAACACGAACGAGGAATTACGAATTACTAAACCCCGCTCATGGTTCGTTTTCCCGTTTCGTAATTCGTCATTCGTCATTCGTAATTCAACGGCGCTCCACACTGACTGCAGAAACGGGCGTTGCGGTACTCGACCTTGCGGCAGTTGACTCGCGAGCAGCGCAGCGGCCGGGACAACCTCTGGACGCGCTCCGTCGGGCCCGGGCCTCGGAACGGACGAACCAATCCCCACATCCCGCGGCCCACGGCGCTCACCACGCAGCCGACGACATAAACCAGCCCGAACAGAAAGGCCGCGCATCCGAACACCAGGATCAGAACGACGAGCAGCAAATCGCCGTGCATGGTCGCTCTCTCCCATCCGCTACGCCAGGATCCCCAAGTCCTTCCCGCAGAAGATGCAGAAGCGATCGCTGCGCTGAACGTAGGCCGCGCACGCCCCGCACCGCGCCACCGACTCGACAAGCTGCGTCCCGCATTGGATGCAGAACTGGTCTTCGCGTTGTATCGGTTGATCGCACATGGGGCAACGCGGCGACGCACCGGGCGGGGTGCGCCTTGGCCGGAGCGGCGGCGGTCCGCCGGCTGGCGCGAGGGCGGCGAGCATATCCGTTGCGGAACCGAACCGCCGATCGAGCCGCGTGTAACTTCGGCGAACCGCCTCGTCCAGGTGGGCCGGAACATCAGGCCGTAGCGAGCTCGGCAGCTCCGTACCCTGCGGGCGATCGCCCGTGAGCATCTCAAACAGGATGATCCCGCAGGAGTAGAGGTCGCTACGAGCGTCGAGCGGCGCACCCTCCTTCTGTTCCGGAGACATGTAGGCAAGCGTCCCCGAAATGCCACCGCCGTCCTCGCTCAACATACTGCCGCTCTGCACCATGGATTGGGTGGTCATCCCGCCGATGTGGCCCAAGCCGAAATCGGTGACCTTCACGACCTGCTCCGTGATCGTGGCGATCGACTCGCGCGGATGGCCCAACAGGATATTCGCGGGCTTGAGGTCTCGATGAATCACGCCGTTTTGATGCGCCGCGGCCAGGGCGTTCAACACCCCGCGCAGGATCGCCGTGACCGCGGGAATCGGAAAGCGGTTCCGTTGATCCTCGATCGCCGTCCGCAACGACGGGCCGTCCACGTACTCCATGATGAGGTAGGGCGGATCGGCGTAGGGGTCCATGTCGATGGCGCGGACGATGTTCGGGTGCCGCAAACCGTGAATCGCCACGCCCTCTCGCTGGAGGTTGCGTACGTACTGCGGGTCGGTGGGGATCTTGATGGCGACGATGTCCCCGAAGACGTGGTGCTTCGCCCGCCACACCTCGCCGAAGCTCCCCGCCCCGACGCGGGCTTCGAGGAGGTAGTTGTGGATTCTGTCGCCTTCGCGGAGCGCGGCCATTCTCCGAACCTTCCCGTCCGCAACCGTAGGCGTTAGCCCTCTTCCAATCGGCCGGCCTGGTGTTCGCAGACTTTCAAATTATAAACCGCCGCCGCGAGAAATCCAAGTAAAAGGATCATCCAGGTGAAGCCCCCGTGGCCGCCTACGCCGCCCATCAGACAAAACGCGACCGCCGCGTCGGCCAGCACGTATCCGAGCAACATCAAGCCCGCCGCAGCGTTGGAGTCCTTGCCCACCACCCAGGGCGTCACAAAAAACGTCGCCCAGGGCAGAACCACCACGAACCCCATCCAGGTCAACACGTACTTGATGGTCTGCCAGATGGTTTCAAGCTGCTCAGGGTGCTTCCAGAACCAGATGACGGCCCCAGCCCCGGAGACCACCAAGATCGCCGTGATCACCTTCCCGCCGATGTATTGCCCGATCGTCGTCAGCATGATCTTGACACCCTATAGGTTACCGTACCGCGACCCGCGCGGCGATTACAAACCGTCCACCCCTCTATAATTCGGCGGGAGGTCGCGATTATCCACGGGTTCGAGGCGGCCCGACGCGCCGGGGATCCAGCGTCGACAAGTTAGCGTGGGAGCGGAGATCGAAGGGAGGGGTCGCCCGTACGGTGCCCGACCACTCCGAGGGCGGTCCTCGCTTCCCGCCCTCGCCCCGGGCGGTGGGAGTCCGCAAGGCACGCCGTGGGTCGTACGTCGAACCAAACTCAGTGCCCCGTGGGCTTCGGCGGTGCTGAGGTAGGGATGTAAGTGTTGGCCCAAAGGACGTCGGCATTGAGGATACGCCCGTCCCCATTGATATCTTCTCGCGCGTCGTCCTCCGCGTTGAGTGTCGGGACGCGGGCGTTGATCTTACCCAGGTCAACGTTGAGAACATTATTATCGTCGGTTGCATCTCCGATCATGTTTACGAAGTGAAGAGTGAATGGGGCCACGCCTGACCACGCGCCGGTATTGCGAACGGCGTACCATTTCTGGTGCGTAAGCGTCGGGTCCGGCTCGCCCTTGATCTTCAAGACTCGTGGCCTCCCCGGAGTCGGCTGCTCGATCGTGAAGGTGAAGGAACCGGAGAGGTCAGCCCCGAACTGCCCTCCGTCGAGCAGTTCCTGCACTTTCACTTGTCCACTCGCTGGCGCATTGACGTTGCATGCGAAGGTAAAACGGGCGATGTTGTTCTGCGACCGCCACCAGCTATGGCTGTGCACCGGGTTGCTGCTCACCAACTGCGCGGGGAAGGGGTATCCCGCCTCGCATTCGTCGGGCACGTTGTTCGCGTTGCAGTCGCTACTTGTTCCACCCGTAATGTCCTGAGAATCGTCGATTCCGTCGCCGTTGCAGTCCGGGCCGCAATTGTAACAGACCAGCGCGAAATCCTGATCAGTCGTGTCGCCTTGATTCGGAACCCCATCGCCCGCAATGTTCGCCGCGACGACCTTTACGGTGAGGCTCACCGCCCCCGATGGTGGGGCGAGGAACACACCCTCCATGTTGTTCCTGAAGTCTGCCCTGCCGCCGGCCTTGGACCAACCATTACTGCCGAAGCGGTTCCCTCTGTAAACCGCAGCGCCCTGCTCGACCACGAGGTCAAGATCGTTGACCCACGCCGGATCGGAGTTGTGGCTACCTTGCACCGTACAGCAACTGCCTTCGTGGCAAACGCTTTGCGGGTAGCACGTACCGAGCCCGTGCCCCGGCGCATCGGTCCATGCCAACATAATTCGAACATCCTTGTTGGGGTCGCTTGGTGCCACGCGCTTCGTCCATTGTTCGCCGGTGGCGTTGAGGATCAGGGGGTTGTCAAAGTACATAACGGGCACCTGAGGATCGACCACAGGCGGCAGGTTCAATCGCCCCCAGCCCTGCTGGCTGTCCGGACGATGACCCAGCACGCCGCCACTTCCATGGTGCCAGCCCCAAAGATCCTGCGCGACGGCGGTGAAAGCGGCCTTGATCAACGCCGGACTTGGGTCTCCGCTCATTCCCGGTAGCTTTCGCCAGTACTCGACGAACAGACCGACCGCTCCCGAGACGTGCGGCGTGGCGTAACTAGTCCCGGAATCGTTGCAGTATGGCTGCCCGTTGCAGGGGTAGCCGGAGTACTCGAAGAGACCCGCCCAAGCGGAGTCGACCGCGCAACCGGGAGCAACGATGTGCGGAGTCGTTCTCCCGTCGCACGCTGGTCCGATGGAACTAACTCCACACACGTTGTTGTTGTCTTGGCCCTCGTAGAAACGCACCTCCGTCGCGCCGACAACAAAAGCGTTTTTTGCTTCCGCAGGGGCGCCCTGCGTGCTCGGTCCAAAAGCTCCGCCATTCCCAACTGCCTGTACATAGGTCAAGGGTTGGTTCCCCGCTAGACTCGGATCCGCGTCCCGTACGGCAATGTCAACCGCTCTTGTCCCGACATCGTATCCACAGGTGGCTTCGCCACCCTGCGTAGGATCCGCCCACCCCCAGCTATTGTTTGAAAGAACGGCACCATTCCGGGACGAGTCTGCGGTTGTCGTGAGAATCGCGAGTTCGGTATGGTTCGGCGGTATCAATTGTTCGATAAGACTCGCCCCAGGCGCAACACCTAGACCGAGTAGGAATCCATTGGCATCTCGTACACCGGAGGAGCCGTCTGCGGCCATGACCCCCGCCGTAAACGTGCCGTGGTTGTTGTAGACGGAACCTCCACAGGTTGTGCCAGTGCATGGTATAAGTCTGTTGGCGAGATCGGGGTGCGTGTCCTGTATGCCGTCGTCCACATCCGCCATCTTGACGCCGTTCCCATTGAGTCCAACCGAGGTCAGCCAGGCGGAGTAGCCCGGATCGGCAAATCCGTTGACCACGTTGTTGGCGCAGACTTGGTCACTTCTCTCCCCCAGCAATTTCACAGTTGGAACCGGCTGGATGCTGTAAACTCCGGAAATCTTCGCCAAATCCTGAATCTTCTCGCCGCTCACTGTCGCGCCGATGATCTCGAGGCTCGCATCCAACACCGACCCTCGCGTCACTTGGATTCCTGACCCTTGCATTGCGCTAACCGCTGCCGCGACATCCGCGCCGCGATAGAACACGACCCAAAACGGGCGGGGATCCCGGATCGTATCAACCCAAGCTGGGTTCGCGCGAAACCCTGGGGCAAATGCCCCGGTCCAGCGAACGTGCGGGGCGGCATCGCCCTTCGGTAGGGCGTCTCTACGAGCCCAGACGACATACGTGTTCGGATGAATGTATTGCACGACCTTTATGTCGCGCTGCTCGAGATCGGCAATCCATTCGTCCCTGGTGGGACCTATGAACTGCACCAATTGAAGGTCCGGGGCATCGCCCGGAACCGCGTCCCACCCCAACGGAAGCTCCGGCGGCGCCGCCACCGGATCGAACGCCAGGCCAGCCAGTCGCAGCGTATAGAAGTCCGGGCGTTCCTCATACTCAAGGCCTGCGGATCTCAAGCGCCCGAGATCGACGTCAGACACCTCGATCCAAACGAAGGCACCGTAGTTGAGTGTCTTGCCCGCAGTGACGCCGATCGCATTCAGGTCGCTTGCGGTGCCGGAGGACAGGCGGACCCATTGCGTGATCGGCGAGTCCGACGCCTGAATCGAATCGGGCAAAAGAACCGCTGCGGAAAGGACCGTGGTCAAAACGCAAGAATGACGGAAAAAGATCGACTGCATGGCACGCCTCCTGGGGTAATTGAGCCTCACAATTAGCTCGCCCGCGCCGGCAAGCTGACGCCTACAAAGGCCCCGTCCATTGGGTCAGAAAGAGGCAGAAATCTTGGGGACTGATGTTTCCGTTATCGCCCTGATCCGCCGAAGCACACTCGGGCGCGGTCCAACTGCCGCTCCAACCGGTGAAACATCGCTGGAACACGGCGAAGTCCGCCAAGTCCATGTCGTCGTCTTCGTCGATGCTCCGTTGAACGCACATGCCCCCACAGTCTCGCGTGCATATCGCCACGCCTTCTCCGCAGGTACAGAAGCTCGGAACGCACAAATGACACGCGGGAAAAAGCTCGTCATGCGGAACGCATGATCGGTCTTCGGTGCAGGCATCCGCACCGCACCGGTAGCGGGATGGACAGGACTTCGTGCAACCCTGGCAATTCTCCGGCGGAGTTTGCCCGGCGCTCCACAAGGCGGCAGCGCCAAAAACCGCAAACCCAAGGGCGCTCGCCATTCGTGACAT
>CAYQZH010000006.1:0-21299 GCA_964421865.1 uncultured Phycisphaera sp. | reverse complement strand
AACAGGTTATCCTGCTGCCCGATCCTTCGGTTTGGCTCGGGTAATCAAGTATGCATCGATACGCAAACCCAATCAAGCAGTCACCGCCCCGGATCCGTGGATTCCGCCTTCAACGGACGTCTTTCGCGCGAGTCATCCTCTACGACTTCGACTAACACGCCACGTGCCAAAGATGCTGAAACGGTAGCGCTTTCGCCGGTTTTTGTTCACGAAGCGAGCGGGTGGCGGTTCAGGTTGCGACGGGCTTGGGGGCGGGCATGGCCGTTACGATGCTGTTCTTGCCGGCTTTCTTGGCGTCGTAGAGGGCGCGGTCGGCAAAGCGAATGAGCGATTCGGCGTCCTTCGGCTCCAGCGACTGCAAGCTGGCGATGCCCACGCTCATGCTCACGCGGACCGTCGGGAAGCGCTCGCCTACGTCGTGTGTGAAGCGCTCGACGATGCGATCGGCCAGGACGCGAGCGCGGTCGGCGTCGGTTTGGGGGAGCAGGATGATGAACTCATCGCCGCCGTAGCGGGCGGCGAGGTCGGCGGTGCGGAGTTGTCCGACGATCGTCCCGGCGCAGAGTACGAGAAGTTCATCGCCGACCTGATGGCCGAAGGCGTCGTTGGCCGCTTTGAACTCGTCCAAGTCGATCATCAGGCACGACAGGTCCGTACCGTAGCGCGACGCTTCCGCGAAACGCCGTTCCAGCATCTCATTGAAGTGACGTCGGTTGTACAGCCCGGTCAAGGGTTCGCGTGAGGCGAGTTCACGAAGCTGCTGCGTCCGATAGGCGACGCGCTCTTCCAACTCCGCGTTCAGGCGGACGATCCGCTCGTGGGTAAGCTGATGCTGGTCGGCCATGCGGTTGAAGGCGTCGGCCAGACGTCCGATTTCGTCCCGCCGGCTCACCGGGCTGCGGACATCGAGCCGGCCCTCGGAGAACCGAAGCATGGCCCCGGCAATCCCTTCCAACGGGGCGACGATCCTGCGGACGAGCAGAAACCCCAGCGGGATGGCGGCCACGGTGGCAAGGATCCCGACCCCGATCAGGAGGTCGAGCTTGCTGGACATGGACCGTTGCCAGTTGTTCGCCACCATGCCCGTCCGGACATAGCCGACGAGCTTGGCCGGTCGAATGCTGCGGCCCTCGTCGCCTTCGCCCCGTACGCTGATCGGGTAGGTGACATCGAGGAAAACCAGGGCCTCCTGGCTGGGGGCGCGGAACACCGGCGTTCCGGGAACAGGGACTCTCTCGCTTTCGTTGCGTTGAAGCCGTTGGAGTACGTTGACGCTGCGGTGCTCGGCGACGGCGAGTTGCTTGCCTTCGGCGTCGGAGAAGATGACGTAGAGCAGCGGCAGGCCGTTGGCGGACTCCATCGCCAATGCTTTGAGTTCCTCATTGTTGCCGCCGGCCATGATCGCCCCCGCGGCCTTGGCCAGCAGGGCGGCGGCGCTCACCATCTGTTCGTCATGCTGCTCGCGGGCGAGCTGGCCGCTCGATTGCAGCAGATACCCGGATACGGCCGCCGTGACCGATAACGTCAACACGACCACCAACACGGTGGCTTTGAACTGCAAGCTCAGGAGCGAGTCCACTACCCGCCCGAGCGCGCTGGCGTGCTCGCCAGGCTTCGGTGGGGCTGTCGATGAAGGCGCAGCCATGGCGTTTTCCGGCGCGGGGGCGTGCGATCCGCTCGTCGATCCGTTCGACGGAATCAGCGGACAACGACGCACACCCTGCCGCAGTGCCTATCGACCCGACCGAGAACCGACTGAACCACGACTGTTGCTCCGCTGGGGGCGTAGGCGTCCACGCGATACCGGTTTGGCATTTTGTCGGAGCTTGCAGAGATCTTTGGGGAACGTCCGTCGTCCTATAAAACAGGGCGGGGGCCCGGCGAAAATCGGCAAGGGGCCAAGCGGTACTACCGTTGCGGTCGGGCCCCGACGGCAGGCTGGGCCTCGGCTGTCTGGCGGGCACGCTCACGGAGCGTGTCCATCACTTCCCGGACTTCGTTAGCCATCCGGGCGTTGGGAAAATCGCGGATCAATTCCAGGCCGGTCGTCAGCGCGTCCTGCCAACGCCGCTCGTTCACCGCGAAGCGGAATTGAATCCCAAGCTGCAGAAGTTTTTCCTTGAACACGTTGCGGGCCGTGGTCTGAAGCGTTTGGGCCTCAGACGGGGACAGGTATTCGTCGAGCTCCTTCAGGACATCGATGGCGTGGTCCGTGTCGTGACGGCGGACGGCGTCGTCCCACTTCGCCTTCAGCTCTTGTTTATGCTGCTCCTTGAGGGCCTTGATCCGATCCTGCAGGCTGAGCACCCGCGAGTCATCCGGCAGGGCGTGCATGAGCCGGTCGATTTCATGTTGCGCTCGGTCCCACTCGTGGGACTGGAAATGGCTTTCGATCATTTCGACCGCTTCGGCCAGTTTCGTCTGGATGCGGTCGTTGCGGGCGTCATCGAGTTCCTCGCGCACTCGGTCGGCCTCCTCCTTGTAGCCGAAGCGCCGCTCCATCTCGTCGATCAGGGTCAGGCCCGCCTCCCAGTTCTCCTTGCGGATATCGTCGCGGATCGCGCTGCGCAGGGCGTCCAGCTCCTGGTCGCGCCGGGCGAGGGACTTGGCGGCGTCGGAAAGGCGCGTGTTTTCGGCGATCGCTTCGAGCAGGGTGGAGTGCTTGGCGACGCGCTCGTTGAGGTCGCGAAACTGGTCCAGTTGGCGGGCGAGGGTGGACTCCATCTTGAGGACCACCGGTGTGACGGTCGTCACCCAGATCGCCGCGAAGAGGACCACGCCGCCGGCCGCGACCATCCAAACTCCGGCGGAGGATCCGTAGCCGATGATCCCCATCCCGATCAGGATGGCCGCGCCGATCATCGCCGCTACCGCGACCGTGTTCTGAAGCCACCGAAGCTGGGAGAACCTACCCGTCGGTACCGTCACGCCGCGTGTTCCTTTCCGAAAAGGCCGTCAACGATCCGCGCGTCGGCGGCGGCGCTCGACCCGTTTCACCGCTTCCCTTCAAGGAATCGTAGTTCCCGCCAAGAGGGCGTCAACCGGCGATCACCGTCGTTTCGGCTCAGCGCGGTTTTAGGCCGCGGCCGCGGAGGATGCGGTGACATCTTCGCCGGCCATTTGCCGGCGCTTCAGCAAGGCCCGGTGCTCGGTAGTTTCTAACCGGCGGAGATTGGCCTCGACCCGATCGACCTCGTTGGCCACAGCCTTGAGGAACGCGAGCACGCCCACCCCGCACGTCGCCGCCCAACTAAGAACTTGCCACCCACTCATGCCCACACCGTCCCTCTTGGCCACGGTTTATCGGCTGCTCAGCGGGGTGATTTCTGCTATCGCGAGGATGCTGTTTAATGGGGCGAAAACTGCACGATCGCGCCATCGCGTCGGCGGTGCGAGTATCTACGGCCAAGCACGTTTGGCTTACGCAGAATGCCGATGTCGGCCGGCGGCGAGTTGGCCCGCACCGGCCCTAAATGGCATTTCGATAGGCCAGGAAACCATCCGTCAACTGCTGGGTGATGCGACCCGGCTTGCCGTCGCCGACGGGGATTCCGCTGATCTCCGTAATCGGAACAATCTCGGCGGCGGTGCCGGCCGCTCGTTGTCCATCATGGTCCACCCGCGGCACCGAAAGCGCTCTGAAATAACGAAAAGTCCGCCAGGTCGATATCGCCATCGCCGTCCAGGTCGGCTCCCTTCGCGGTTATGGCGTCCAGGATATCCTGGTGCTTTTGCTTCGCTTCCAGATGCGCGGTGAAGATCACGCAGTCGCGCAGCTTGTCGTCGGCGAAATCGGCGATCTTGGACAGGGCCTCACTCACGCCGTCGAGGGTCTCCCCCACTGATTTCACCTTGTTGTCCTTGATCGTGACGTTGATGTATCCGTGGATGCCCGGATTGGCGCCCTCGGCCGTTGTTTCCCCCGTCGACGACAGGCGCTTGCCCATCACCTTGAACATGACGCCGTGGAGGCTCACAGCCTTCTTGGCCGTTGAAATCCGGTCATAGTTGTTCATGACGAACGTGCAGCCCGCGACTTCCGACTCCAAAGGAGTCAGCGCTTCCGTAGCCGCCGCGGAAGCCCGGGCGGCCGGTCCTTGTAGAGCTTCCTTGAGAACGGCAAGGTCATCCTTCGTGGCACTCATTCGTCTAAGCAGCTCGGGCCCGAGCAGATTGCCCTCCGCGGCGAGGACACGATACAAGGGATACAGCGCCCGGCCGGGAATCAGGTTGATGATCTCGATCTGGCGATCGAAGTTGATCTGCAATTCCTCGGCATCCAGGATAGAGAGGATCAGGTTCGTGATGGCCTGGATATCCTGGAGGAACGTGATGAGATCCTGGCGAAACGGGGCGCAGACGCCCTGCGAGCAACCTCCGTCGGCGATAAACGCGTCTCGACCCTCGAGTTCGCGCTCGACCATCTGTTGCATGTCCGCGACGGCCTCACTGATCGTGGTTCGAATCTGCGTGGTCAGCGCCGCCAATCCCAATCGGGCGTTATTGCGGAGTTCCTCGGCGGCGTTTCTAGCCTCCGTGGCGCGGTCTCGCGCCTCAGTCGCCCGGTTTCGGGCCTCGGTTGCGCGATCCCGGGCCGCGGTGGAAACCGAGAGTATGTCGTCAATGATGTCGGCGCGGGCGCCCGTGGGCCCCAAGAGAGCGGCGATCAAGGGCATGGAGACTGTCACCCGTAGCATCAGATGCGCGGACATGGACGTTCCTCCTATAGCTTGGACGACCTTGGTTAGTAACCGGCCCGACAACGGCGTCCCGCAGTATACCGCAGCGGCTGCGAATCGAGAAATGCAAACTGGTCGGATTAGAGGTCGGTTCCCTCAGCATCGCGTGGCGTTCCGACCGGGGCATTTTGTTGGCGGACCCAGCGGTACGGAATGCGTAGCCGGAGGGGGTCTGTGCGGAACTCATTCCGACCGGTGCCTCCGGCATTTGCCTGCAACGCGGTCAAGCATCGCTTTATCGGACGCGCACTTGGTACCTTGGAACATACCGCCGCCGCTCTTGTTGCCTCCCGGGTTTGGGACGCCGCGGCGGCGTGATGAATCGTATGACGCGACGCCCGGCGATGCAGTCCGTGATGCTAGTCCACATTCCGATAGGCGGCGAAGTCCTCGGTCAATTGCTTGGTGATGCGGCCCGGTTTGCCGTCGCCGACGGCGATTCCGCTGATGTCGGTAATCGGGACAATCTCGGCGGCGGTGCCGGACGCGAACACCTCCTGAGCGACAAAGAGGTCGTGACGCACGAGGGAAGTTTCGCGAACGGGGATTCCGCGTTTGCGTGCCAATTCCATAACCACATCGCGGGTGATGCCCTCGAGGAGCCCCTCCCACGTCCCGGGCGTAAGAAGCTCCCCGTTGCGGACGACGAAGATGTTGTCGCCGGTGCACTCGCAAACGTGGCCGTCGATGCCCAGCATGATGGCCTCGTCCGCGCCCGCGGCATGGGCCTCCGCCTTGGCGAGCACATTGTTCAAGTAGTTCAGTGACTTTATCCGCGGGTTGAGGGCGTTCACGTGATTGCGGGTGACGCTCGAAATGATGCAATGCAGCCCGCGCTGGTAGACCTCCGCAGGATAAAGGGATATTTTATCGACGATAATGATAATCGTCGGGTTGGCCGTTCGGCGGATGGAGATGCCCAGCGCTCCAACGCCGCGGGTGGCGATGAGGCGGATGTACCCGTCGCCGGTGACGCCGTTGGCCCGTATGGTGTCGTACATGGCGCGGCTTAACTCTTCGGCGGTGAGGGGCAATTCCAGTCGGATCGCCTTGGCCGACTCGGAGAATCGTTGCAGATGCTCGCGTTCTTTGAAGATCTTTCCGTGGTAGATGCGAATGCCCTCGAAGATGCCGTCGCCGTAGAGGAGGGCGTGATCGAAGACGTTGATCACGGCCTGCTCGGCGGGAACGATTCCCTCGCCGACCCAAACCTTTAATCCCGGACGGGGCGCAAAGGCGTTCTCTGGCATGGTTCCCACCTTCCGTTCAACGGCCATCGTTGCCGTGGTCATAGAGCCACCTTGGTGATGGTCGGCGCCGTGGTTTCCCTCCCGCCGCCCTGGTTCGCCGCCTCCCGAATGACGCCTTCGCTGAGACGCACGCGGCGATGGGCCAACGAGGCGACCTTGGCGTCGTGCGTGACCATGATGATCGTTTGACCGGCCTCGTTCAACTCCACCAGGAGCTTGAGAATCTCGCTGCCGGTCTTCTCATCCAGGTTACCCGTGGGTTCGTCGGCGAGCAAGAGGGCCGGGCGATTGATGAGCGCCCGGGCGATGGCGACGCGCTGTCTTTCCCCGCCGGAAAGTTCGTTAGGGCGGTGCTTGGCACGGTCCGCTAACCCCATGCGATCCAGCATCTCCGCCGCTTCCTTTCGCGTCTTTCCCCGCGTCAACCGCCACGACCAGAAAGAGTGCGTGACGAGACGTGGGATCATCACGTTCTCCAGCACGCTCAGTTCCGGGAGCAGGTGGTAGAACTGGAAAACGAACCCGACCTCGCTGTTTCGGTAGCGGCCGCGGGCCGCGGCGGGTCGATCGAACAAGCTTTCGCCACGGTAATCGACCGTGCCGCGGTCGGGGGCGTCCAGCGCCCCGAGTACGTGTAGCAGCGTGCTCTTACCACATCCGCTGGCCCCCATGATGACCAAGAACTCGGCCTCGGACGCCTCAATCGACGCTCCGCGCAGAACCTTGACCTCCGTACGGCCTGAGCCGTACGACTTGTGAATTCCTTTGGCGCGGAGCAGCGGTTTACTCATAGCGCAACGCCTGAACGGGCCAGACCTTCGCGGCGATGAACGCGGGAATCAACGAACCCACCATCGACGACAGGATCGCCACCAATGCGACCCAGAAGGCGTCCGCCTGCTTCACTACTTCAGGGATGCGGTCGAAGGAATACACGTCGGGACTCCATACCCGAAGTTGCGGATTGAGGCTGGCGAGAAAATCCTGAATCGCGTTGATATTCCACACGAAGACCGATCCCACGAGCAGCCCCAGGATCGATCCGAAGACGCCGACGGCGGCTGCGTAGGCGATGAACAATCCGCCGATGCCTCCGCCCGGCGCGCCCAAGGCCTTGAGGATGCCGATATCCTTGGTCTTCTTTTCCACGATCATATAGAAAATGCACCCGACGAGCACGATCGCGACCATACTGATGAGGCCGAAAAGAAAGGTCACCAACACCTTCTCCTTCTCCACGGCCTGGATGAACTGCCGTTGCAGGTCCTCCCACGTATACACGTCAACGAACGACAAGGCGCGATCGTCGGACTCCGTGACGCCGTCGCCCAACGACGCAGTGAACTTCGACCACGCGGCGGCGACCCGATCGCGGGCGACGTTGAGTTCCACGCCCGGCTGCAGCCCGATGAGGAGTTGATTGATCCGCGGTTTACTGAACCCGCCGTCGACGAGCTGCTGGGCGTCCATGGCCAGTTGGTGCTGCAGCATGTCGTGATCGACATACACGCACAGGCTGTCGATCTCATAAATACCCGTGCGCGAATCGTCGACGTAGCGCAACGGCACGCGGACGGGCGGCTCGCCGGTGGGGTTGCCCGCGGGGCTGAGGGGCATCAGCGTCAATGCAATGTCCGCGCCGCGAGCGATCTGGCGGTCGAACTTGCCGTCCGGTCGTCGATAGTGGAGCAAGTCACAGCCGACGATGATTCCGTTCCGCTCCGGCCCGGCGTACGTCGGCTCACCCGCCCCAACGGCAAAGACCCGCGGACCGGGGAGCACCGAAGTCACATTAGGGAAAAGCGCCTTCTCAAAGGGCATCTGATCGAACTCGGCCACCGCCGCGCGGTCCGTTTCCTGCGCCCGCCATTGCGCATTGGCCGCCGCCAGTCGCGGCGGGAGCTTGACCTCGTCATTCGCCGTCAGCCCGGCGACGGGAATCCCCTGTGGGCCTAGCTCCGTCGTGCCGGGGAAATAACGCTCATAGTAAAGCCCGGTCTTGAACTCGTTCACCCGCACGTATTCATTCAGTCGGACGCCCAATACCCGCGCCGGCTTCGTGAAGGTCGTCGCGGGCACGCGGAAAATGCCGTAGGTGTAGACGACGGGAGTGGTAATGCGGACGACCTCGGGTAGTTCTTTGCCCACATAATTCTGAAACTCTTCGTAATAGGGGAAACCCTGGAGTGTTCCTCCCTCCAGCACAATTTCACTGTGCAGTCCGCGAGAACGGGAGCGGATGGTGTCCAGGAAACCGCCCATGACACTGAGCACGACAAGCACCATCGCCACGCAGAGCATCACACTGGCAATGCCGAAAAAGGCAATCAGCTTGGTATTCAAATACCGCCACGCTAGAAACCACTTGTACATGCGATCGACTTCCGAGCCATCAAACGGCGCTTCCGAATACATCCAACTCCCAGCGCCACACGGGGCCGTCCTCAGGATCGATGACCTCGCCCGTATTGCAAAACCCATTTTTGCGAAGCACGTGTGTCGAGGCGTTCGGTTGCGGAAGCGTGTGCGCAATCACCGCACGAATGTTCGGGGACGACCGGGCGATGGCGACCATCTCGACCGCCGTCGCAGTCGCGAAACCGCGATTCTCGAATGGCGGAAATGTAAAATACGCGATCTCCACCGTCCCGTTTGCAGGAGGATTCTTAAAACCGCAGACTCCGATCACCTGGTTTGTCACGCGATCAACCGTCACGTAGCCGATCCAGGGCGGATCACGCGGCAATCGCTCATACAGAGCGGCCGTTTGTGCGGCTGCCTCACCAATCATCTTGGCGAACTCACCGACTTGAACCCCCAAGAGGGTCTCCAGTTCGCGAGGTCGATCAATCCTCTGAAGGATTCCATCGCAATCCATGGGAATGAGTCGCACCACCGTCGTGCCCCGTGAGATTCCACTTTGATCGCTCGGCATTCGATTCCTTACGATTGCGGCCTTTGCAACGGAAACAGAATCACATCCCGAATACTGTGACTGTCGGTGAGCAGCATCACCAGGCGATCAATGCCTACTCCCAATCCTCCGGCGGGGGGCATTCCATACTCTAGGGCGGTGATGAAATCCTCGTCCATGACGGCCATGGTCTCATCGCCCTCTCCGGCCACGCGGCGGCGGAGGTTCTCCTCCTGCACCCCGGGGTCGTTGAGCTCCGTGTAGGCGTTGCCGATCTCCATTCCCGCGGCGAAGGCCTCGAAGCGTAGGGCGATCGACGAATCGTCCGGGTGTCGTCGCGTGAGCGGACAGATCGCGGCCGGATAGTCGTACACGAACGTCGGCTGGATCAGGTGATGTTCGACGGTGGCCTCAAACAACTGGTTGACCACCACCGCGGCATCTTTACCGGCCTGTTCGATGCCGAGCTTCGTCGCCTTCTTTCGCACGGCGTCCGCATCGGTCATCGACACGTCCGCGTGCTCCGTCAGAAGATCGGCATATTTCTTCCTCGGCCAGGGCGGCGTGAAATCGAGGACTCGCCCGTGGAAGACGGTTTGCAGACGACCATGACCGATCCCGTCGCGGGCTTCCTGATACGGCGCAAGATGCTGTTCTTGTGCGTAGACTTCCGCCGCTTCGTCGGCGTTCTCGCGTCTGAGACGGCGGCATTCCTCCTCGATCGCCGCGGCTCGCCGCGGGACCGCCGTCCGCGCCGACGCCTCGAACGCCGCGGAGAGCATCTGCTCGACTCGCTCCATCATCACCTCGTAATCGGCATAGGCCTCATACAGTTCGATCATGGTGAACTCGGGGTTATGCTTGGTGCTGATTCCCTCGTTGCGGAAGTTGCGGCTGATTTCGAAGACCCGCTCCATGCCGCCCACGAGCAGCCGCTTCAAGTAAAGCTCCGGGCTGATCCGCAGGAAAAGGTCCATGTCGAGCGTGTTGTGATGGGTCGTGAAAGGTCGCGCCGCCGCTCCGCCGTAGATCGGTTGCAGCACCGGCGTCTCGACCTCATAGTAACTCAGTCCAACAAGGCACTGACGGACGGCCTGGATGATCGCGCTGCGCATGTGAAACACCTCGCGGACCTGCGGATTGGTGAACAGGTCCACGTAGCGGCGGCGGTATCGAAGGTCCACGTCGGTCAGACCGTGCCACTTCTCCGGCGGCGGCAGCAACGATTTCGTGAGGACCGTCAGTCGGTTGGACCACAAGGTCAGTTCGCCGGTCTTGGTGCGGCCGATCACTCCGTCAGCGCCGAGGATGTCGCCTAGATCGAGTTCCTTGACCATCGGCCAAGCGTCGCCGACATCGCCCTGACTGATCCCGAATTGCATCGTCCCCGTCGCGTCACGGATGGTGAGGAAGGCAAGCTTACCCATCAAGCGCAGGAGCACGATGCGACCCGCGGCACGGGCCGTCATTCCGCTGCGAGCGCCGGGTTGGATGTCCAAACTCTCCGCCTCTCGCCGCAACGCCGCGGTCGCCTGTACGCCGGGGAAACGCCCCCCGTACGGGTCGATCCCCATGGCGATCAGCGCATCACGCTTCTTCAGGCGCTGCAGCTTGAGGCGATCGTCGTCGGTCATGCGGGTCTCAGAGGCCGGGGGTGTCGCGGTGCGGGAATTCGATGCGCGGGTCCATACCCCGATCGTAGCAAGCCTGGGGGGATGCGGCAATTCGATCGGGGAAAGCGGTGTCCGCCCCGAATCGGTCTTCAAGGTGAAGGCCCCCGCCCGCGGCGATCACACGCCACGAGCGGGGGCCGAATTCAACTCTCGCCCGACTTCCTCGATGGGCTTACGGAGGAGGACAGAACGGGCTCGACGACGGATTGGACGTCCCCTCCCACGGAATGTAAACCCCGGCGCCGTTGAGCAGGTCGATCTCCTCAAGGATGTCCGCCGCCGTAACGCCGGCGCTGCGGTCGACATCACCGCTGTAGCTCCCCCAAGGCAACGTGGCAGCGCCATTCAACGCATCCAGCAGGAACTCTACGTCCGAGGGGGGAAAGGACTGAGCGAAAAGGTCGGCGTTGACGTTGGCCGGATGCGAGTTAAATCGCCCCGAGCTCTTCAGCCCGTGGACATCGGTATAGGTAAGCGTGGTCAGAGCGCCCGCGGTGATCGGCCGCGCCAGGGTAATCGTGTACTTGTATGTGCCGCTGCCGGGTGGGTCCTCCACCTCCACGGCGCTGACGACCGAGTTCGCGGGGACGGGGACGGGGAAGGCGGTGTCGCACAGCGTGAAACAGCTCGCTAAGGCCGCGTGGGGAGCGGTCGCCGTGATCGTGTTGATGCCCTGTAACAGAGCGGCATTGTTCGGGTCGCTGGGACGCCCCGCGTCCACGACGCCGTTGGGTGGACTCGTGATCGTCATCTCCCCAGCCGGGCAATTCGCCTGTACGCAAGCGACCTTCAAATCACCCTCGGGGCCGTTTTGCAATGAGTCCGCGAGGCGGATGGTATAGCGCGCTCCCTGGACCACGTCGATCTCGATTTTGGATCCCTGCCCGCAATCTCCTCCCGCATCCGTGCTGCAGGCAAGCGGAGCGCCGGAAACGGGATTGTACGGGCAGAGCCCTCCGTCGTAGATGGCCAAATTGGTGTCCGGCGACTCTGGGGCGTTAGCGCCGCAAGTCTCTACGGTCAACGTCCCGGTGCACGTCGCCGTGTACCTGTACCACACGTCGGCGGTTTCGGTCGGGATGCAGGACTCGATCGGCGCGGTCAGCGTCGCCTTGGGGAGGTCGTTGGGCCCAAAGTGCGTCGTGCCGTCGGTGATCGTCTTCGCCCCGGGGCACTCGTTGTTGACGACCGGGTCAGCGGTGCCGCCGCCGCACGGGTTCGGCGAGAAGATTTCCAGCCGGTACTTTTTCCCGGGGAGTTCCGCGAACTTGGCCGCCACTAACACGTAATAGAGATTCCCTACAACAAGGTTCCTGATGCAGATTTTAGAGTTCTTGTTGCTGCTGCTGCAGCCCGGGAAATCGTCGCTGCACCCGATGGGGATCAAGCTGTGGCACTGGGTTAGCGGGTCCGACGGATCACCGACCGCGAACACCTCGAGCAGCGAGTCATCCGCCGGCGCGTTGCTATTGCACGTTTGAAAAAGGGCCGACGTTTGGGTCGCCACGAACTTGTACCAAACCGTCTGCAGACCTTGCGACCCGGGGCCCGCGCCGGGCACGGGGCCAGTGTCGGGGAGGTAGCAGCCGAAGCCCGGATCGTCGGCCTCCGCGGTGGCGCGACCGGAGTCGGTTTCCGCGCTGATGAACCCATTTGGAGGGATGACCAACAGCCTGGCGCCTTCAATCCCACGGGTGGGATCGGGAACGCACACGTCGTTCGCCGGAGGGATATTGCAGAGATGGAGGGAGGGGTCGGCCGCGAGGGACGAACAAGCCTCGTCCCATTCTACGTCACAGCAATAGGGTCCGTCAGGAGGGAAGTTGCAGACCCTGGTGCAGCAGTCGGCGTTCTGACATCCGATGGGGGGACAACTGTCGCAACACGCGGGGCTCACGTGACAAGTGCCGCTGCCACACAGCCTACAGCTCCCGCCAGGGCATTGGGCGCTGCTGGTGCACGGTTGCCCGTTGTTAGCGCCGCCGCTGCACGCGGACGCCTGCTGACAGCGCGGAAGCGTGCACTCGCCCGTTCGCCCCAGACAGGCGATCCTCGGGCAAAGTTGGCCCCCATCGTTGCAGTACCGCCCGATCTGCCATTGTCGAGGGCGAGTGAGGTCCCCGGCCTGGTTGCACGCCGCCTGGGTGAGGTTCGTGCATTCATCACCCTGCTCATCGGCGTAGCAGCAAGCCGCTTGGCCGCAGGAATGGTTGCCGAACGGATCCGGTTCGCACGCTTCACCGTCGACCCACGTAGGCTGAAGCGACGAGAACCGCGGCGGGAACGGGCAGTTCGTCTCCGGGACCTGCCGGCAGACCGCCTCCCCGTTCGGGCCTGTGATAAACATGTCGCAACACGCCCCCACCGGCGCGGCGCCGGCGCAGGTGATGGCCGCGCTAAAAGCGGCATGAACTCCCGCACCGGGGACGTCGATGTTCGTGCACCCAGTGGGCGTGACTACGCCGAATATGTCCTCGGTTCTACCGATGCAGGCCGCCTGCCCGGCAACGACCACGCCGCCCCTGTCATTGCTGACGTTGGCGGACAACCACAGGTTCCGCGGCAGCGGGATGGGCGTAGCGAAGGTGAAACGGGCGATTCTCACGTCCGTGCCGGACGCGATGGTAAAGAATGTCTCTGTTCCCGCGATCACGCCGCCGTCGCAGTTGCGGCGTAGGTCGAAGGTATAGAAACCGACGCCTTTGATCGCGACTTCGTAAGCGATCGCATTGCAGCTGGAGTTGCTCAACTCGATGTCGTCGGCGAAGGTGATGCCTGCGCCGGGGTTGTAAGTGCTCCCCGACGGCCTGTTGTTTTTGTATCCGGTGTACGAGTTGGGACAGTCGGCGTCGGAGTAAATCTCCAGGTTGAAGCTGGCCTGTGGATTACCCAGGAGGAAGCCTCCGAGATTAGCGTTGCAGGGGAATCCGGGGTAATCAAACTGGTCACAGGAGAACCCGGCCATAGGTGGGGTTCCGGCCACCACACCGGCGTTGTTGCGCGAGAAGCTGACGCCCAGCCAGAAGTTGGTCGGGAGCGGCACATTGTCGCCGGCGACGAAGGAGATCAGTCGCGGGGCGTCATCGGGAAATACCGCCTGATCCTGCGTTCCGGGGATGATCAAGCTCGGTACGCTTTCGACCTGCACCGCGCCGGGGCAGTTGGAATAGAGGGCGAACTTGACGGTGTACGCTCCGCCGATGCCGAGGGGGTCCGCTTTGCCGACCACGGGGAACTCGTAGCGTCGCAGCCTGCACCCGCCGGGGACGGTGGTGGTGATGTCGTCGGCGACGAGCCGATTCTCTCCCAGCGCGGCCTTGAACGTCCCCAAGGTGTTGCTGAAGATGAGCTGTTCCGTCGCGCCGGCTGTGGCATCCGCGGGGTCGGCTCCTTCCCCCAGAACCACGTGTCGCTCAAAGATCGTGCCGGGATCAAGAGGGAAATACTGGATCGCCGCGGGTGTCTCGTCGGCTTCCACCGTCGCCGGCTCGATCTGCACGATACGGTCCTCTTCACTTTTGGCCGTCGTCACCGCCCGGTCCTGGGCCGACGCCCGGCCCGCGACCGACGCGAGGCACCACATGACCCAACAACCCCACAGCGCTCTGCTTCGCATGATATTCACCCTTCCTCCGTACGAACCCTACCAACGATTCCACGGCTGCCAAACCACTCGGCGACCTTCATCTGGCCGACAACCGGCTTGCGACGCCCTTGCGGAAGTCATCGCGTCGGCGGCGATCCACCGCCGAGAGACGGCGCGGGTCACCTCCACCGACGAGCAGGTGAGAACCGACACGGATGTGCGGCTCGCCCCACGGCTGGTTCCCTAATTTATGTGCCGCCGCCTGTCACCAACGGCCCAGGCGCCACGCCGAGTTCACCCCGTCCGACTGCTTCGACCGCCCTACGACCCCACGGCGGCCGACCTCGGTTCGGCGTCGCACATGCTCGTTCCCATAACCTCCGCTAACCACAAGCATAGTCGTTAGACCTACCGCTGTCAAGGTTCGTAACCCGCAGGTTTGGGGGCTTTTTTGCGGGTCCGCAGCCGCCCGCGCGTGGTCCAAGTGGTGCTGGGACGCCGCCGGGCCCCGGCCGTCCGTTTCTCACTGCCGAGAAGAGGCGGCGGTCCGAAAACGCCGCACTTACGGACCTGTAAACGCCCGGCTGAAGGCCACAAAATCGTCCCCGTCCACGTCCCCGTCCGGGTCGCTGTCGAACATCCGGCAGCACAGCGCGACCGTCGCCGGCCCTGTGAAACATCGCTGGAACCCGGCCAGATCAATCAAGTCCACGTCGCCGTCGAAGTCGTAATCAAACGGCGGCAACGTCTCGCACTCGTCAGGGACGCCGTTGTGATCGCAGTCGGCGGACGTTCGGTCGCGGATGTCGCAACCGTCAGTGACGCCGTTTTGGTTGCAATCGCCGCCGGAAATGGCGAAGAGGTACGCGGAGCCATGTGGCTCGACATTCGACGGCTCAGGGTTCCACACCCCGACGATCGCGAAATCGCGGCCCGCGCGTACGACAGTCGGATAGTTAACGGTGCTACTGCTGAATTGAGCCGGCGCGCCGAGCGTTGCGACCTTTCCCCAAACGCCGGTGGACAGGCGCTGAAAGACGTACGCGAAGTCAGCGCCGTGAGGCCCGCCCGCCGCGCCTACAAGCGTCATGCCGTCGTTGATGAACGCCACGGAGTCCAGCAGAGAGTGGTACGCCGAAGCGTCCGACAAGCTTCCGTCGAGACCCCAAACGCTTCCGACTCTCCGAAACTGAAACGCCATTTCCGGTGCTCCCGGCATAGGCGGGGAAACCGGCGCTCCGCCCACAGCGGCAACTAGGCGATCCCCCCGTAAGTCCAGAGCAGCCCCGAAATTACGGTGCATGTAGGCATCGGGTGCCGTGAGTCTGCTCTCGAGCGCCCAGCCGGTGGCGTCGCGTTTGTAGACGTAGACGGCGCCAGGCTGGAATGCATCGTCGAAGCTCTCCCACGGGGCCCCGATCGCGAGTCGATTTTTGTTCAAAGAGATGGGAATTGTCCACGCGTAATCACCTAACGTCACCGAACCCGGAAGAGTGAGCTTGCCCTCCTGGTTCCAGCCGGTGCTGCCGCGATGAAAGATGTAGACGACCGCCGGAACGGGTACGCCGAACCAGCCTCCAAGGAAGCAAGCGGAGACGGCCGCATAGTCGCCATCAACCGAGACTTGGCAAAGGGTGCGACTCCACTCGGATGGATCATCCACGACAAGCTTTGTCTGGAAACGCCAGTCCGCGCCATCGTGCCCAAAAACGTAAACCGCACCAGCCACGCCCGTCATCCCCTCTTCGTCATTGGCGAAGTCCTGCACAAACGCTTCGTCGTTCGCCATTGCTACGGAGTTTCCGAAGTACCTGCGGCCCGTCTCCGGCACCTCAAGCCTGGCGACTTTGTCCCACGTCAACATCGTCCGATGAAACAGATATGCAGCGCCGGCCCGTGGGTCGGGATCCCCGATGCCATAGGGATTACCGATGAGCACCCAGTCGCCGTCAACTGCACCTGCCGCCCCGAACGAGTAGCTCGGCGAGTCCGGCGAAAAGACACGCAATGCGCTCGTGCACTCGTCAGGGATCGAGTCGCCGTTGCAGTCAAGGCTCGTTCCATCTGCGATCTCGCACTCGTCCAGGATGAGATTCAAATTGCAGTCCGCTCCCACGCCTCGGGCGATTTCGCAGCCGTCGGACAATCCGTCGCCGTTGCAGTCATCGGCGATCCAGATCGGTTCGTCGAAGCATGGGGAGCGGATGTCGAGTTGGTACACGCCCTTGGTTTCGGACGTCTTGGCGGCGACCATCACGTAGTAAGTCAGACCGGGCGTGAGATTTCTTACGCAGATTTTTCCGTGCCGTCCGCCGCCGCAATCGTCCACATCGTCGCTGCACGCGATCATCGCCAGCGTCGCGCAGCCCCGCTCCTCCGTGGACGAGTCGCCCGCCGCAAAGACCTGAAACATCGAATCCTTGGCCGGATCGTTGTTGCAGGTGCTGATCTTGGCCGAGGTGTCCGTGGCCGTAAACTTGAACCACACCGTGCCGAACCCCGTCGATCCCGGCGCGTCGCTTCGACAACAGAAGCCCGGGTCGCTACCGCTTTCCGTCGCGTAAGTATTGGCAAGAAACGTGCTGCTGTCGGCCTCAACAAGTAGCGCGGACTGCGGACCGACGAGGCATTCGTCGTGCCCGACGGAGTTGGGGCACATTTGTTCGGCAAGTTGAACACACACACGGTCCCACTCAACCAAACAACAATAACTATCTGTGTTGCACACATCAGTACAACAATCCGCGTATTCACAGCCTGCTTCTTGATGTGCAACCAAACAATCCCCTTCTCTCGCCAAACATGCGACATTTGGACACTGCTGGCCGTTCAGATCGCAGTACCGCCCAAGCTGCCACTGTCGGGGGCGGTCGATTGGCGGAACGGCGATACACTCGTTACGCGTCAGGTTTTCGCAGACTTGGTCGGGTCGGCAGCACGCAGCGACGCCACAGGGAAGCGGGAACGGATCGGGGTTACAAGACGCACCCTCCGACCATTGTGGCTGAAGTGTTGAAAACCGAGGCGGGAACGGGCAGTTCGTCTCCGGGACCTGCCGGCAGACCGCCTCCCCGTTCGGGCCTGTGATAAACATGTCGCAACACGCCCCCACCGGCGCGGCGCCGGCGCAGGTGATGGCCGCGCTAAAAGCGGCATGAACTCCCGCACCGGGGACGTCGATGTTCGTGCACCCAGTGGGCGTGACTACGCCGAATATGTCCTCGGTTCTACCGATGCAGGCCGCCTGCCCGGCAACGACCACGCCGCCCCTGTCATTGCTGACGTTGGCGGACAACCACAGGTTCCGCGGCAGCGGGATGGGCGTAGCGAAGGTGAAACGGGCGATTCTCACGTCCGTGCCGGACGCGATGGTAAAGAATGTCTCTGTTCCCGCGATCACGCCGCCGTCGCAGTTGCGGCGTAGGTCGAAGGTATAGAAACCGACGCCTTTGATCGCGACTTCGTAAGCGATCGCATTGCAGCTGGAGTTGCTCAACTCGATGTCGTCGGCGAAGGTGATGCCTGCGCCGGGGTTGTAAGTGCTCCCCGACGGCCTGTTGTTTTTGTATCCGGTGTACGAGTTGGGACAGTCGGCGTCGGAGTAAATCTCCAGGTTGAAGCTGGCCTGTGGATTACCCAGGAGGAAGCCTCCGAGATTAGCGTTGCAGGGGAATCCGGGGTAATCAAACTGGTCACAGGAGAACCCGGCCATAGGTGGGGTTCCGGCCACCACACCGGCGTTGTTGCGCGAGAAGCTGACGCCCAGCCAGAAGTTGGTCGGGAGCGGCACATTGTCGCCGGCGACGAAGGAGATCAGTCGCGGGGCGTCATCGGGAAATACCGCCTGATCCTGCGTTCCGGGGATGATCAAGCTCGGTACGCTTTCGACCTGCACCGCGCCGGGGCAGTTGGAATAGAGGGCGAACTTGACGGTGTACGCTCCGCCGATGCCGAGGGGGTCCGCTTTGCCGACCACGGGGAACTCGTAGCGTCGCAGCCTGCACCCGCCGGGGACGGTGGTGGTGATGTCGTCGGCGACGAGCCGATTCTCTCCCAGCGCGGCCTTGAACGTCCCCAAGGTGTTGCTGAAGATGAGCTGTTCCGTCGCGCCGGCTGTGGCATCCGCGGGGTCGGCTCCTTCCCCCAGAACCACGTGTCGCTCAAAGATCGTGCCGGGATCAAGAGGGAAATACTGGATCGCCGCGGGTGTCTCGTCGGCTTCCACCGTCGCCGGCTCGATCTGCACGATACGGTCCTCTTCACTTTTGGCCGTCGTCACCGCCCGGTCCTGGGCCGACGCCCGGCCCGCGACCGACGCGAGGCACCACATGACCCAACAACCCCACAGCGCTCTGCTTCGCATGATATTCACCCTTCCTCCGTACGAACCCTACCAACGATTCCACGGCTGCCAAACCACTCGGCGACCTTCATCTGGCCGACAACCGGCTTGCGACGCCCTTGCGGAAGTCATCGCGTCGGCGGCGATCCACCGCCGAGAGACGGCGCGGGTCACCTCCACCGACGAGCAGGTGAGAACCGACACGGATGTGCGGCTCGCCCCACGGCTGGTTCCCTAATTTATGTGCCGCCGCCTGTCACCAACGGCCCAGGCGCCACGCCGAGTTCACCCCGTCCGACTGCTTCGACCGCCCTACGACCCCACGGCGGCCGACCTCGGTTCGGCGTCGCACATGCTCGTTCCCATAACCTCCGCTAACCACAAGCATAGTCGTTAGACCTACCGCTGTCAAGGTTCGTAACCCGCAGGTTTGGGGGCTTTTTTGCGGGTCCGCAGCCGCCCGCGCGTGGTCCAAGTGGTGCTGGGACGCCGCCGGGCCCCGGCCGTCCGTTTCTCACTGCCGAGAAGAGGCGGCGGTCCGAAAACGCCGCACTTACGGACCTGTAAACGCCCGGCTGAAGGCCACAAAATCGTCCCCGTCCACGTCCCCGTCCGGGTCGCTGTCGAACATCCGGCAGCACAGCGCGACCGTCGCCGGCCCTGTGAAACATCGCTGGAACCCGGCCAGATCAATCAAGTCCACGTCGCCGTCGAAGTCGTAATCAAACGGCGGCAACGTCTCGCACTCGTCAGGGACGCCGTTGTGATCGCAGTCGGCGGACGTTCGGTCGCGGATGTCGCAACCGTCAGTGACGCCGTTTTGGTTGCAATCGCCGCCGGAAATGGCGAAGAGGTACGCGGAGCCATGTGGCTCGACATTCGACGGCTCAGGGTTCCACACCCCGACGATCGCGAAATCGCGGCCCGCGCGTACGACAGTCGGATAGTTAACGGTGCTACTGCTGAATTGAGCCGGCGCGCCGAGCGTTGCGACCTTTCCCCAAACGCCGGTGGACAGGCGCTGAAAGACGTACGCGAAGTCAGCGCCGTGAGGCCCGCCCGCCGCGCCTACAAGCGTCATGCCGTCGTTGATGAACGCCACGGAGTCCAGCAGAGAGTGGTACGCCGAAGCGTCCGACAAGCTTCCGTCGAGACCCCAAACGCTTCCGACTCTCCGAAACTGAAACGCCATTTCCGGTGCTCCCGGCATAGGCGGGGAAACCGGCGCTCCGCCCACAGCGGCAACTAGGCGATCCCCCCGTAAGTCCAGAGCAGCCCCGAAATTACGGTGCATGTAGGCATCGGGTGCCGTGAGTCTGCTCTCGAGCGCCCAGCCGGTGGCGTCGCGTTTGTAGACGTAGACGGCGCCAGGCTGGAATGCATCGTCGAAGCTCTCCCACGGGGCCCCGATCGCGAGTCGATTTTTGTTCAAAGAGATGGGAATTGTCCACGCGTAATCACCTAACGTCACCGAACCCGGAAGAGTGAGCTTGCCCTCCTGGTTCCAGCCGGTGCTGCCGCGATGAAAGATGTAGACGACCGCCGGAACGGGTACGCCGAACCAGCCTCCAAGGAAGCAAGCGGAGACGGCCGCATAGTCGCCATCAACCGAGACTTGGCAAAGGGTGCGACTCCACTCGGATGGATCATCCACGACAAGCTTTGTCTGGAAACGCCAGTCCGCGCCATCGTGCCCAAAAACGTAAACCGCACCAGCCACGCCCGTCATCCCCTCTTCGTCATTGGCGAAGTCCTGCACAAACGCTTCGTCGTTCGCCATTGCTACGGAGTTTCCGAAGTACCTGCGGCCCGTCTCCGGCACCTCAAGCCTGGCGACTTTGTCCCACGTCAACATCGTCCGATGAAACAGATATGCAGCGCCGGCCCGTGGGTCGGGATCCCCGATGCCATAGGGATTACCGATGAGCACCCAGTCGCCGTCAACTGCACCTGCCGCCCCGAACGAGTAGCTCGGCGAGTCCGGCGAAAAGACACGCAATGCGCTCGTGCACTCGTCAGGGATCGAGTCGCCGTTGCAGTCAAGGCTCGTTCCATCTGCGATCTCGCACTCGTCCAGGATGAGATTCAAATTGCAGTCCGCTCCCACGCCTCGGGCGATTTCGCAGCCGTCGGACAATCCGTCGCCGTTGCAGTCATCGGCGATCCAGATCGGTTCGTCGAAGCATGGGGAGCGGATGTCGAGTTGGTACACGCCCTTGGTTTCGGACGTCTTGGCGGCGACCATCACGTAGTAAGTCAGACCGGGCGTGAGATTTCTTACGCAGATTTTTCCGTGCCGTCCGCCGCCGCAATCGTCCACATCGTCGCTGCACGCGATCATCGCCAGCGTCGCGCAGCCCCGCTCCTCCGTGGACGAGTCGCCCGCCGCAAAGACCTGAAACATCGAATCCTTGGCCGGATCGTTGTTGCAGGTGCTGATCTTGGCCGAGGTGTCCGTGGCCGTAAACTTGAACCACACCGTGCCGAACCCCGTCGATCCCGGCGCGTCGCTTCGACAACAGAAGCCCGGGTCGCTACCGCTTTCCGTCGCGTAAGTATTGGCAAGAAACGTGCTGCTGTCGGCCTCAACAAGTAGCGCGGACTGCGGACCGACGAGGCATTCGTCGTGCCCGACGGAGTTGGGGCACATTTGTTCGGCAAGTTGAACACACACACGGTCCCACTCAACCAAACAACAATAACTATCTGTGTTGCACACATCAGTACAACAATCCGCGTATTCACAGCCTGCTTCTTGATGTGCAACCAAACAATCCCCTTCTCTCGCCAAACAT
>CAYQZH010000005.1:0-46630 GCA_964421865.1 uncultured Phycisphaera sp. | reverse complement strand
CCGCTGGCAAGCGTACTGGACCGCTCCATAGTAGGCCCGGCTGTCGTAGCGATCGCCGGGTTGCTTCCGGGGGCGCCGCTTGACGTTGCTACCCGGCTTGTTGCCGCAACTCAGCGGCGTCACCCGCGCGGCGTGCCGATCCTCGCGTTGCTCGGCCACGGCCTCAGCGGGCGAGAATAGGAACGCTTCCACGGGACGGCCTGCCAGGAACGGACGCACGGCCTCTTGAGCCTTGGGTCCGAGATAGATCGCCCGCTTGTGGCCGCGGTAGGCCGTCTTGTGCGTCGCCGGGGTGTAGGTCCATACCTTGCCGGTCGTGTCCAGGTCCACGGGTCGCATGATGACCAGCTCGCCCGGCCTCGCCGCGGTCAACAATTGCAGGTCGATCAGGGCCGCGACTTGGCGGGACAGGTAGGGCCGGATCGCGTCAACGTGCTCTTGGGGGACGGGCTTCACCGGCTCGGACTCCGGGGCGGTCGTCTTGCCGTGTTTCAAACCGTCCACGGTCCGCAGCGATTCGTAGACGGCCACGGGGACCAACTCTTCACCAACGCTCCTTTTGAAAATGGTCCGTACCGACTTCACCATCTTGTTGACGTACTGGCGGGACCGGGGCCGCTTGCCCGCAACGATCAAGCGCTCGCGGACGGCCTTCAGCTTCAGGGGTCCGAACTCCGCCGCCGGCGTCTCGCTGTACAACTCGACGACCGCGGTCCATGCCGACTTGTGGACCGCCAGCCCGCGCTTGTCCAAGGCGTCGGCCTCACAATGGCGACGGAAGGCGTTGACCAACTCGACGATCGTCAACTCGGACGCCTTGACGGGGACGCGCCGCCCGGCGGCCAGCCATTCGGCGACGTATTGATCGTACTTGGCTAGCGACTTGGGCAGTTCGTGCCGCCCGAAGTACTTTCGCCGCCCGTCGAAAATGGCGTAGCCTTGTTGGGTGACCTTGTGGAGCTTGTAGGGGGGTACGTCCGGGGGTTTTCTTGGCACGGTAGCAGCCTCCAAAAGGGTTCCGGGTAGTCCTACCCGGAATCCGCCTTGGTAATGGCCGCTCCGCGTCACCGCGGGTATTGCAGAAAACCCTGCAATTCAGCCTGTTTTACGTCACTAGCGGGCGAACGGACTCGAACCGTCAACGTTCAGCTTGGAAGGCTGATGCTCTACCATTGAGCTACGCCCGCGTAACTACCGCAACGACAATGACTTACGCTACATTATCGCCGATCTCTGCACTACATTTCGAACAAGCCGCTTTGCACTACATAATCGTCAAAGATACTCGAATCGGCAGCCAAAACAAGCCCTAGCGGCCCCAAAACGCCGATTCTCGATTTGAGCATCAGCTCGAAAAGCTGAATGCTCTCGAAGCCAGGATAGAGATGAAGGCCGGCGGGTTACTGCCTCGGCTCCGCAGTAGGGATGCCGGGGAATGGTCATTTCCCGCTGACATGATCATCGCACAGCCGAACGACCTGTGTGGCAGGTGGCCCTGGATTAGGACCGGTCCCGTTAGACCAGCAGGGACATGCGACCAGCGTGCACCGACCGTCCACGCTTTTCGCCACATGAGCGTCTGGTCGGCTTGCTATGCTTTGAGGCCAACGGACTCGGAGCTGCCGCAGGCCTAATCCCCGCCTGGGGTTTGGGATGGAGCCTGCGAGTCGAGCTCGTGGAGCCGGGCCCTCCAGCGTAGCAATTCCGCGTCATGTCGGTTGGCAAACTCGCCTTTGTCCCAGGCCCGGTACAAGTCCACCACGGCGCGGATGCATTCGATCGACGTTTCCGGCCCGCCATCCCGCTCATCGAATGCCTTGCAGGCCGAGAGCAGTTCTGGTTCAGCCTCGGCGTATCGGCCAGTGGCGACCAGCGCAACGCCCAAGTCCATCCGCGCCGTCGCAACAAACTCATGGCTGTCGGCAAACGCGCTCCTGACGATCTGCGCCGCCTTGGCGAACTGCTCGACGGCTTCAACGTGACGGTCCTGGACACGCAGGGCGAGGCCCAGAGTATGTGTCGCAAACCCAATCTGCTGGTGATCGGGCTTGAAAACCCGTACACAGATCTCGAGCGCGTCTCGTGCGAATTGCTCAGCGTCAATCGGACGGTTCATCAGCAGAAGCACCTCGGCCATGTTGTTTTCAACGATGGTGATGTGCAGCAGGCGCGGCGGGTCCGCGCCACGGTAGATCGCAAGTGCATCCTGCAACATCGGGAGCGCCTCGTCGTAACGCTCCAGGTTCTGTAGAACACCGGCGATGTTTCCCATCGCGGCAGCGACATCGCCCGACTTCTCCCCCCGAAGGCGTTTACGGATTTCGAGTGCACGCTGATGTAGTTGCAGCGCTTACTCCGCATTCCCGAGATGGGACTGAACTCCTCCAAAGTTGGAGTAGAGCACGCCCGCTTGCTCATCCTCCGGGAGACCCGCGCCTTGGTGAATCGCCACGGCCTGCTCGAATTCGGCCCTTGCGTCGGCGTATCGACCCCACACGACCAACGTGGTCGCGTAGAGAATCCTCGCATGGAGGAACGACGCTGCCTGGTCAACCGGAGCGGCGCGTGCCATCTGTATGGCCGGCTCAATCACGCGTAGTGCAGCAGCGTTGTCGCCGATGCTGGCGTACGTCTCCGAGATCGTTGATCGCATCTCCGCCTCGACTACCGATTGATCGGATAGTTCGCCGGACTCGATCTTTTTGACCGCACGCTCCAAGATTTCGCGTAGCAGCGTCGTGTCTCGCTCGCGGGCGACCGCCGGGTTCACCGACTGTAGCATGGACCGCATGAACTCCGCGATTTCTTGGCTGCGGGCGAGTTCCGTCGTAGCCTTAGCTTCTTCCGTCGTAGCCTTAGCTTCGCTGTCGCGGGCGCGGTCGCGCTGCGTGGTAGCCTCGACGACGGCCTCGGCGAGCTTTCGGTTGGCGCGATTCGAGGAGACCCATCCCATAGTCGTTCCGGTGACTCCGCCGACGAGCAGGAGCAAGCACAGGCTCGCCGCTGCGACCAGGCCGCGATTGCGTTTTGCGAACTTACGGGGTTGATAGAACGTGCTTGCCGGGCGCGCGGACAGGGGCAGATCCATGAGATATCGAAGAATGTCGGCCGCCAATGCGGCCGCCGAACCGTAGCGGTGTTCCTTATCTTTCTCCAACGCCTTAGCCGCGAGCGTCTCGAGATCACCGCGTAACACGCGATTGATCGATGACAAGCGAATCGGTTCGGTTTCCTGGATGACGCGTACAGCGCCGGCGATCGAGTGCTGACTCAGATCATAGGGAAGACGGTCCGTCAGCAACTCGTAGAGGATAACGCCGAGCGAGTACACGTCCGACCGGGTATCCAAGTCCGCAGGATTGCCGCTTGTCTGTTCAGGACTCATGTAGGGAAGTGTGCCCAAGAGCTGTCCCACGGAAGTGGGCATGGTGGTCGTGCCGAGGTCGGCGTCCGTCACGCGGGCGATGCCGAAGTCGAGAACCTTAGGCTGCCCGCCGGCGTCAACCAGGACATTGGCGGGTTTCAAGTCGCGATGAATGACGCCTTTTTGATGGGCGTGCTCTACGGCGTCGCACACGCTGGCTAGGAGGGCCAATCGATCACGCGTGCCAAGCCTCTGCTGTTGTGCGTACTCCGTAAGCGCGGTGCCGTGAATGAGTTCCATTGCGAAGTACGGGATCTGCATGCCCGTGGGCGACTTGTGAATCCCCGCGTCGTAAACCTGTGCGATGCCGACATGCTGCAAGCGCCCGAGCATTTCGGCTTCGAGCTGGAATCGACGAAGCGTGCTTGCTGAACTGAAGCCGTGGCGCATGAGCTTTAGGGCGACGATTCGGTGCGGATGTTGCTGCATAGCCTCGTAGACGACGCCCATCCCCCCGGTCGCCACCAATCGCCGGAGCTCGTAGGGACCGACGCGTGTCCCGATCAGCGCATCGTCGTCGTGACCAGCAATGACCGCGACGACCCCACCCTCTCGGGGAGCATCGAGAAACGAGACCTCGCGTTCGTCAGCAGCGAGAAGCGACTCGATTTCGGCGCGCAGCCCGAGGTCCTCGGCGCAGGCCTCATCGATAAGCCCGCGACGCTGCTCCGACGGCAACGCCTTGGCGCGCACAAAAATGTCGACGATACGCTCATGCCTAGCCGCGTCCATCCGTTGGTCGCGGCCAGTTCGCGCTTGAGCCAGGCCTTAGCGAACTGCCAATCCGATTTGATTGTGGTCTGCCCGACGCCCAAAACGTGCGCCGCCTCCTCGATGGTCAGACCGCCGAATGCTCGTAGTTCGACCACGCGCGCCTGCCGCTCGCTGAACGCCGCCAGCCTGCAAAGCGAGTCATCGAGGTCGATGACATCCACGACATCGGACTCCACGGCCGCGAGCGCCCGGTCGAGGGTGATCCGGTGTCGATCACTTCCGCCGCGTTTTACCGCTTTTCGGTCCCGAGCATGGTTGACCAGGATTTGGCGCATGGCGGTCGCGGCCACGGCCAGGAAATGCGCCCGACTCTGCCACTCAGGGCGCTCCTGACCGATCAGCTTCAGGTAAGCCTCGTGGACCAGAGCCGTGGGCTGAAGAGTGTGGTCCGACCGCTGCTTCTTGAAGTAATGGCCTGCCAATGCGCGGAGCTCCTCATAGACTACCGGAAGCAGGCGTTCGGCCGCGCCGGTCTCGCCCGCCGAGAGTCGGGCTAGGAAGACTGTTACATTTCCAGCTTGCTGTTCCAAGGCGCGACTCCGTGGGGCGTTCCCAGGGGTACTTCATTATATCGCTCGGGGTTGCCGCCTCAAAAAGAACGGCCGAAGCGGCCATGTTGCGGCGGTTAGCAGACGTTGCCCATCGATCTTGCCTTTTTCCGACCGTTCCGGGCCCAGATCGTGTGGATGAGGGTGGAAGCGCCGGGACGTGGGCTACCGCAACGCGATGACGTGGTCGCAGGATGCCTACGAACTCGATGGCGCTTCGAATGGTTGAGGAGATTGTCGATGGAAAGAGACCGACAGAACGGTTCGTGTCATGCAACTTGCCTGACACTTGGAATTCTTTTGGCCTGCCTGACAACGCCGGCTTGGGCCGGTTCGTTCACCTACCAAGGACAGCTCAAGGATGCCGGTCTTCCCATGAATGGAACCGTGGATTTCCTCTTTACGCTCTTCGACTCACCGGGCGTGGGCGATCCGCCGACCGGCGGCGCGCAGATCGGGAGTGAACAATCGATCAACGGCGTCGAGGTCGTGAACGGCTTGTTCACCGTGACGGTCAAGGCGCATGATGAATTCGGACTTGGCGCCTTCGATGGCGGCGCCCGTTGGCTGCAGATCGAGGTGGACGGCACGACGCTGAGTCCGCGCCAGCCGTTGACCGCGACACCGCACGCATTAATGCTCAGTCCGGGGGCAGTCATCAAAGGGGCGCCGTCGCAGGGAATCCTGGGATCCGTACTTACCGTTGATGCCGTCGATGGCGCGGCGATTTCCGGCGGTGGCTTGGCGGCGTTTGGGAACCAGTCTGCTTCCACGAGTGCGACCTGGGGCGTGGTGAGTCTAAGCCGCGCAGGGATTGCGGCGCTCTCCTTCTATGACTCGACAAAAGACATCGGCGTTTACGGCAGTGCGGCCAACAACGGGTTCGCCGGCTATTTCGACGACGGAAAAAGCTACTTTGGCGGGTCCATCGGGGTCGGGACGACGACACCAGGATTCCCACTCTCGTTCGCCGATACCGGGGGCGACAAGATCAGCCTTTACGGGCAGTCGAGTAACCACTACGGATTCGGAATTCAGCCGGGCCTCTTGCAGATGCATTCGGACGGAGTCCTCACGGACATCGCCTTCGGCGCCGGTTCCAGTAGTTCATTTATCGAGCTTGCGCATCAAGGGCAACGGCAACGTTGGAATCGGCACCGGCGTGCCGGCGAATCGGTTGGACGTCGAGGGCGCCGCGGCCATCGGCTCCAGCTATTCGGGTCTCAATGCGGCCCCTACCGACGGCCTGATCGTCCAGGGCCGGACAGGCATTGGCACCGCGACGCCGCACACCCACTTTGCGCTTCAGGTCAAGGGAATTGGATCCAGTTGGGAGGGTGGAATCCCCGCAGGAGGCGAGGCCGCGTCGGTTGTGCTCGGAGAAGTGAACGGGGTCGCGACGCTCGGCGGCCACGATGCGACGCAAACAGCCTGGCAGAATCTCTCCTTGAATCCAGTTTCGGGAAACGTCGGTATCGGCACGACCGCTCCGACCACCAAACTCGACTTGCCCTGGAACACAGTTGACGGTGGGGGCGTGGTGCGAAGCAACGGAGGTGCGTTCGAACTCTCCGGCACCATCGGACAGGCCGACGCCGGACGCCTGAGCGGCGGCGACTTCGAACGGACAGGTGGTTTCTGGTTTGAAATCCCACCGGGCGACTGTCAGGACGACGGCGACGTGGATCTATTCGACCACGGGCTTTTTGAGAGTTGTCTGACGGGTCCGGCAGAGGCCGTCGAGCTGGATTGCCGCTGCTTCGACATCAACGCCCGTGGAACCGTGGACCTCGCCGACTTCGCCAAAATGAGCGTTTCCTTCACCGGCCAGTAGATTGCCATGAACGGGCCGAACGACCGGTCCTGCGTCAATTGAGGCATTGACACCAACACGGGCTCCTGCGGCAGCGCAACAGAACTGAGAATCGCAATGGTCGTATGACGTTGTTCGATCGTAGACCCACGAGTGAGGCTCGATTGACCCGTTCTGCAAGCGAGGCGGATACCAACCTGACCGCGGTTTCCGATGCCATTCCGCGAAAATTTCTCGCACTACATTTCCGGTCGAACTGATACTACTTGGGTCGAACCATCGAGCCGGATCAATCCCCAAAAACCGCGATTTCGACAGCGCCAAGGCCGTTTTTCGACCCGTGATGTAGTGCTCGGTTATCTCTGGAAGGCTGATGCTCTACCATTGAGCTACGCCCGCATTAACCTTTTAATTTACGGTAGTTTACGTATCCTCCCGGCGTCCTTCTGCGCCGCATCGTCCAACCCACCTCCATACTACATAACAGCTGAAGATACCTGAATTGCGGTGTCCAACAAGTCACGCACGAGCTCCAAACGCCATCTCCGGATAGGCCTCGCGATGCGCTTCGGAACGTAATCTGATTGCGGAACCGGCGCATGGTTAAGGGTCTGACCTGCGTTGCGCGAGGCGGGCTCGCCATTCGGTGGCCTTTGCATCGAAGCCGTTGACGGGCATGTCCGCGTGGCGCGCTTCATGGAGTTGAATCAGCGATTCGAGGGTCCGCCCCCTTTACCGGGCGGGAGGGAAGAAATTGTCGGAGACGTGTGGCTGGGCCGACACCAGCAGCGACTCGGCCGCGTCCGATCGAGGCCGAGCAATTCGAGATTCGGCGGGAGAACGCCCCTGGCGAGTATCGAAACTCAAGTCTCAGGAGGTACAGGGCCTTGGGTCACAGTCTCAGGCTAGTCTTGCCCTGCTTGCGATTCGATGAGCTTGACGCGCCATTCGGCCATCTTGGTGTCGTAGCCTCGATCCGGCTCGGCGGAATGCCAAACCTCGTAGAGTTTCACCAGGCCGCTCAAAACGTCAATGCGGTCCCGGTCCGTTGCGCCCTTTGCCTCGCTCAAGATGGCATGGGCCTCGCTCAGGTTGGCCACTGCGGCGTCGAACTCTTTGGTAGACACGCGCGCACGTCCGAGTGCGGTCAGGAAGCGGCCCAGGCGCACCGGATTGCCGGCGAATGCCTGGCGAGCCGCAGGCTCTACCGGGGCCATTAGTCCAATGGCCTCCGCGGGTTTGCTTTGTGCCTGAAGAAGATTCCCCATGTTACTAATCGAAATGAGCGTGTCCAAGTGCTCTTCGCCGCGCACACGGCGGCGTTTCTCCATCGCCTCGCGGCAGAAGGGCTCTGCTTCGGACAGCCTCCCTTGGGTCAGGAGCACAACGCCCATATTATTGATCGCTATCAGAGTGTCGGGGTGTTCGTCGCCGAGCAGCCGGCGCCACTTTTCCATCGCTTCGCGGCAATACGGCTCGGCCTCCGCGAGCTTGCCCTGCGCCTGGAGCAGGAAGCCCATGTTGTGGATCGACGTAAGCGTGTCGGGGTGCTCGTCGCCCAACAGGCGGCGCCGTTTCTCTAACGCCTCGTGGTAATACGGTTCAACTTCCGCAAGCCTGCCCTGGGCGCGTAGCACAATGCCCATGTTGCTGATTGCGCTGAGCGTATTGGGGTGCTCGTCGCCCAGTACGCGGCGATGTTTCTCCAGGGACTCGCGGAAGTACGCTTCGGCTTCTTTGAGCTTGCCCTGAGCGAGGAGCAGAATAGCCACGTTGTTCATGGACTCAAGCGTGTCACGGTGCTCGTCGCCCAGCACGCGGCGGCGCTTGTCCAGCGCCTCATATAAGTACGGTTCGGCTTCTGAGAGCCTATTCTCTTCCTGAAGCAGTTGGCCTAGGATTGCGATCGAAATGAGGGTGTCGGGGTGGTCATCACCCAGCACGCGGCGGAGTTCCTCCATCGCTTCGCGATAGAAAGCTTCGGCCTCCGCCAGCTTGCCCTGGTCGTGGAGCAGATGGCCGAGATTGACGATCGATCTGAGTGTGTCGGGATGCTCGTCGCCCAGCACATGTCTGAGACCCTGCACGGCCTCGCGGAGGTACGGCTCAGCGTCCGTCAGCTTGCCCTGAGCAAGGCGCAGTCGGCCCATCTCGCTGATCGAGGCGAGCGCGTCGGGGTGTTCGCTGCCAATCACCTGGCGGCGGATCTCCAGTGCCTGTTCCTGCGGCCGAATCGCGGCATCGAGCAAACCCAGTTCGCGGAGTGTGCTGGCCATGGTCTGCAGCAACCGCGCCTTGACTAAGGGCTGGTCGGCGAACTGTCTTTCAATGACGGCCAAGGCCCTTTGGAAAACGTTCTCGTCGAGTGTCGTTAGGGCCATCCCGGTGAGATCGATACCGGCGATGAGCTTTGCGAGTTCCTCGACGTGCGTGTCGATTTCTTCCGTGTTGCGTCCCGATCGCTTCGCTGCCGCCCGCGCCTTGGTCAACAGATCCGCTCGCAACTTGATCCCCATGGTCTGCGGATTAACGTCCGCAAACATCTGCGCTTGAAAATCCGCCACAGCGTGAGCCTGATCCGCCTCGCGGTTGGCTCTCTCGGCCTCCCTGCGGGCCGTGATGGCGTTCGCCTCGGCGATGATCCTCTGTTCGTGGGTCCGACCCCGTTCGCGCATGGCCCAAACGAGTCCGAGGGTGGTTCCGATGACGCCCAACACAAGGACAACGGCGACAGCGGCGCCGGCGAGCACCAAGGTTCGATTCCGGTGTACGAACTTGCGAAGTTTGTAGCGCGCGCTGGGGGGCGTGGCGAGGACCGGCTGGTCCGACAGATAGCGCGCCACATCCTCTGCCAGGGCGCTGGCGGTCGCATAGCGGCGCGATCGATCCTTCTCCAGGCACTTCATGACGATCCAGTCGAGGTCGCCGCGTAGGGTGCGGGTCAAAGGCATGGGCTCCGACTGCCGTCGCCGCGCGATCTCAATCGCGGAGGATTCGGCGGAATCGCCGGCCGCCTGCGGCGGCGTCCAGAGCTGCGCCCCGGACGATGATTCCAGCGTTGCAAGGCGCAGGCTCGGTCTTTGCGGTTCTTCCTCACAGATGAGCCGCTGGATCTCCGCGAGCGGCGTGGAGCGCAGTCGTTCACCATCGATCGGCGTGCTCCCGACCAACAGTTCGTAAAGCATCACTCCTAACGAATAAATGTCGCTGCGGGTGTCGATGTCGACGCCCGACACTTCGGCTTGTTCGGGACTCATGTACTCCGGCGTGCCGATCAGTTGATGCATCTCGGTGAAAAGCGTCCGGTCGGTCAGACGGCCGGAAACGGCCTTGGCGATGCCGAAGTCGATCACCTTGGGGAGCGGTTCCCCGTCAGCGACGGTCACGAGCACATTGGAAGGCTTGAGGTCACGGTGGATGACCCCCTTCTGATGAGCGTGTTGAACGGCGTTGCAAACGTCGCGGAACAATTCGAGTCGCCGGTGAATCGGCAACCGCTCTTGATCGCAGTACCGAGTCATCGGCTCACCGCGAACCAGCTCCATCACGAAGTACGGGCGGCCGCTCTCCGTGGCTCCGGCATCCAGGACCCGAGCGATGTTGGAGTGATCCATCATCGCGAGAGCCTGGCGCTCGGCTTCGAAGCGGGCAATCACCTGCTTGGTGTCCATGCCCGCCTTGATGATCTTCAGGGCCACACGGCGATGGACGGGCTCGGTCTGCTCGGCCATGAACACCGAGCCGAATCCACCTTCCCCGATGAGTTGCAGCAACTTGTATCGTCCGACCCGGGCGCCGGGTTGCTCGCGGGGAACCGTCGTTGGAACCGATTCTGCCGAAAAGCCCGCGCCGGTGGGCTTGCTCATGAAGCCGGAGTCGTCGAGAGTAGATAGTAGGTCGAGAGCTTCCGTAGCGATTTCAGGGAGGTCGGCGGCCGCGGATTCGATGAACGCCCTGCGCTGCTGAGGAGGCAGACCTGCGGCGTGAGCGAGCAATCCTTTGACGCGTTCACGATCCGCCGGACTCAAGGTCGCGTCTCCGCGCGATCGCCGTTCTGCAGGTGCCGCAGGAGCCAGGCCCGGGCATAGCGCCACTCGCGCTCCACGGTGCTCGGGGCGATGTTCAGCGCCGCAGCGGTCTCGTCGATCGACAGGCCGGTGTAAAACCGCAGGTGGATAACGCTCGCTGCCCGCGGATCATCCGCCCGAAGGGCCTCGATGGCCGCGTCAATTTCCGGCGCGTCGCTGACGGTATCTTCGTGAGCCAGATCGGCGACGCAAGCGATCTCGCGTTTGCGGTCCCCGCCGCGCTTTTTGGCCCCGACTCGCCGAGCGTGTTCGATCAGGATGCGGCGCATGGCCTCCGCGGCGGCGCCGTAGAAGTGGGCGCGGCTGTCCCATCCGAGGTCACTCGTCCCGACCAGTCGCAGATAGGCCTCGTGCACCAGGGCGGTCGCCTGCAACGTGTGCTCGGTTCGCTCGGAAGCGAATTGCCGACTGGCCAGATCGCGAAGGGACCGGTAGACGAGCGGCAGAAGGTCCCGGGCGGCGTCGGGTCTCCCCGCCGCCGCGTCGGCGAGCAATCGCGTCACCGGACCGCCTGCTTCGTCCATGTTCGGCCGCCTTGACTCCTGATCCCTCATCGAACCCATCTAACGACCTAATGCGAAAAAACACCGGAACAAGCGTCACGAGCGACAAGGGAAACGTCGTTGTTTCGCCGGTCCATCGTACCCAGCCCTTCAGGCTCGCAGCAACATTCTAACGATTTTCTTCGATTGGGTGACGCCCCGGGCGGGCGATTTACGCATTTGTAAGGGGTTCGGGGAGCTCGACGATGACCGGCCACTGAGGGAACGAACGGTGACTCCGACCTCCGAAGCGGCGTTCCGCCGCGACCATGGGTGGCCGGGGCTCAACAGATGAGGTGCGGAATGCGAATCCCGTCGATGGCCTGCGTGGCGGCGTGGGTCTGTGTTTCAGGGATCGCCGAGGCGCAGCTGGTAACCGAGGAGATTCAGCTCCAAAGCGGTTGGAACGCCGTTTGGGTGAATCTCGAGCCGGAGCCGAACGATCTGGAACAGATTCTTGCCCGGCAATCCACGCCGCTGGACTACCAGGCCATTTGGACGTTCGACGCGAACCGCACGGTTTCCGACCTCTCGCCCGGCCAACCACCGGGGCGGTGGCTTTTTCATGACAAGAATGTCCCGCCTGCGTTGACGACCTTGCGCACGTTGCAGGGACACCGAGCCTATCTGATTAGAATGCGCTCTGCGGGACGGTTGCGCCTGGAGGGTCGGCCCCTTATCCGAAGCACGCGATTCACGAGCCGGGTCAGCAACCCCTTCGGGGCGTTGTCGGATCCAACCTCGGGCCCGTTGTCGTTCGAAGAGTTTTTCTCACATCCCAGCGTGAGGGGCAAGATCCGTGCGTCGGGTTCGCCAGTTAAGCATGACATCTTCGCCTTAGGGGACAGCATTTTAAGGCGATCCATCACGGACCCGATCCAGCCGAATGCCGCCTATTGGCTGAATGTCGTACAGGACTTCGATTACTTGGGTCCGCTGGACGCCTCGGCTGACATCAATGGACTGTCCTTTGGTCGGACCACGGCACTGCGAACGCTCAGCCTCGAGGTGCCGTCGTCGCAAAGCGCCAGGACTGTGAGGTTGGAGGCGCGTCCCTGCGCGGTTCTCTCGGCGGACGGGGAATGTTCCGGAGTCGAAGAAGCCGCCCGGTGGCTCGAGTATCGTGATGCGACGAAACCCGGTGTAGCGGTCTGGCACTCGTTGGCCGACGGACTCGACGTGGTCGTTCCCGCCGGTGCGACGCGGGTTGAAGTGCAACTTCGAGCGCGGCGATCGGGGCTGGAGGCGGCGGCGCGATCGCGCAGCGTGGCGGGGGCGAATCAGACGTTCCCGGCGGTCATCGATGTGTCCGATCAGCAGGGTTCTCGGAGCGTCATCGCTTCGGAGGTCGCCGTCGAACCGATCTTCGGTCGTTGGATTGGACGGGCCACCCTCACTCAGGTCAGCACCCACCCCATCGTACAAGATCTCCCGCTCCAGCAGGCGGAAGCCCCGCCATTGACGATGACGCTAATCTTGGATCTACCGGATCCTTCGTCCGGCGCAGCCGGGCCGCGACTTCTGGACTCGGTCAACATCCTGGGGTTCCGCGACGGTCGCGCCATCACTCGGAGCTTCAACTCCATCCTCCTGGACCGCCCAGTGAACTTAACGGTGGATGCGTCCGACGTGCTGGACCCATTCGGGTCGAGTGGAACGCTACGGGGTACCCTTCATATCCAACCGAATGATCCGTTGAACCCCTATCGCCACCGATACCATCCTGAACACCGTAAGGGATATGACATCACTCGTGAGATCACAATCAAAATCGAAAACCAAGCAGACTCATTGTCGGACGAGTTGGCAGGCCTGGATGGAACCTTTGGTCCCCATCGACTGACCGGACAATACACCGAAGTGATCACCGGGGTCACGGCGCTGCCGATCACGGTGCGCGGGAACTTCCGGTTGGAGCGGTTGAGCGACGATGCGGGTTCGCAGTAATGGATGCGACGGGACGGCCAAGCCGGACGACGGGATGATCCAGATGCAACACATTCGAACGATCGGTAGGCATCCAAGCAATCGTGCCAATAGGCGCAGATGGGACTTGACGCTGACTTGCGTGATCGTCGGGGCCGTCCTCGTCGGGGCGCGAGGGGCGAAAGCGGGGGAAGGATGTGATCCTTTGCTCCAGGTGTGCTTCCAGGGCATTGGCGACCTGGAAGGAGGACGTATTGGCAGCGACGCGAAAGGCGTGGCTCACGTCAACGGCGTGACCGTGGTCGTGGGGGAGTCCCGATCCGCGGAATCAGAAGCGTCCTCACTCCGCAACGAGCCGTGCAAGTATGCGGATGGAAGCCTTCACCGTATCATCAACGCGCAACCGCCGCTGGCCTTCGGCACAGCCACGGACGTCGCGTTGGTCGGCACGCAGACGTTCGTGTGCGGCGTCGCCTCCGGCGGGGCGATGCGGGCCGTCCAGTCGGGAAATGAGCTGGTCCCGGCGCAGATCATCCCCGGGCCTTCCGGGACGCTTGCCGTGCGTGCGACCTCGATTTCAGACGACGGCATGACCGTCGTTGGCGAATTCAACGCAGCGGGCGGGTTCACCGGCGGGTTCCGATGGACGCAGCAATCGGGCGCAAGCACCGCCCTGCCGGACCTAAACGGCATTACCTCCAACATCACCATTAACACTGTGTCTCCAAGTGGTTTCTTCGTCGCCGGCAGCGACCAGAATTCAGGTTCTTCGCTCAATCAAGATGGGTACGTTTTTCCCCGGCCCAACACGATCTGTCTTAGGCCTCCATGCCTCCCTCAAGGGACGGGTGATCTGCCCGGCGGAATCGTGGGCAGTCAGATGTTCGCGGTGACGAACGGGGGAAGGGCCGTTGGCTACGGTACGAGTGCGGCGGGTCGAGAAGCGTTCATGTGGATCCCCGGAACCCAATTCGGGAATCCGGGACCGGGCTCTCAGATCGCGCTTGGCGATCTGCCGGGCGGGAGCACCTTTGCCACGGCGCTCGGCATTTCGGGTGACGGCTCGATCGTCGTTGGTGCGGGTACGTCTGCGGCGGGAGACGAGGCCTTCCTGTGGCGCGCCGACCTGGGAATGCGCAATCTGCGTGAATTGCTCGTACAGGACTATGGTGCGACCGGGCTCGAGGGCTGGACGCTACGATCGGCCAACGCCGTCTCCACGGACGGACTGGCCATCGCGGGAGGGGGACGGAACCCTGCCGGGAACAACGAGGGCTGGTTCTTTACGCTGCCCGATTGCAACGGCAACGGCCGCTGGGACGGGTTGGAAGCGCCGATCCCGTCGACCCGCACGACGCGGACAATTCTGGAGCTCGACGGCGCGGATGATCTTGTCGAACTCGCCACTCCCACGGCGGACCTGCGGATCACCGGCGATCTGACGCTTGAAGCCTGGATCCTCCTCCATCGACTCGGCGTCACCCAGTCGGTGATCACGATGGGCGATGCGGGGGAGAGTCTGCCGTCCAACATTCTCTATTCCATCGAGGTGGACGCGAATGGCGATCTGCGCATCACTCATGAGCGTGCCGATCTCAGCGACGCCACGGTGGTTGCAGATACGAACCTACATACGGGTTTGTGGTATCACGTCGCTGTGACTCGGAAGACACTCTCGCCGTCGTCGATCGAATATGTCGTTCAAGTTGATAACCGCGAGCCACTGACGTTCACGGTGACGGGCGCCCCTGCGGGCGGCTTGGCCGGTCGGCTGCGGATCGGCCAAGGGGAAGGAACGTCCCCGGATCGCCCATTCGACGGTTACATCGCCGATGTGAGAGTCTGGAACATCGCGCGCACGAGGGATGAAATCCACGGGGCGATGTTCACCTCAAACCCGGCGGACACGGCCGGACTGGCAGCGTCGTGGCGGATGGACGAGACGAGCGGGAACATCCTCACCGACGCGGTCGGATCCAATCCCCTGACCGTGGCGGCGGGCGGACCTCGTCCGACAGTCGGCGCGGACTGCAACCACAACAATATTCCGGACGCCTGCGACATCGACTGCAACCACAATGGCATCCCGGACGAGTGCGACGTTCGCGACGCGAGCAGTTGCGACAATGATGGGAACGGCCGGCCTGATGAGTGCGACGCACAGGACGCGCTGGCCGAGCTCTTGGACCAAGACAAGGCCGCGACAGAGGTCTTCCGCCTAGAGCGCGATGACCCGATTAGTCCGACGACATTCGGCACAATGATCCAGCGCTACGGGCGTCCATGGAAACCTGGGACCGGGCAGACTCCGGGCGACGGCGTGTGTGCGGGCGGAACTCGAGACGGCCTGAACTGTGGTGTGGGAACCCCTTGTCCGGGAGGAAGCTGCGTTCCCCCGGCGGGAACAGGGACGACACGCGATCCGGCCGAGCGACTTCGAACACTGATCAAGGATCCATCCTGCATCCCGATCGACGTGGTGCAAAGGATTCTCAACGAACTCTCCGCTTTCGAGATGCTCCTGGGCAACGAGGCGTTCGCCGACGCCATGGACCCGACCGTGGGGGAAGGGATACCCCCGGACTCCATTTCACTGGAGCAGGTTCCCGGCATCTTCGCATTCGCCGGACTACCGGGAATTACCTCGCTTATCGAGGAGGAACTGGCCCTTCTGCGCGGACGTGAGATCGTATTACCGGCGTCTTCCGACACTCCCCTGAACGATGATCCCGCCGCCAACGCCAATGGGAATTACCCACAGTTTGGTGCGGCGGATCGAGCGGCCATCTACAATCGCCTCCGCCCCAACGCGGTCGACGCCATCGGCTCGGTGGGGTATCGCTCGAACTATGGCTTTTCCAACACTCCCAGTAACGCTACGGCTTCGGAAGCGTTCCCGCAAGGCCACGGAGACGCCTATGGGTATTACCTCACTGCGACCACCACCTACCTTGACGCGTTCGGTGCGGCGAAGGACGAGCCGGTCCCGCCGGGCTTCTCGCAGAACATGGTGGAGTCGCTGCGAACGCCCGAGGGCGGCGCGGACTGCGGCGACTTCGATTGTGAGTCGATCGTCGATGACGAAGGGATCACCCACGCGGTCGGGTTTCATTCGGTGCGGAACATGGCGGCGGCCATGGCGGCCAAGGCGCGGGCCGCGAACCGTATCGTCGATTTGACCTTCCGTCGTGACTATCGCGAGGACGCCGACACGCGATTGACCGACACCGACACGGCGAGGGACTGGGGTACGGCGGACTGGGCGCGACGCGGAGGCGTCGGTGCGTATCTCGATTGGGCCGTGCTTAACCATCTGTTGCCCGTCCCGCAGGCCGGCACCGGCGACGCCATCACCGAGATTCACCGCCGGCGCATGGAGGAGGTTCGCATCCTCGCGTCCGCGGTGGACGAGATGCAGGAGCGCGTCGACGCGGCGGGCTCCGGACTGAATCCGCTGGGTCTGGTCGCCAATGTGGTCCCGTTCCGCATCATTCAACCGGGTCAACTCTTGGACTTCCTTGAAGGCGGAGCCAGCAGTGGACAATCGCACTACGGCATCGTTCGCAGCGCGGCGATCGAGGCGATCAAGAACGCGCGAGGGATCCTGAAGCGCGCCAACCTGGCCTCCAACCGATTGCGCGGAAATGAAGAGACCTTCACCGACTTCGAGAATCAGGTTCGTGCCACCGACGTCGGTTTCAACGATCGGCTCATCGAAATCTTCGGATTGCCCTCGCCTTCCGATCGAGCGGACAACGACTCCGAGGACAACGACGGTGACGGCGTGCAGTTGATCGGCGGGTTGAACGATCCGGGCGACGACTTCATCGAGGCTGGTTGCGACGGGGAATGCGCCGGCAGCCCCGACCTGGTGAACTTCCTCGTGGATTCCGAGACTCTGGACGCATTGGGCTGGGTCGACCGCGCGGCCGTCGGACAGGTGCAGTTGGCGATGTTCGAGTTGCGCGCGGCGACCCTCCGTGCGCAAATTGCCGAGCAGGCGTTGTCCAATCTTGAAGCGCTGATCCAAGACAAGGCCGAGAACGTCGCCCTCGTTCGCGACGAGGCGATCGAACAGTTGCAAATCCAGGCGAGTGCATGTTCGGAGCGGTTCAGCGTGATCGATCGCAAAAAGGAGTTGGCCGAGGCTCGGGAGAATCGCGGCATATTCAGTCGCGTGGCGGGGCTCATTTCTCAGGTCGCGGTTTGCGCCGCTTCTAACGCAGTCGGCTGCGAACCAGCGATCAACAGCGGCCTTGGTCTCTTGGGCGAAGCCCTCGGAAACGAGTTTTCAGGAAGCAGTGCGTCCTCCGAAATCGGCGATCAGTTCGACATCGAACGCGAGGAATTGCGAATCAATTGTTGGCAGACGGCGTCGCTCACCAGGATCTCCAACGATCAGCAGATTCGAGCGTTGGAAATCGAACTGGAAGACCTGATCCGCAGAACTCCCCAGGGCATCCTGGAACTTGCGGTCGCGGAGACGCAAGCCCGTCAGGCGTTCGCGGTGGTGCGTAAGGGCTTCCAGGAGGGGAAGCGACTGCTCGACGAGCGTGATCGCAATCGCCGCGTGCAGTCGGACAAGCTACAACAATTCCGCTTCCGTGACATGGCATTCCGAACGTTCCGCAATCAGGCGCTTGAGCAGTACGGCGCGTTTTTCGATCTGGCCGGCCGCTATGTCATGCTCGCGGCGCGAGCCTTCGCTTACGAGTACAACGAGCGCGATGAGGTGAGCGCGCAGATGCAACGCCTGCATCACGAACGGCTCTTGGGAACGGAATCGGCGGCCGATCAAGGTCTGGAGAGCATCATCGCCCGCCTGGATCAGAAGCGCCAGGAGAGCGACTTCGTCGCGCGGTTGCAGAAACTTTCGCTTTTTGATCACGGCGGCGACGAATTCAGTTTGCGAAAGAACCTCCTGGGCCTGGCGATCAACCCGTCGGAGGACACGGATCAGCAGCAGCTCGAGAAGAACAAGGCATTTCGCGCCTTCCTGGAGTCTCATGTCGTTCAGGACCTGCTCGATGTCCCCGCGTTCCGCCAGTTCGCCAGCTTCGACAGTGACCGCGATGCCGGTCCCGCGCTGGTGCTTAGCATTCCGACGGAGGTTGCCGGGCGAACCTTTTTTGGTCAGCGCCGGGGAACCACCTTCGGCGCCCCCGCGAACTTCGACACCTGCTCGAATCCGAAAGTGTTCGAGTTCGCCATTCTGCTGGAGGGCGTGGACAATCCGGGAGCGATCGGCGTGGACAGTCAGCTTATCTTTGCTCATTTCCTTCCCGTGGGTTCAAGCATGTTGCGGTCTCCCGAGGGGGGCAATTGTTCGCTCCGGGCGGTCCGCACCTGGGCGGTCGTGGACCAGAGAATCCCCGGTGTTTCCGCGGTCTATCGTGACGCGGGCGGGGCGATCCTTGATTCATTCGACATTCCGCGTTTGGCCACCTCGCCGGAATTGGACGTCATCAACCGTTTTCCCGTTACCCAAGCGCAAATTCGTAACACCGAGGACCCCGTGTTCCAGGACGACCTGGCCGGTTGGTCGGCGTGGAACACGCAGTGGCTGCTGGCGATTCCAGGCCGTCAGTTCGCGGATCCCAATGATGATGCCGCGGTCGTCCGCCGCAAGCTTCTCATTCTGATCTTCGACGCGGATGAAAATGGGAATCCGCGAAACCCCAACGCGAATCTGGGAATCGACGACATCAAGCTACGGATCAAGGCCTACGGCAAACCCTCTTGAGAGGAACGGCAATGAGCCAGAGACTTGCTACAGCCCTAGTTTCCGCCGCCCTATTGCACTTGACGAGCGGCGATGCTCGAGCAGCCGACAAGAATGGCGTCTCGCCGCAAGTGATTTCATTACCTTCGGGACCGGGCTCCATTCAAGGATTGGGAGAGTCATTCCAACCTCAGCTCAACAGCGGGAGCGGGACGTTCTCGGTGCCCATACAACTGCCCTCGGGCCCGACGGGATTCGCGCCCGCGCTGTCCATTGACTATCACACGGGACAAGGCAACGGAATCGTAGGAATCGGCTGGAAACTGTCCGGGCCGACCATGGTCTCGCGCAACATGGATCATGGATTGCCGTTCTACATCGACGGGCCCAACGGCGTCGATGACGACTTCGACGGCACAATAGACAACCCGGGAGAAATCGACCGCTTTTCCGGTGTGAACCTAGAGGAGTTGGTGCCCCTGGCCGACGGATCGCTGCGTAGTGAAAACGAAAGCAGCTTCGCTCGCTATCGACGGGTGGGCGATGGCTGGACCGGCCAGCAGAAAAGCGGCGTTTTGCAGGAGTTCGGGACCACGGGGGCGCCACGACTTGAAAGCAACGGCCGAATGTTCGCGTGGTTGCTCCAACGAACCACGGACGTCAACGGAAACGCGGCGGATTACAGGTACATCGGTGACGCGGGCTCACCTGGTCAAAAATACCTGCGCGAAGTCCGTTGGGCGCGCCCCGGAGCCTTCTACGCGACGGTACTGACCTATGATTCTTCTAGGCCCGATGTGTACGCTGACTTCCGAAGCGGCTTCGAGATTCGCACCGGAATGCGGCTGGCGCGAATCGACGTGATCGCCCAGGGTGTTCCGCCGTCGCCGACAGCGCTCGTCGGTGATTTCAACGGTGACGGCCTGCCCGATTCGTTGATCCGCCGTTACGAACTGGAGTATGAGCCCAATGCACTCGTCTCGCGGCTAAGCAGGGTGACTCTACGCGGCGCGGACGGCGTGACCTCGCTCCCCTCCATCAGCTTCCAATACACCAATTGGACACCACCCGACAATGTGGCCTCCTCGTTTACGCGCAGCACCGGCGATCCGGTGGCCGCGCTCGATTCCAATGATGTCGAGTTGATCGACATGAATCAGGACGGCTTGCCCGATCTTCTGAACGCCACGCAGAATTTCCACAGAATCCACCTGAATCTCGGAATGAACGAGGCTGGTCGTTTGGCATGGGACACCGTCGGAACGTTGGTCGGCAACGCTCCCGGACTGAACTTGGGATTGCCCTCCGTTCATTTGGCCGATCACAGTGCGGACGGCGAGTCCGATCTCATTCACAAGGTCAATGATTCTACCTTTCAGTGTTTTCTCAATAGCGGACAGAATGCGTGGCAAAATCCTGCCAACCTCGGCAACACGGACACCTGGCCCATTTGGCCCTTTGAGAACGCCGGCAGCCGCACGCTCGACACAGATCACAACCGCCTGAACGACATTCTTTTCACTGGCGACAACAGTTATCGCCTATGGATGCTGATGCCCGGCGGAAGATACGGTCGCCAAGTGTCGTTGCCGGTGCTGTCGGACGGCACACAAGCCTTTCGATTTGAGGATCCGGGCGCGCGCATCGCGGATGTCAACGGTGATCGCATTAGCGATTTGGCCTGGGTGCAGAGCACGCGGGTGGTTTACTGGGCAAGTTGCGGCCGCGGTGTTTTTGACGGGCCGATCTTCCTGCCGCTCTCCGGTTCACTGCTGGCGTCCGAGATTCCCCGTGTGGACCTTGCGGATATCAACGGCGACGGGCTTGCCGACTTAGTCATTGTTCGTCCGGTCGCCTCGCCGAACGGAATTCAATACTTCGTCAATCGCGGCCTGGCCGGGTTCGCCTCTCGTCGGACGATCCTGGGACTGCCGTCCGTGCAAGCCGGCGACGCCACACGCTGCGCGGATATGAACGGCAACGGTTCGGTCGATTTCCTGATTTCCAACAGCGCTCGCCCGGCGGGAACCAGGGAACAGTTCCTCGACTTCGTCCCGGGCATCCGCCCCAACCTGCTCACCCGGATCGACAACGGGCTTGGACTGGTGACGACGCTGCACTACGAGACCTCCGTCGAGCAAATGATCAAGGCACGCGACGCCGGCAGGCCATGGGAGTCGACCATGCCCATCTCGGTGCCGGTGGTCGCTCGGATTGTCGAATCCGATAGCCGCGGAAACGACTTCGTCCGGGACTTCACCTACCGGAACCCGCACTTCGATGCGGATAAACAGGAATTTCGCGGGTTCACCCAAGCTGAAGTCAGAGAGGTTGGAGACGATTCCGCGCCGACGAAAGTCACGGAGAGCACCTTTGACACCGGTGTGTTGGCCGGCTGCCGCAAGGGAATGGTGCTCAGTCAGGAGACAACCGATTCCGCCGGCACACGGTTCGATCGAGTCGAAAACTCGGTGAGCCACCGATTGATCGAGGATTCGCCGGACGGCAGGCACGTCTGCTTCGCGTTCAATCAAGCCGTGGACACTTTCGTTTTTGAGCAGACCAGCAACCCCGTACACATCCGCGGCGAGTTCCAATTCGACGACTTCGGCAACATGGTGCGGGAAAACATGCTGGGCGTTGCGGACGCGGATGGGGATGAGCAGCTCGTCGAAAGGGCATTTGCCTATGATCCGACGAATTGGCGCATGGATCGAATGGCGCGCTCCACCATCCGTGATCGCAACGGCGAGCGAGTCGCGGAGGATCTGTTTACTTATGATCTGCGCGGCAACCTATTGGAGCACCACCGCTGGTTGAATATCGGCGATCGCTTCGTCCTCGCGATTCGCAACGAATACGACGCATTCGGCAACGTGGTCCGCATGACCGACGCCAACGGTCACAGTCGGTCGGTCGTTTTCGATGATGTTCTGAACACGTTCCCCGTCTCCGAAATCATACACTTGAAATCCTACGACTTGTCGATGGCGGCGGCCTACGACTTGGCTCTCGGAACTCCCGTTTCCAGCGTGGACTTCGCCGGAGCGCTCTCCGAGTACCAGTACGACAGTCTCGGACGATTGATCGAATTTCGGCGACCGAACGGGGCCCGGGCCAACTATCAATACGATTTCGGCAATCCGATAAGCCACATCGCCACGCGGGCCCGAGAAAGCCTGGCGGGCAATGACACGCTTGATTCACACGACTATTTCGATGGGTTCGGGCGCAAACTAGGATCGAAATTGGAGGCCGAGGACGGCCAATGGCGCTTCACCGGCGCGGTGGCCTTCAACGGCCGCAGGTTGGAGCGAAATCGCTGGATGTCCTACTTCACTCCGACCCCGGATTTCGAGACCCCGGATTTCGGCAAGTCGCGCTACGCGATCTTCTACGACATCCAGGGTCGCCCCATTCGAACCACCAATCCGGACGCTACTGAATCGCGGATCGTTTACGATCCGTTGGTCCAGCATCGGTTTGACGAAATGGACACCGGGGGCGCGGCAACTCCGACCAGCGAGCGATCGGATGGACTCGACCGCCTTGTGGAGGTCGTCGAACGGAACGGGCCGGAGGAATATCACACGCGCTATGCATGGAACACCTTGGGGGACCTTCTTGCAACTCTGGATTCACAGGGAAACAGGAAGAGCCTGGTCTATGATTCGCTCCGCCGAAAAGTCTCGATGAATGACCCGGATCGTGGCATCGCGACCTTCCAATATGACGACGTCGGCAATCTCCTGAGTGCCACGGATGCGCGAGGCCAGACTACGGTCTTCAGCTACGATTTCGCAAACCGGCTCATCGCCGAGAACTACCTAGACCACGGTGGGGGACCGCAAGACCCCATTGATGTCCGATTGGTTTACGACCTCCCCAGCGAGGACGTGGACTTTGGCGACGGCGCCTCGGGCACAGCCGCCTTCACCGGCGGGCGCCTCGCCGCCGTATTTGACGCTTCGGGAGAAGAGCACTTCTCCTATGACCCGCGCGGAAATTCGCAATGGACCGTCAAGCGAATCCGCGACCCATTGCTGGGGATCCTCTCGTCGTACAGAACCGGATTCACCTACGATGTGATGGATCGATTGGTCGACGTGTATTACCCGGATAACGACCATTGTCGTTACATCTACAACTCCGCGTCGCTTCCGGAACGCATTGACGGCGGACCGGTCGGACGAGTCATCGCTTCCGAGGCCGCGTATGAACCTTCGGGAAAACTCACCCGGATCACATTGGGGAATGGGGTCATCACTTCGAACGAATACGACAACCGTGAGCGCCTCACCAGCCTCCGAACTAGCTCTCCGACCTCGGGTGATCTGCTCCATTATTCCTACGGATACGATCCCGTCTCCAATATCACTCGAATCGATGATCTGCGCCCGACGAGTGGTCCCAACGGCGTGTCCGCCGAATCCCAACGGCGAAATACGCAACGATTCGAATACGACGACTTGTATCGTCTCAAGCGCGTGCGCTACACACCGGTGTCCGAGGCGGATGCGAGCCTGGGGACCATCAGCTTTGCCTATGACGCCATCGGCAACATGCTCGGTCAGATCTCCGACAACCCGAAAGCCCATCTTGGCGATATGAACTACGCGGGCGGGCGCTCCAGTCGCCTCGGCCGCGCACCCGGGGATCCTCCCGGGCCTCATGCCCTGACCGGCACGAGCACCGGAGGCGCCTATGACTACGACGCCAATGGCAACATGACCAAAATCGACGGCGCGACGTTGACCTGGGATTTCAAGGATCGCATGGTTGGCTATCAACGAAACGGCGCGGAGGCCCAATACGCGTACGATTACGCGAACCACCGCATCTCCAAGCGGATCACCGAGCAAGGTCAAACGGATCAGACGCTCTACGTCAATAGGTACTTCGAGTATCGCCCCAATCGCGCTCCGATCAAGTACGTTTTCGGTGGAACAACTCGGCTGGCTCAGGTCACGGATACGCTGGATCCGCAGCGGCCGCGCCTGCAACGGATCTGGTTGTCTGAAGGATGGAATCTCCTAACGGTGGCCGTGCAGACGCTCCAGTCCCCAGCCGAACTGTTCGGTCCGGGCTCAAGCGTCTACGAATGGACCGGCAAGGAGTTTCGTGAAGTCGCCGAGAATGCTTTGCTCCCCGTCGCTAGGCCGCTCTGGGTTGAAGTGACCAGCCCACGAATCGCGGTGGCCCTAGGAATGTACCAGCCCTCGGCCGATGCCGTGGTCATCCCATCTGGGCAGACGTTGCTTGCGTGGCCGCGCCTCGAACCCCTGGTTCCGAGCGAACACCTCTTGACCGCCGATGCCAGGATTCATGCGCATGATCCCCAACGACCGCATTGGCTCCTGACGGACCCGTTGTTGCCGACGAACGTGGCCGATTCGTTGAAGTCGTTCAGCGCCGCGGGCGCGGTGTGGTTGACGCTCCCGGCGCAGTCTCAATTGACACCGGCCGCGAACGACAACCGAGGCACGATGTTCTTCCATGGCGATCACCTGGGATCGTCCGGTGTCATGACCGATCAGAACGGTACGCTCATCCAGGAAGTCGCGTACTTCCCATTCGGCGAGGTGCGACACTCCCATGAGCCCGGCGTCCTGTTCCGTCAGCCTTACGGATACACGGGCAAGGAGCAGGATGCGGAATCCGGCCTGCACTATTTCGGGGAGCGTTACTTGGCCGGCCGTCTCGGACGATTCGTGTCTGTGGACCCCAAATATGCAAGTCCCGATTTGCTCGCGCCGGACAGGTTGGCCGCGTACTTGGCCCAACCGCAGGATCTCAACTTGTACGCCTACTCACGCAACAATCCCATAAGATTCGTTGATCCCACGGGCTTGAACCCTTGGGATCCGCTTGGTGTGGGTGAACTAATCGTCGAGGGCACCAAGAGTAACCTCGGTTATCTCGACGACAACATGTTTATTCTGGGCAAGGACGATATCGAGGATTACGACACAGGTCGATCGCTGAAGGTCGGGCAAGGCTCCGTCGAGCTCGCGGTAGGCGCGCTGGCTTGTGGACCGACAGTGGGGGGTGGCTGCGTCATGGCCGCGCATGGCGTCGACCTGCTGGTTACGGCCGCTGCGGACAATGACCGAACCTACACGGCCCGGGCCATTACCGGTGTGACCGGTAGCGAAACGGCCGGGGACGTTGGCGACATTCTCGCTGGACTCGGGGTCGGGGGCGGCGCCGGCGCCGCGATCAAGGCGGTCGGCAAGGGAATGACGAAGCTGCCCGGCGCGGTTGCGAATGCGTTTTCCACAACCGCGAAAGTGGCAGGCGCTGCCGCCAAGGCGGAGGCCGCAGCGGCCGCATCCGCGGCGGTGAAAACCGCGGCCCGCGCCCAGACCATTCCTGGCATCGGTGCCAATGCCGCGAAGACAATCTACAAAGCTCCCAAGGTGTTGCCTGGCGAATCGGTATTGGAATACGGGAAACGAATCGCGCCTTCGCGACCCGCGCAGTCCGTTCAAGAGTGGGAGTTCAACAACAACGCATTTAGAACGGCGATGAGAGAGTATGAATACGTCCCCAAAGAATGAACGCGATGGCAGGCTATGGCGATCATTCGGACAGCGATGGTCCGCGAGGATCGGTCGAACGCCGCGGTTGCGACACGGCCTGTTCAATCAAAGCAACGATTACTTCTTGAGAGGTGTGCGATGTCAACGTCAATTGGAACATGGGTCGTCATCAATCTCAGTCTAGTGTCGGTCATGGTCATTGGGGCCATTCCCGAACCCGACGCGGTGCTCTACGGTCCGGCGTTTGTGAACGGCGTCGCCGTCCAGCAGCGAGGCGCCGTCGTGTTGGTCACCCGATTGCCCGGCGGCCAGGAGATCGGTCGCTTCGACTTCGGCGATTGCAACGCCGACGGCGTACGCGACGCTTGCGAATTGAGTTGCGCCGCCCCGGGCTGTTCCGGCGTCAGCGGTTGCGGAACGGCGCGCGACATCTCTCCGGCAGACGGATTGCTCGACGATTGCCCCGGACATCTGTATGTCCTCAAGGCCCGTACCGAGTCCACGCCGGACGGTCTCGAGCCGAGCGGGAAGGCTGCTGTGTTGAACCCGTCCAACCCATCCGTGGTCCGCGTTCTCATGGCGGTCGCCGGCGGCCCGGAGAAGTTCGTCCGCGACCTGCGGGTCGATGAGCGCGGCAAGATCCGGAACATCGCCCTGAGCATCCTCAATCGCTTCGCCTACCGCGACTTTCAGCGCTGCCTGGCCGGCCCCGACGGCGGGTCACCCGGCGGCATCTGTAGTCCGGAGTTCTTCGCCGCAGCGGACTATGACCAGGACGGCGATGCCGACCTTCGCGATTACGCGTTTATCCAAAACCATTTCGTAAGTGATTAGCGATCCAGCCGGTCGGTGCGGATCGAGTCTCGTTGCGAGGCTCGGAGTGGTTCGGACCAGTGGCCCCAGTTGTCGCTCGGTCCGCACGAGAACCTCAATCGGCGCCTGATCATTGCGGACACGGCAGAGAGCAAAACAGGACCAACATTACCGCGGAAGCGCATGATGTTGGGCATTTGCCCAAAAGAAATCCTTACACTACATTTCGGGTCGATCCTGCACTACTTGGGATGATTCATCGACCTGGATCGAGCCCGTAAAACAGCATTTTTGATAGCGCCAAGGCCGTTCTGCGATTTGTGATGTAGTGCCCGGTTATCTTGGAAGGCTGATGCTCTACCATTGAGCTACGCCCGCAAACGCGGTTTTCTACTACATTTCGGACGAATAGGGTCGATTCGTCGTCCCCGTTTGTCCATTTGTACTACTTATCGCGAAAACGCCCGGGGTCGTCAATCATTCTGACGCAGCCAGGGCCGTTCTTGTCTGGCATTCAACTCGAAACGCTGAACGCTCTTCGAGCCAACTCTTCGGTGATGTTGGACAACGATCGGAATTTGGACCAGCGAGGCCGAACCTGGCTGTTTACAAAACCGTAGACCGGATTGCGTAAATCAATGTCATTTCGAATTCTAGGAACCGGACAACAAGCGTCTTGGGGCGGCGCTTGCGTATTCTCAGGAGACCCTGGCGCAACTCCTGAGACTTGCACGGACTTGGCGAAACATTCCGCGCCGACACGGGTGAGACCTTCATCCTGATTGCTTCGAGTCTCCGATGCCCTGAAATGCCAGCACGATGCCCCAAAACGATTCGTCAGACAGGCCCCAGTCACTGACGACTGGTCGCTGTTCTCACGGCCCGGTGATCATGACGGTCACGGTGCCGGTTGGGCTGTTGTAGCTTACATTGACGCCGCGGTTGGCCGGGAAGTTGGTCAGCGTGACCGTTGAGAACGTCCCGCTGAGGCTGCCAGCCGTCAGGATCGTGAACTGCTGCCCGACGGTCGGGGTGAAGGCGTTGATCAGTGTGAGCTGGAGCGTGCCGCCGAGTGCGGCCGTACCGACGACCAGTTGGTCATAGCTGCTGCCTGGCGACGTGCCGCCCAGCTCGATGTCCAGCGTGCCGCCGGCGTTCTGTGTGTAGGTCCCCGAAATCGTCAGCGTGCCGGCAGCGCCTGGGCGCGGCGTAACGGTCCCGCCCGGGGAGCCGCCACACGTGACGCTGCCGGTAATCGTACCCGACGACGTGGCAGCACCGAGTCCGATCGTTCCGCCATTGATCTGTATGACGCTGCCGGTTTTGCTGACTGCACCACCCAAGAGGATTGTGTCGCCCGACGATTGCGTGTAGGTCACGTTCGGAAAATCCAGTGTACCGGTCATGACTTCGACGACGCCGGAATTGATGAAGTTCGCACCGGCCAGCGAGGTCGTGGCGCTTCCGGCGGACTTGCGGAGGGTGCCCGAGTTGTTGAACGTCGAGACGGCACCGGAACCGATTGTGTCCGCGTCGGTCTGTATGTCGAACGTCGCCCCGGTTTCATTGTTTAACACCGAGCCTTGACTGAAGGACAGCACCCCGGCAGTCCACCGGATCACGCCGTTGTTGGTGTTGGTCAGCGTTCGCGCGGTCAACTGCTTGGTGAGCGTTCCGGCGAGGGTCATTCCACCGTTGAGCAGCGTGGTCCCGCCTGAAGCAGCGACCCCCATCGTGCCGCCCGTCCAGGTGTAGGGACCGTTGACGGTGAGCGTCCCGGGTCCGCCGAGAGTTCCGGCGCTCTGGGTGAAGGCGGTGGTGGTGACGGCGCCGGCGGCGTTCAAGTTTGTGCCCGCGGGGGGGTTTAGGTCGGAAAGCAGGATCGATGATGCCAAGACACCCGCGGAAGCGCCAGCGTTGAAGTTCACAGTCGCGCCGCCGGTGGCCACGATCGCACCCGCGACTGTGGTCGGGCCGTTGACGTTGGTGGTTGAACCGAAACCGGCGAACCTCAGCGTAGCGCCGAGTGGAATCGTCACGTCCCCCGTAATCGTGTGACCCGCACCACCGGAGGGCGATACGTCGATTGTCGCACCCGGAGAGACCACGAAACTTCCCGAACTGCTTCCGTTTCCGATCCGCAATGATCCGGTCTCAACCGCGACCGTCCCGCTATTGTTGAAGTTGACGCCGCTGAGAATGGCCACGCCGCTTCCCGCGGACTTGCGAACGGTCCCGGCGTTGTTGAACGTAGAGATCGTGCCGGAAGCGCCGGTCCCGGCGTCGGTCTGAATGTCGAATGTCGATCCCGTTTGATTGTCTAGCACCGAGCCTTGACTGAAGGACAGCACCCCGGCAGTCCACCGGATCACGCCGTTGTTGGTGTTGGTCAGCGTTCGCGCGGTCAACTGCTTGGTGAGCGTTCCGGCGAGGGTCATGCCGCCATTCAAGAGCGTCGTGCCGCCGCCGTTGGCGCCGACGCCCATCGTGCCGCCCGTCCAGTTATAAGGACCACTGACCGTCAACGTACCAGCGCCGCCGAGGACGCCCGAACTTTGCGTAACGGCGGCGGTGGTCACGGGTGCGGCGAAGGTGACGGTGGGGGCCACTACGCCGTTAAGCGAAATCGATGACGCCGACACGCCCGCGGAGGCAACGGCGTTGAAGTTCGCCACTGCGCCTTCGGTCGCCACGATCGCCCCGGCGATTGCCGTCGGGCCGTTGACGTTGGTGGTGAAGCCGGCGAAGCGCAGGGTGGCGCCGACCGGAATCGTGACCTGGCCCGTGATCGCGTGCGGCAAATTGTTGAAGGGTGAAAACTCCATCGTCGCGCCGGGAGAGACCGTGAAGCTGCCCGAACTGCTTCCGCCGCCGACCCGAAGGGTTCCGGTCTCGACCGCGACCGTGCCGCTGTTGTTGAAGTTGATGCCGCTGAGAATGGCCACGCCGCTTCCCGCGGACTTGCGAACGGTCCCGGCGTTGTTGAACGTAGAGATCGTGCCGGAAGCGCCGGTCCCGGCGTCGGTCTGAATGTCGAACGTCGACCCGGTTTCATTGTTGAACACCGAGCCCTGACTGAAAAACAGCACCCCGGCAGTCCAACGGATCACGCCGTTGTTGGCGTTGGTGAGCGTGCGGCCGATCAACTGCTTGGTGAGGGTTCCGGCGAGGGTCATCCCGCTATTGAGCAGCGTCGTCCCGCCACCTGTCGCACCAATCCCCATCGTACCGCTCGTCCAGGTGTAGAGATCGTTGACCGCTAGTGTTCCAGCGCCTCCGAGGGAACTGTTGCTTTGTGAGAACCGTCCGTTGACGAAGGAAGCCTCGGCCAGCGAGAGCGTGCCCTGAACCAGCGAGAAGTTCTCCTCCGATCGCAGGCTGGCGATGGAGCTGGTGCCGAGCAGCGAGTGTGTGACGGTGATGTCCGCGGGCACGTCGATGAGGGCGGTTTGTGTGGGTCTCGGCGGAGCGCCGCCGCTCCAGTTTGCGCCGGACTGCCAGAGGCCGCTGGCGTTCGTAATCCAGAAGACCCTGTCGTCGAGGGTGATCAATCCGGCGTCGGTGAATCCGCCGGGCACGGGAATCTTTGAGAGGCTCACGCCCGACCGTAGCACCGCACTCACCGTCGCCTCCGCGTAGGCGGAGATGGGACCAAGTTGAGAGGCCACACCTGTCGCGGTGAATTGTCCGGGCGCTTGACCCGGCCCCCCGGTAACGGCGGTTCCGCTGATCACCACCCCGTTGACCAGGAAGCGGACGACCGCCCCATCGACTAGGTCACCGTCCGTCGTTTGCACGATCCCGGTGACGGTGGTGAGCGGATCGCCCAGGGAAACGGTAATGGAGGTCACCGACGTGGCGCCCTCGACGGAGGCGGTGATGAGGGCCGTGCCTGCGCCGCGAGCCGTGGCCACGCCCGTCTGCGGGTTGTTCAGGTCCGGCGCGACCGTCACGACCCTTGGATTGCTCGTTCGGAACGTCGCCGGGCAGTGCAGGTTGGGATCGAGCGGCCCGCTTGACCCGTCGATGTAGAAGCCGGTCAGGTTGATGGGTGTCTGTTGACCGACCGTGGTCAACGTGGGCTCACCCGGGGCCGCGCGGACGGCGGCCAGACCCTGCGGCGGAACGGTACTGAACGTCAATTCACCAACCTGAAAGGACTGGCCCCGTCGAATGCGGAAACACTCGCTCGTGACATACACCGGCTGCCCGCCGCTGGTGCAGGTGCCCACCACGCGGAGAAAATCATCGCTCAGGAAATCGGGTACCGTCCCCGGTCCGCCGGGTCCGAACAGGTCCGCCGCGGCGACGTTGGGGATCACGAATGTCCCGTCGGAATTGACTTGCACGGTCTGCCCGTTCACCGTCACCGTGCAGGAATCGTTGAGTTGCTGCGCATTCACGCGATCGGCGCGCGCCGCGGCTACCAACATGACCGCCCATATCGTCCAAGCAGGTTTCATCGTCGTCGCTTCCAGATCAAGGGCAAGGCTGACCCGTGGGCACACACGAGCAGGCCTCTCCGTCTATGCAACACATTTCGCCCAAGCGGCAACAGCAGTTGTTCCCGCAGCACTGCGGGGCGAAGTAGGGGCAAATGAGGAGAACTCCGGGGCAACAGATGGCGCCCGGAATAAGACATATGCCGTAGCAACACACGTTGCCGGCGCTGCAGCAGCCGTCTCCGCAGCACACCGGCCTCGTGGCTGGACAAGAGCTACCGTCAGGACAACACACTAGCTCCGCAGGAAGACAAAAGTCGCCGCAGCACACCGGATTTGTGGCTGGACAAGAGCTACCGTCAGGACAACACACGGACCCCGCAGGAAGACAAAAGCCGCCGCAGCAAACCGAGTTCGGGGACCGACACGCGCCGCCACTAGCGCAACATATACTCCCCTCGAGAAAGCAGGTCCCGTCGCAGCACACTTCGTCGGCGTCGCAGCACCGCTGTCCGCAGCACTGCGGCGTCGGTGGGCTGCAAACAAGACCCGCAAAGCAACACGTCGAGCCTGGAAGCTGACATTCGTCGTCGCAGCATACGCCGTCCGCTATGCAACACCCCTCGCCGCAACACTGTGGAAATCCGGGGAAGAATTCCACCCCGTTGTCGCAGCAAATGTTTCGCGCATCGATGCAGTTTCCCTCGCAACAGGATTGGCCCTCGGCGCAGCATCCGCCGCCGCAGGGACTCCCGTTTCCGGTCGGCACGCACACCCCAATCAGGCACCGTTGACAAGGTGCGTTGCATTTGCAGCAATCACCGGTGACGGCATAGGGCGGGCAGTTGCAGCCCCAGCCGGCCGTGGTGATGCCCACACCGGGATCGCTTTCGATGCACTGCCCGTCATCGGTGACATGTCCGCTGGCGACGATCTCGAACCGGAAGGTGTCGTGGTTGAAGCTCAGGAAGTTGGCGATCGCTCCGGCGGGCAGGCCGGACATGTTCGGATAGATTATTTTCACGGGCGGGTCGAAATGCGCCCCGGCGGGCTGCAGCGTCCAGGCGAACGGCGGCGCGGCGCCGTCGGGCAGCGGCATCGGAATGTCATCATGGTGCACCTGGTTGAGGTAGATCGGAATGCCGTCGGGCGCGGGCACGAGCTGCCCGCCGACGAGGCCGCTCATCGACCCGGCCTTCACGATCATCTTCAGGCCCGCGATGCCCGCAACGGTCAGCTCGGTGTCCTGAGTCCGGCTGTAGGACCGAACGTTGGCGGGATCGAGACGAGGCAGCAGAACCGGCGTCGGCAACGAATTCGAGGCGTGCGGTACGATCAACGTGGTGTAGTGCAAGAAGGGGAAGGAGTTGGCCGGAACCACGGTCCCGCCTGCCCCACCGACACGTGTCGCGGTGGCGCCGTTCACGCGGAGATCCGCCGGACCCGAGCCGGGCACATCGTCGAACTGGAACTGACCGTTCAGGTCCGAGAGGACGGCGGGCAAAGTGATCTCGCCCAAGCTGAGTGCACAGGTAGCTCCTTGGATGGGCTGGCCGGCGTTGTCGAGTACCAGCCCCGCGAAGCGCGTGGGCCTGCTTTCGTCGCGAACCAAACCGACTACCGTGAAAATAGCGGACGGATTGGGGTTGCCGGGGAAAGTGGCTTCGATGACGTTGTTCCCGCTGACTTCTCCAAGCGTAAATCGGACCTCGGCATGGCCGGTAAGATCGGTATCCAACGTTGCCGCGCCCGATCCGTTGACCTTCCCGCCACCCTGAATCACGGTGAACGTGACGGGGATTCCTCTTACCGGGTTGCAGGCGTCGTTGACCCAGGCGATCAGCGGCTCGGGCGCTTCACCGCCTGCCTCCGCATGTTGGTTGTTGCCGGACCCGACGTTGATCTGCGCCGCCGGGCCATGCGTCGCCGAGGCGCAAAAGAAGGTCGTGCCGACCACGTCGGTCGAGGTGACCTCGACGCGGTTGTTGCCGCATCCGGCATCACTGCCGACCCGCCAAAACGCCTTCGCGACGCCCTCCGCATCAGTAAAGACCTGCAGCACCCTGTTGCCGTGACCTGTCAATTCGGCTGCACTAGCCGCCAAGCGCCCGTCACTGCGTATGACGTTGAAGTTGACCAGCTTGCCCTGGAGAGGCCCGCCCCTCATGTTGGTCACCTGCACCACGATCGGATCGGGCAGCGGAGCGTCGATCGGGGCAGACTGTCCGTTTCCCGAAAGGAGCTCAATCACCGCGGCGTCGGGCGGTATCTCGACGCGCGTGACGCTGGTCTGCCTTTGTGCGGAGTTCCCCACCGCGTCTCGGGCAACCGCGGTGATCGTGTTCGCACCGACATCGAGCGACGACTGCGGAACGAAGAAGGTCCCGTTGGTGCCGATACCGATCTCGACGGCGGCGGGTACGGGCGGCCCGTTGTTCACGGCGACCGTAACGGTCAGACCGGCGAACCCGCTCAGCGTGTCGCCGACGCGCCCAGCTACGTCCGTAGTTGGGGCTGTGATCTCGGCGTTGGCTGCTGGAAAATCGATGAACAGGCCGGGGGCTTGCTTGTCGTGCGTGATCGAAGCCGGAATCGGCGCGCTCGCGATGCCGTCGCCAAAGATGCCGGTGACGAACAAGTGGTTCACGACGTTGGGTCGGAGCTGTACAAACGCGGCATAGTCGCAACCGCTGGTCGGGACCGTGACGGACTGCACGCCACCCGTGACTTGGACGAGCATGGCGCCGGCGGTCGTCCCGGTCAGCGTCACATTGAGCTCCGTGGTTGGCGAGGGCTGCGGGCCCACCGTGACCGCGCTAACGGGAACGCCCGGCCCGTTGAAGCCACAGGTGAACAACCGGAAGTCAAGCGCGCTGATCTGCGTGCCCGGTGAGAATTTGAATGCCCCACACGCCGGCGCATCCGATGGGTGTGCCATCGACTGGCAGTTCGTCAGTTGAGCAAAGTCCGCCAGATCGCGGTCGGCGTCCTGATCCCAGTCGCCGAGAACCGGGCCGCCTGCCGCTGGAAGCGTCCAAGACAAGGCACATGCCAATAGCATTATTGTTGTTACTAGTTGCCGGACGACGCGCATGTTTCGCCCTCCGTCGAGCCGACGAGGCTCCTCCGTGGCATGCCTTGGGCGATGCGGCCCAAGGCGAGATCCCCCAATGGCGTGTGCCCAAGCGATCGAACCCCCATCATACGGATTCAGCCTCTTCGATTCCAGAGCGTCCGTGAGGATCCCGGATCGCTGGGTCGTCATTCTGCGGCTCTGGTGGCCCGTTTCGCTGGTCCCAGACCACGGAATCGACCATTCCAGGCGCTTCCGGGCCTACCTCGACCTTCGCCTGCCCGGCCCCTGGACGGTGATCAACAGCATGTTCTTACGCATCGGAAAGGAGTTGCCACCCCATCCGTCAGCGCCCGAATCCTGGCGAAGATGATCAACCGTCTAACCCTAAAATCAGCGGTTTATGAAAGCGCTGAACGCGACGCCTAAATCTACGCCCTTTCGAGCCTAACGCTTCGCATCCCTATTGTTTTGGAGCGACGCTCGCCAGCGTCGGTGGCGCCATCGCCCCGGGGCGAACATCCGCCCGGTTCCCCGATTCGCTCGCCACCTCGGTGGCCCCAAAGGGCCCGGGGTTTGCATTCCGCACGCCTCGAGGCCAAGCGGAACAGCCGAAGACTCCGTTTCCCTCCCCCGGACTTGGAAACTCACCCCCGCCACCGCATGGCCGCACATGGACCATGCAGTTCTTCCCCCCCAAAAGCCTCTGGAAGAACCCCCGCGCAGCTGGACGGGAATTCCTCTTGCTCGTCTGGCCCTCCCTCCGCGGCCAGGCCGGCGACCCGAACGTCAACGCCGCCGATCCCCAACACCGTGGCGTGGACGGCAGCGGCCGCAGGAGGGCTCCGTGCGTCGCTGTCGCCATCCGCCGCGCCCTCATCGTCAAGCGACCGACGGCGCCGCCGCGCCGACCATTTCGGACGCAGGCGATCGGTCTCGTGACGCAGCGCGTGCGGCAGCGCTTGCTCGACCTTCGCCCCTACGGGGTTTCGTTTTCGGGCGGCACCGCGATGGCCTCCTGCATCGTGCGAAACTCATCGGCTTTCTGCGAGTCGCCCCAGGCGTCATACAGATCGATCAGACGCTGGACCGTTTTCCGTACATCCGGGTGTTTGGCCCCGAACTGACTACGCTGCAACTCCAGGGCCTCGCGGTAAAACCCTTCCGCCTCCACGTACTCGTCGTTGTTCGTCAGCAGCGCCCCCAGGCCGTGCAGACTGCGGATGAGATAGACGTGTTCGAACCCCGCGAACAGGGTGCGATTCGTCAGTGCACCACGGAGCAATGGTTCGGCGGCCTCGAAATCACCCTGAGCCCAACGAAGCTCCCCCAGTCGGTTCAACTTCCATGCGACCGCGGCACTCTCCGGCCCGTGTCGAGCCCGCCAGATCGCCACGGACTCGTTGAACAGCGGCTCAGCACCGGCGAAGTCCCCTTGATCCATCAGGAGGGTTCCAAGGCTGTCCAGAACGAACGACACATAAGGGTCATTGTCGCCGAGACACTTTCGATAGATCGCCAGCGACGCACGCAAATGGCTTTCCGCTTCGGCATATCGACCCTGGGCGTGCAGGAGCACGCCCAGCCGGTGCAGGCCCCATGCGACGTTGTCATGCTCATCGCCCAACAATTCGCGGTAGGTGGCGATCGCCTCGCGGAATAGCGGTTCCGCGCCAGCATAGTCTCCGCGGAGGTGGAGCGCCTTGGCCAGGGCGATCTTGCTCTCCGCCGTCTCGCGATGCGCATCGCCGTGCAGGCGACGCTGCATGGCGAGGACGTCCCGGAAAATCTGCTCAGCCTCACGAAACGCGCCTCGGTTGGCGAGCGAACACCCGACCCAGTTTAGACTGGTCGCGATTCCGGGGCTCTCTGCCCCGTGGAGTTGACGATATTGTGCGAGTGCGGCCCGATGCAGCGCCTCCGCGGCTTCGTAGTCATGTTTTCCCTGCATGACCAACCCGACGTTGTTCAGACTTTCGGCGATCGCGTCGCTGGCACGATTCTCACCGCCCAGGAGTCGTTGGCGGATGGTCAGCGCCTCGCGCAGGAACGGCTCGCTCTCGCGGAACTTGGTGGTATCGAGAAGCAGCTCCCCCAGGTTGTTCAAGCTGGCGGCCACGTCGAGATGCTCAGCCCCGAAGAGGGCTTGCCGCATACTCAGGGCCGAGCGCAGGTACGGTTCCGCCTGATCGTAGATTCCCAGGGTCTGATACGTTCGCCCGATCGCATCCAACGCCGCCGCCTTGGCCTCCGGCTCGTCGGCGAGCTCGGCTTGGACCTCCCTTGCGGCGTCGTCGAGCAACGCCCGACGGAGTGGAAGGTCGGCTCCCTTTCCGATCTCCGACACAGCCGTCAGAATGTGCTGCAGCGTGGTTTGCTGCTTTTGTGCGTGCCGCCGGGCACGCGTCTCCGCATCGCGCGCCTGCGTCACCGCGCCGAGCAATCCGCTCTGCCGTGCGTACATGACCGAAAGCGCAATCGCCGACGCCGTAAGCACGACCATGAATCCCGCCACCGCCAAGGCGAGAAACTTGTAGCGCTGCAAGGTCTTTCGAAGCACGTATCCTCGGCGACCGCGTTGGGCGTCGATCGGATCGCCGGCAAGATATCGGCGTATATCGGCGGCGAAGGCGTCGACGGTCTGGTAACGTCGCTGCGGTTCCTTGGCCATCGCTTTGAGAACAATAGCGTCGATCTCGTCATCGAGGGTCGGTTCGATCGACGACGGCCGATCCGCTTCCGTGTGCTGGATGGAGTCGAGGAGTTGCGGAAGATTGGTTGTGCAGCTAAACGGACGGCGGCCCGTCAACACCTGGTAGAGAATGACGCCCAAGGCGTAAACGTCGGTCCGCACGTCGACGGCTTCGTGTTCGCCGCGGACCTGCTCCGGGGCGGCGTACGCGGGCGTACCCAGGAAATCCTGCGTGCGGGTCAACTCCGCCGCACCGCCGTCCGCCGGGCCGACCAGTTTCGCCAGACCGAAATCGAGGACGTGCGGCTCGCCCGACGGCTCCACCAGAATGTTAGATGGTTTCAGATCGCGATGGATCACGCCGCGCTGATGCGCATGTTGGACGGCGTCGCAGAGTTTGAGAAACATACCCAGCAGGTCGGGCGATGGGCGTCGACCCATTCCCGACCTGTCGGCCCAGCGGTCGATCGGCTCCCCGTCGATCCATTCCATGGCCAGCACGGGTTGCCCGTCGACGATTTCCATCCCGTACACGCTGACGATGGACGGATGGTGCAGGGCAACGGCAGCTTCCATCTCGCGATGGAAGCGCGCACGCATGGCCTCCGTGGCGAACGACCCGCTCAGCAGACGCTTGAGGGCGACGGCGCGCCCGGTGTTCGGCTGTCGCGCGCGGAACACCACGCCCTGCGCGCCGCGGCTGACCTCCTCCACCAACTCGAAGGAACCGATGGTACCAACCAGGATGGGCCGCTCGACTTCCCGAACCCGGCTCAGCCACTCCTCGTCCGGTCGATCGAAGCCGAAGTTGGACAAATCGGGGTCGCCCGCAGCGGGCCAAGCCTCCTGCGGAATCCGTCTATGCATCCGGCTGATCCTCTTCGTGAATCTGAAGGGCGATAAGCTCCTTCATCCTTTCACGGATTCGCTGTTTCACCTTATGAACGGCCTGCGTCGTCGTGCCGTGCGCGGCGGCCACCTCCTCGACGCCCGCCCCGGCGAGCAGGTGCTCGAACATCGCCACGCTTCGTGGCTCGAAGGTCTCGCGGATCACCCGCATAGCGACTCGGTAATGGTGGTTTACCCATTCCTGTTCCCAGAGGGAATCCGCTGCCGCGCCGTCCTCCGCCGGTACGCTTGCCAGGACACTACTATCTAGCGCCGCCGACGCCGGTTTTGGACTCGCAAAATGCCGACTGAGGGCGCTGCGCACGACTTGTCCGAGATAATCGCGAAACCGACCGCGCTGGGCCGTATAATGGAAGTTCCGTAGCGACTTCGACAGGCTGAGCATCGCGATCTGGTGCACGTCTTGGGCGTCGGAGTGTTGAAGCCCGCGGGCCAAGGCGTAGCGTAGAATCAACTCGCGGTAGCGGGCGTCGAACTCACGCCAGGCTGCGTCGTTCGAGGCGTCGCGCACTCGCGAGAGAAGGGAGGCCCGGGTGACGTCCGCGTCCACGAATGGATCTCTTCATGCCGGGTCGACTTCGACTCGCGGGAACATCGGCGTGGCGCTCGACCCGCGATCTGTTGTCACGGCTTGATCCTACTCGATTGGCGCCGTGGATGGCAATCCGCGTAAGCCGCCCCAACGGCCATCCGTGCCCGGGATCCTGTAAAAAAGCGGTGGTCCCGTCCAACGGCGCGTAGCCCGCGCCTATTAGCAGTAGCCAACGGGCCGCGGGGTGCGGCTTGGGTGTAGGGTACAAACAGGAGTTCGGCACCATGAAGGGCATATTCAAGTGCGGAGGAGTTCTCTCGGTGATCGTCGGTTATGGGGTTGAAGCGTGGGGCCAATGTCCCACAATCGACTTCGACGGTCTTCCCGTCGGAACGGTGGTCACGACCCAGTACGCCGGCGTCCGATTCAGCGGACGCGATCCCGACGGCACTTCCGGAGTCAATCCGATCATTTACAACCCCTCGGGTGGAACGACCTCAGAGCCGCAGTGTCTAAGCGCCCGGGGCGACGGTCTGAACGAGTTCAGCCCGGAGTTTCTTCGGCTCGCCTTTGACATCGACCAGACCGCGGTGACCTTCAACCTCGGCGTCCGCGTCGGGTGCAACTCCACCGATACGGTTCAGGTTCGCTGGTACGACGCCGCCGACGTCCGCGTCGGGCTTCGGAATGTGCCGGTGAACGGAGACCTCGTCGAGCGGGTTCTTGTCTTCGTCCGTATTGAGCGGGCCGCGGGCTTCCGCCGAATCGAGATCGAGGCCGGCGCCGGGGGGCTGTGCGCGGAGCGGTTCGAGTTGATCGACGACCTTACGTTCACAGCGGACGCAACGCCGCCCGAGGCCGTGATCACTACACCCGCCCACAGGACATGCATCTGCGAGACCAGCGCCAACGTCATCGGAACGGCCCGGGACGTAGACGGCGAGTTCGGAGGGTACACGCTGCATTATCAGCGCGACGACGGAAGTGATCCGTTCCACCTGATCGCTCTCAACGACACCGCGGTCGTCAACAACGTGCTCGCGGCCTGGAACCCGCCGAATGTGCAGGACGACTACATTCTCAAGCTGACCAGTTACAACGGCTGTGGCGTGTCGACGGAGGACCGGAATCGGGTCTTCGTGGACACCCAGTTCGATAGCCTTGTTGTCCGGCAACCGACGAACGGGTTGATCGCAGGCGGCTCCGTCTGTTTTGACGGCACCGTTTGGGACTCTTGCTCGGGAACCTTCACGGTGGACTACCAGCCGGCCGCCGGGGGGGCGTTCCTGCCCGTTAACTCAGTGAGCCCCCCTTGGGTTACGTTCGATCCGTTCGCCTCGTGGAATACGGCGGTGGGGGCGGCCGCCGTTCCGGATGGCGATTACCGCGTTCGCATTCGGGGCACGGACTTCTGTAACCACACGGCCACGGTGACGCGCGATGTGACGATTGACAACGCCTGGCCCACCGCCGTCATTACAACGCCGACCAACTGCGGTTGTGTCAATGGCCTGGTTGACATCGTCGGGACGGCAACGGACGCACACCTTGCCGGGTGGTCGCTCTGGTATACGGGAGGCGACGAGCACGGCTGGGTTCCCATTCCCGACGCCCACGGCAACGCTCCAGTTGTCCACGGCCTGCTGGGAACGTGGGACACGCGGGGCCTGCGCCCCTGCTGCTACACCATTCGACTGCTGGTAACGGACCGATCCGTCGTCGACTGTGACGACGTGCACCAGTCCGAATACTTTGTCTCTCTTGATGTCGGGCAGTGCGATGCAGGCGCGTTCGATTTCGACGTGGACAACGACGGGGACGTGGATCTATTCGATTATGCGGCTTTCGAGCACGCGTTTACCGGTCCTTAGGGAGAGGCACGATGCCCGTCAGCAGCGCACCCGGCGCGACCCGGTCTTCACCATTGAACGCTACTGCGGCGTGGTATGCTGGTCATGGGCACCGCCCTACGCGGGCAAAACAATCCGCACTACCATCGGTGGCGGTGTGAGAGACGGCGGGGAGAGGTGACATGAGAGGCGTACGGGGACGGCGAGCGAGACTCCTTCTCTGCGGCGCGCTCTTCGCGGCAAGCGTCACAACGGTTTGGGCGGACGTCGGTCCGCCCATGAAGATACACATGCCCGCCGACACACGCCCGGCGGTGTCCGGTAGAGAATACGACGGCGTCATCCGATTGCAAGTATTGCGAGACGGGACGGTCGACTTCATCGCCCTGGAAGGCGACAGTTGGACCCTTCAGCCGCTCGGTTTACAAACTCCCCAAGAGGTGCGTTCGGGCGAGGTCGTTGACGTTCCGTTCCGCGCCCGACCCGGGGACTCCTCGAAGCCCCTGCGCGTAAGCGTCCGTTTCAACGGACGGATGACCGCGAAAAGTTTGGATCTTAGCCCAGGGTATTTTGCGAAGGTGGGTAAGCCGCGCCCGGCGCAAAGCCGGCAGGGCGCTCGCATCTCCGCGGGCGACGGTCATGTTGCGGGAGGGAACACGATCCATTTCCAGGGAAGGATCATCTATAACCGGATCGCGCGGGACCTCGACGGAGACGGCGTGAATGACATCCCCGCGCAAACGATGGGCGTGGATGGCATCTGGGTGCAGATCATGGACCTCGACGATGACTTTTTCGACGAGGAGATGTGGTCGGGACGGACTGATGCTGACGGGTATTTCGACGTGACCCTCAACTGGGATGACTGGGACATCACCGGGTGCGACGACCCGGACATTTACGTCCGATGGGAGTGCGATACGGGCGTCGTCAACGTCCAAAGCTCGGCGTTTTCGAGGAAGACTATAGCTGGGACACCAAGGACGACCTGTATTTCCCGAACTTCACCGGATCGGAGATCGACTTCGGCGAACTCAGCCCCAACGCTTCCCGCGACCACCCCGCTCTGCACATCTTCAATCGCATCATGCGGGCCCATCGTTTTATCGAAACGCGGACCGGAATCGACGTACCCGAGGTCGACGTTCAATGGCCGGAGGATAGTGCCGGGGGCGGGAACAACGCAGAATACCTGGACGACGAGATTTTCCTTAGTTCGGCCAAGCAGTGGCAGGAGAGTACAATCACCCATGAGTATGGCCATCATTTCTTGCATAACTTTTCGCAGACTGAGGTTCCCGATTACTGCAACGGTTTTTGCGACGGCGGCGCGGGCTGCCCCAATCCAGGACACTGCATGTGGTGTCCGGAGAATTTCCATGACGCCTGGAACGAAGGATGGCCGAACTGGTTGGCCGACGTAGTAACACGGTCGTATCCTGCTGACTATGGGATTACCTCGCTCTTCGGCCGAAGCCTGGAACGAACCGGGATTTGTGACCAGGACAACGACGGGATCGCGGATGACTTCGACAATGATGGGATCCCCGATCTGGTTGATCCGTTCAAGACCGAAGGGTTCATCGGGGCCCTGCTTCGAGACATTGAAGACGAGATGGAGGACCAGGACAACAACGGTGTAGACGATGGGCAGCCGGTCTGCGCGAAGGACGCCCTCGATCTTGGCGTTGACGAAATCTTCGAAGTAGTTACGCATGACCAACCGATCACAGTGCTCCAATTCATCAACGCCTTCAGAGCGCGATTTCCGGAGCATGAAAACGCTCTTTGGCGAACGGCCAACAACGTGAGGTGGGAATACACTTGGCAGGACGGGACTCCCCCCTCTCGCGTCACAGAACTCGTATCCCCCACGCATCCCTTTGGCGTGGGCGGGACGAGCCCGGAGATCGTGGTCGTCTGGACCGCACCGGCGGACGAGGGCTCCGGCGCGGAAATCTTCAGCTACGAGTGGTCGTCGGACCCCAATACCGTCCCGGACTTTAATGCCGACCCGGGTTTCAGCGGAACGCCGTTGACCAGTCTGCCACTTGAACTCGGAAGGCACTTTTTCATCATCCGCGCGGGCGACTGCTCCGGAAACTGGCAGGAGGAAGTGACTTCGTTCGGGCCCTACGAAATCATCGAGTGCAACGACAATGGAATCGTCGATCTTTGCGAAGTGGACTGTTTCGGAAGTCTCGGGGCGTTCTGCAACGTCCCTGGCTGCGGGTTTGCAGCCGATTGCAATGCCAACGAAGTACCCGACGACTGCGAAATCGCGGGCGTTTCCCAGGACTGCGACCTCAACGGCGTGCCCGACGAGTGCGACGGCGGAACCTTCGTCTCGTGGATTGGGAGTGACGGCTTCTGGCATCAGCCCATCAACTGGGACAATTCCGACGTTCCCGGTCCGGCCGATCATATCTGTATCGATGTTCCGACCGTGTCCACCGTGACTCATTCCCAAGGCGGCTCGGAAGTACTCGGGATCCGCTCCGCCGAGCGGTTTGTGCTCTCGGGCGGCACGCTTCGGACCACGGATCGGTCGCGCATGGAGAGCAATTTCACGATCAGCTATGCAACACTCGACGGTCCGGGGAGCACGGAGGTGGATGGTCTCTTATCGCTACAGGCGGCTGACCTTCGCGGCGACGGGCTGATTGAAACCCATGGCGGACTTCTGATTGATAATGCTGCCGTTACGCTCTATGACCAGCGGTCCATCAGTGCCGAGTCTCCGACGTCTTTTGGTGGGGCGCTCCCGTGGATGCGCATGTTGGACAATGCCTATTTCATCAACTGGGACGTGTTTGCGGCCACCGGTGGATTCATCGAGAGGTGGAACGGTTCGCCGCGTTTCTTCAATTACGCCACGGTCAGCAAAACCGGTCCGGATACGCTTGATATCAGTGTCGATTTTATCAACCACGGCGACCTGAGCGTTATCGGAGGCAGGGTCGTGTTGCGAGGAGGCAGCGAGCACTCGGATTCCGCCCGCTGCCTGGGCTCGCCGGGTGCCGTGGTGGAATTCGGTCGCGGAATACACTCCTTTTCGCCCGGCTCGCGCGTGGAAGCTGAGAGCGTTGTCTTCAACGCTTGGGGCGGCGGAGAGGCGACCATCGACGGCCACTACGACGTGACCGGTACCACGACGATGACCGGCGGCACCATCACCTTTACTACGACGGGAAGTCTGCGAAGTTTGGGACGAGATCTCATTGCGGTGGCGCACCAAGGAAGCTCGGTCACGGTCCATTTCAACAACGATGAACCGATTGTGCTGGATACGTACACACACGGTTACATGGCTGACGTGTACTTCAACACCGGCAAACCTGTGAGCATTCGTAACCTCACCCAGTCGTATGGTGCAATCGAAGGCGGTGACGACATCCATGTGAGTGAGTCATTTCTTTGGTCCGGCGGATGGCAGGGAGCGTATATTCGCGGACCCGGTCAGATCACCGCCGCAGGCGGGATGACCATCACCGGCCACGGTGTGCTTGCCGACGATCGTACCTTGGAGAATCCGGCGACGGCAACATTTACCGGGGCGGACGCCGTGTTGACAATGTCGGGTACGTCCGAGTTCAACAACACGGGCATCTTCAACGCAGAGTCCGACGGTCCGTTGTTGCAGTCCGGCAACGGGCTGTTCCATAACTATGGCACGTTCAATAAGCTCGGCCCCGGCACGATGAACGTCGGCGTTAAGTTCAACAACCACGGCGTCGTAAACATTGTGCGCGGTATCCTCAAACTCTCCGGGGGTACGAGTACGCCACATACCGGTGTTTTCCAGGGAGATGAGGTCGCCTCGCTCAACTTTGTTAGCGAGACCTTCGACTTCGATCCGGCCTCCACCATCAGGGCGGGCAACGTCACCACGGAGTCAGGGTCCATTGTCAACGTGAACGGCATTTACGACGTGGCCCGACAGACGACCCTCAACGGCAACACGATGAATTTCACTCCGGCGTCGACAGTGTTGAGCCTGGGAGATTCGCTGGAAGTTGGCGGCGGCACGGTCAACTTGAACTGTGATGAGGCGATCGACGTGCAGACGTTCCGTTTGAGGGGAGGTACGGTGAACTTTAACACCGGCCAGACAGTGACGGTCGGTCAACTGGATCAAACCGGAGGTTTCCTTTCGGGCGCGGATGAGGTGCGTGCGAGCGGACCATCCACGTGGACGGCCGCCACGATGATCGGGGCTGGTCGGACGGTCTTCGAGAATGACGTTGCGATGTCTGGGGCCCTCGGTTTGCGTGACAGCCGCGCGGTTCGAAGTTTGCAGACCGCGTCATACGCCGGGCAGAACACGTCCCTCAACATGAGCGGCACGGGCGGGTTTGAGAATGCTGGAACGTTTGACGCCGTAAGCGACGGCTTGTTTGGCGGGTCAGGAAGCGCGCGATTCACCAACACCGGGACCTTTCTCAAACGGGGTGCGGGAACTCTGCAATGCGAGGTGGCGTTTCACAACTCGGGAACCGTCGAACTGCAAACCGGAACCTTGGAGCAGTTGTATCTGGATCGCGTCTATACCCAGGATGCCGGCGTGACCCGTCTGAATGGCGGACAGCTAAGGTCGGCGCGCCTGGACCTGCAAGGGGGGGTGCTGACCGGAACCGGGACCCTAACTGTTTCCGTGTCGAACAACGGCGGCATAGTCCGACCCGGACTAAGCGCCGGCATCCTGAGTATCGTGGGCAGCTACACGCAACGTCAATCGGCGGCACTCGAGATAGAACTGAATGGTGCTGAACCCGCCGCGGCCTACGATGTGCTGAACATCACCGGATCCGCTGAACTCGACGGGGTGCTTCAACTTGAGCTCGATCCTGCTTTCTCACCGACACTGGGCCAAACATTCACAGTCATGACCTTCGGCTCACGCATTGGGCGATTCTCCCGCGTGGTCGGTCTGAACATCGGTCCCGGTCTTCGGTTCGATGTGGTCTACTCGTCAATGGACATCACGCTCGTGGTCGTTCCGACGGCCTCGCCGGACCTCGATACCGACGGCGATGTTGACCTCGATGACTTGGTTCTAATCGAGAACTGCATGACCGGCCCGGGCCTCCCGTACGATCCGGCGAGCCTTCCCGCCGGATGCACCCTCGTACCCGATGAGGAAGGAATCGTCGCCGCCGACCTCGATACGGACGGCGACGTCGACCTCGCCGACATCGCGATTCTGCAAACAAGCTTCACCGGCCGATAGGCCGATACGACCCCGACGCATCACCGCACTACTTAAGGAACGGCTGGTGGTTTCATTGGTCTGCGTAGGACCGACGCGAACACTCGGGGTGATTGAAGCGCGGCGAGGTGGACACGGGGCCTTCCCATTGTTGGGAAAGTGCGAACACTGTCGCTTGCACCACGAAGGAATAAACGCACCGACGGTCGGTCGGGCCGGGCTACACGACTGAGTGTAGCCGACTCGGGCCTCGCACCGCAGAGTGCGACCGTGCAGCGGTGCACCCCCATCGTGCCTTCGGCCCTTTCCAAGCGCCTTTTCCTACCCCGTCGTCCGTCGCCGGGCTCGCGGCGTTCGATCCCGGTGAGCGAGGTCCGATCGCGACCCGAGCCACAGGTCGCAGCGGTCGAACTCGAATCGAAACGATCCGCGATCCGGTCATGCGGCGACATGGCGACTGGTGACACGCCGACAGACGAATTGCGGATCGGAATGACAGAAAGCACTCGGCGGTGCCAGCGGCAATTTCGACGTCCTGTGGCGGCGCTTGCAGCAACGCGAAGGGCAGCCGCCTACTCCGGTGGACCATGATAGACTCAACCCCCCAAACGGCCCGCGTGCGTGCCTTCATCAGCCTGACAAAATGCTCGTCTAGCCGGGAAAACGCGAACAGCCAGCGCGCACATCCTGATCGACAATCCGCGGTTTATGAAACCGCAGGACATGTTACGAAACCAGTTGCTGGTTCAGGCCTTACAACACGAACTCGAAGTGACTTGGGGCAGCGCTTGCCAAAGCGACGTCGTCCCACCGAGGAGAGCTGTCACGGGCAACGAGCGTTCGACGTTTTGCCCCCCCTGCTCCCGAATAACGCTTTGGACGCTTCGAGGTCATCGCAACCGCTTGCGATGTCACCGCTTGCGCGGCTCCGTGGATGCTCTCCTCGCCGTGTGTCGAAGCGCAACTTGGGCTGGCCCATGACAAGCAAGAAGCGGGCGACCATGATCGCAGGATGCCAGAATGTTCGGAAATTGTTTGAGAGGTTCTTTGTACTACATAACGGGTCGATTGGGTACTACTTGGGTCGATTCATCGACCCGTGACCCCTCCTGAAACCGCGTTTTCTGGTCCAAAAACACGCTTTTTTGGATGTGATGTAGTACAGCGGCATTTTGGAAGGCTGATGCTCTACCATTGAGCTACCCCCGCAAGGGTCAATCCGTGGACTTCAGCCGTTTTTGAGCCATGAGCGGAGGATCTTCACAAAGAGCCATGCCGACGGGTGCGTGTCAGATTTGTGGGTAGAATTCCGACGCCCACGGATGGGCGTGGAGATCAAGAGGATAGGTCTTTAGCCATGGGAGGGCTTTAGGGACCAGGTTTCGCCGGAACTGGCGCGGGAAGTGCTGCGGTTGATGATCCAGGATGGAGTGACGCTCACCGGGGATTTGAATCAGTGTGAGCGTGCGGTGGCCGCGTGGGTGCGAAAAGTGGGAGCGGCTTCGATGGAGGAGCATTTAGCGGGGAAAAAAACGGCTACGAAGGATCGAGCCGGCGGTGCGGGTGCGGAGCTACGCAACGATTCGTAGAGCATCGACCCCGGACCTTGGCCACCACGCTGGGGTGGGTCACGGTTCGGCGTTCGTACTATCGGTGTTCGAGGTGTCGCACGTCTGCGGCGCCGTATGACGAGCAGGTGGGATTGGGCGGTGAGGCGGTCAGCGCGGAGAT
>CAYQZH010000004.1:7086-49361 GCA_964421865.1 uncultured Phycisphaera sp. | reverse complement strand
CCGCAGTAGTCTCGGTGCTGGGCTCCGCGTCCGAGGCGGCCGTAGTGTTCACCCGGGCGCCGAGCCCGTCCGGCGGGCTCATTGTCTCTTCATGGGTCGATCCAGACGGCAGTGATGCGGACATGTATGCCTACGACAGCTTCGTCCTCGGATACAATGCGACGATTACGGAAGTGCGTTGGCGTGGCGGATACACGTTGGGCGCCTTTGGCGGTGCCGTCGCGAACTTTTCCGTTACGTTTTTCGACTCGATCGTAGGCGGGTCGCAACCACACCTCGGTAACCCGCAATTGGAAGATACCAGTCCCATCTATCTCGGGAAGTACTACGTAGGTAGCAATGCGGGCGAGACCTAGGTCGGCCTGGTCGGCGGCACGGCGATGTACGACGACGCGTTCGTTCTGCCGACGCCGTTTCTTGCGGCGCGGGGTACAAAATACTGGATACGCATTGAAGCGTCTCAAGGCACGTATCCCGATTGGGGTATTGCGGTAGGAACGCTCGATGATGGAACGTACTTTCGATTCAGTACTGGGCTTGCGATGTTCCAGTTCATCCCGCAAGGTGATACCGCGTTCACACTGCTCAATGCGTTGGCCACCTACACGATCACAACGAGCGCGTCGCCCGTCGCGGGGGCAGCGTCGCCGGGGCGGGCGACTACGCCTCCGGTTCGCCGGTGTCCCTCGTCGCCACGGCCAACCTTGGCTATGGGTTTGTGAACTGGACAGAAAACGGCGTGCCGGTGAGCACGTCGGCCACCTACAGCTTCACCGCCGGCAGCAACCGGACGCTGCTGGCTAGGTTTACGCTGGTCATCCCCACGCTCTCGGGATCCGGCGTGACGCTGATGGCTGGCCTGTTCTTAGCTGCGGGTGCATGGGTCGTTAGGAGGCGAGCGTTCGTGACGATGTAACCAGGTAGGCGGGCTTCGTTCGCCGCAACTGGTGACCTGTCCCCGCATGGCGCGTGGAACCCGCCCTACGTTGTGGAAGCAGGAGCGGCGGAACGATCGACCAACGAGGAAAGACATCGTAGTCGGGTCATCGACCCGACATTCGTCTCATTCCCTTCCCGTATCGGGCAAGTCGTCGAAGTCCGGCGCTCGCGCGATCCGCCTGCGGCACATACGATACCAGTCCGGTAGGGCGTTGCCCACCTTACAGTCACGTCGCGTCAGTGCCCTTTCCCCACTCCTTCGCGTTGCAGGCATTCCGCGAACTCGGCGCGTTGTTTGACGAGTTCCGGCGGCAGGGTTTTGTACATGTAGTCGAAGCAGTCGAGGGGATCGACGTTGCGCATGGCCTCATAACGCTGGACCGCGGCGGCCACCTCCTTTTGCACGTCGGCCTCGATTCCGTCGATCAGCTTCTTGTTGAGAATCCTGCGCTCGACGAGATATTTCTGGTAGCGGGGGATGGGGTCGAGCTTTTCCCACTTTTTCACTTCTTCGTCGGAACGATACTTCGTCGGGTCATCGGCCGTGGTGTGGACGCTGAGCCGGTAGGTGACGGCCTCAATCAGCGTCGGACCGCCGCCTTTCTTGGCCTTGTCGACGGCTTCTTTCGTGCCGACGTAGACGGCCAGCGGATCGTTGCCGTCGAGCTGCATTCCGTCGAATCCGTAGGCCAGCGCCTTCTGGGCGACGGTCTGGGAGGCCGTCTGCCGATCCCGCGGCACGGAGATGGCCCACTGGTTGTTTTGAATGAAAAAAATTACCGGCAGGCTGTAGACGCCGGCGAAGTTCATGGCCTCGTGGAAGTCGCCCTCGCTCGTGCCGCCCTCGCCGCAATAGCACAACACGGCGTGATTGTCGCCGCGAATCTTCATCGCCCAGGCGATGCCCATGGCGTGCGGACATTGGGTGGCGATGGGGACGGCGATGGGCAGGTCGTGCGATCCGTCGGGCGGGCAGCAGCCCTCTTCGTAGCCGCCCCAGAATTGGAGGATCCGTTCGAGCGGCCAGCCGCGATGGTAAAACGATCCCGGCTCGCGGAAGGCGTGGACGACCCAATCCTCCTTGTCCATGACGATCGTGGAGGCGCAATGGGCCGCCTCCTGGCCCCGGCAGGGACCGTAGGTTCCGATCCGCCCCTGGCGCTGCATGTTGATGCACCGCTCGTCGAGGCGTCGGGCCACGAGCATGAGGCGGTAGAGGTAGATCGAGCGGTCTGGGTCGAGTTGGGGATCGAGCTTGTCGTCCACCTTCCCGGAGCCGTCGAGAATGGAAAGATACTCGACTTTGGGTTTAATCTTGATCGGCGTTCGCGGCACTCTGGGGCACACTCCTTCTGCCGTTGCGTAGTCGGAGTGATCGCATCTCCGAACCGTAACGGCGGGACCATTGTAACGAGGGCAATCGGTTTGTGTACTCGGCTTGGCGAAGGGTCTTGGAAGTCGAGGGCGGGAGTAGGCGGGTCTTCCCCGTTTGACGCCACGGGGTACTGTGATGGCGGTATGCGTGTTCACACGGCGGTATGGGTGTTCACACGGCTGAAAAGAGGCGAGAGGCATTTGATTCTCGGTCCAAAAGCGTGTATGCTCCTATAATAAGGGGTAGTCCGGTTGCCGAGGTTCGGGTCGAACGCGGCGATGGCGGGCAGGTCAGGGAGGATAGCACAGGGCGTAAGAATCGACAGTTGATCCGAGTGTTCCGGGGTGAACTCCGCGCGGCTTGGCGCGCGTCGCGTCGGTGGTCGCGGCTGCCGCGGGAGTGGGACGAAGAGACTACTTTGGGGGCGAGGGAGTTCAGGCCGTGAAGCGCATCCACCTCTCCATCGGTGCGTTGGGCTTGATCGCGTGTTTGTCGCTCGCTACGTGCGACCGGTCGGGAAGCACGACGCTCAACAACCTTCTTTCGGGAAGAGCAGGATCGTCCAACGACGTCTCGGTGGGCGATGTGACGGCGAACGGCGGGACGACTACGCCACCTGGGGGAACGACTACGCCGATCGAAGCCGTCCGCGCCCGGGTACGTAATGAAAGCTCGGCCCGCGCGGATGTGACGATGCGGTTCATCCGTGATGACACGGTCGTGCACCTGGCGTTCGTCCGCGTCCTACCCAAGACGATTACAACGGTGGCGAGTCCGGAGGCCGCCGACACGGTGGAGCTATCCGGGCTCGATGACCGCGGACGGGCGCTGACCGACGCCACGTTCGTTTACGGCGTCGATTTTAGTGCCACCGTTCCCGCCGAGTATACCGTGTTGGACCCGGGGGCGGTCGCGCCGCCGTCGCAACCGCCTACGGAACCGCCAACCGGTCACCCCGCTCCGCCGCGATTGACGATGGTGGAGCCGTCGCATGATCTAACGGTCTCATTGGGCTTGACGTTCGCGGTCTCCTGGGATGATTCGGTCGGTTCCGTGGGCGCGGTGGTGAGCCTCTTTCTGCAGCCTGTCGCATCGTCCGGCAGCCATGATCTGCACGCCGTCGGGCCCCGCGTCGGCGCGGCGCTCGATGGGATCAGCGATGAACTAGAGGTCGTGGTCCAGGATGTCGAACCGGGCGTGTATCGGGTCGTGGGACGCGTCGAGGATGGTTCCTTCTCCATAACGTCGGCGGCACCGGGCGTGGTGCACGTAGTTCGTGATCCGACGAACGCGGCCCCGTCGCTGGAGATACGATCGCCGGACGGGACGGTGGAACTGCGGAACGGCGATTCCTTGACGGTGCGGTGGGACGACTTCGATCCGGACGACAACGCGACGATCACCTTCACGTTGGTTTCGACCGGTCGGACGGACGCCGCGGTAGAGAGCTTCGCGATCGGTCCGCCCATCGCGGAGAACCCGGACGGGGCGACGGTCGATGCCGCGACGCTGGTGATCCGCGACGTTTTTCCGGGGTACTATGACCTGTTGGGAACGATCGACGACGGGCGGTTGATCGGTACGCATCGCGTGGAACGCGCGGTTCGCGTCCTACCGGCCGTGGACAACGACCCGCCGCAACTGGTGCTTTTCGAGCCGGCGAACGACGTGGACGTCGAGGTGGGGCGGTCGCTGTTCGTGCGTTGGACGGACTCGGACGCGAACGATGACGCCCGCGTCTCGTTGTTGCTTGATCCGGACGTGGGGAACGTCCCGCTGAATGGGAACGAGGTTCTGTTGGTCGCGTCGCTGGGGGAGGATGCGGACGGTCCCGGCGACCAGATCACGCTGGGGATTCCGTCCGGCGTGGGGGAGGGGACGTATCGACTGGTAGGGGCGATCACCGACGGGTTGACGCAGATGCTCACCTCCGCGGCGGGGCTGGTTCACGTCCGTCAGGCCTCGTCGAGCGGCAACGGGAATGATAACGGGAACGGAAACGACAACGGCGGCGACAACAACAACGACAACAACAACGATAACGGCAACCAGAACGATAACGGAAACGAGAACGGCAACGACAACAATGGAGGCGGTGGAGGCCGTACCATCATTATCGGTGTCGTACCCCCTCCGCCGCCCCCGCCGTCGCCGTGGACGGTTACGCCGCTAGATCCCTCGGGTGCCGTGGTGATTCAGCCGGGGGAGGTTGTGACAACGCTGCTCGAGGGGACGGTAAGCCTTCCCGGAAGCTCCCGTCGGGTGTATCTCAGCAATCGCAGGTACGGGGGGGCCGTCCGGGTCAACGTGGCCCCCGCCGAACTGCAGCAGATCGACGTGAAAACCCTGCGCGTGCCGCTGCGAAGCGACGCCGTTCCCAACGATGCTTGGCCGCGAAGCTTCGATGTCGAACTCGAGACGGTCGTCGGCGGCGTCGTGCAAGTCGTTGTCGGGTCGCGCCCGGTCTGGATCGTGCAGGACGTCGAGGTTGTCGGCGTCGCGTTGATCGGCGGCTCGTGCGTTCCGGCGGCCGCTGGGGGATTGCCGACGGTTTCCCTGGAGATTACTTGGTACGGCGGTGGGCTCCTGGAGGAGGGATCGAACCCCGTGGTGCAGTTCTGGCTGGCGAAGGACGGGAGCGTTCCGGAAAACGGCGAGAACGACGCAACGCACCGCCTGGTCTTGGAGGCGCCGGGAAGCCCGCACCTCGTGCGGACGGTGCGCGTCGACGTTGGAGCATCGTCTTCTTCCGTGAATACCGCCGGCGAACTGGGCTCTTTGACGCTCGCGGATGTGCTCCCGCTCCTTGCCCTGGAGGCGGGGGAGTATCGGCTGGTGACGGTGTTCGATCCCGACGGCGTCAGCCGGAAGGTGTCGGATCCGTTCGCGACTCCGATCGCGGTGTGTGATCCGGGTCGCTGATGCGACATCGGCAAGCCACCTTGAGGATCAGCTTGCGAAGCGACGCGGACACATCGACGTCCGCGTCCGCAGCCGGGGGCCGGGCGACGCAGACGATATCCAATCCCCGCGGCAAATCGCCCTTGCTCCTGCGAAACGCCTCACGGATTCTCCTTTTAACGTAGTGTCGGCGGACGGCGTTTCCGATGCGTTTGCCGACGCTGATTCCGATCCTCGACCACGTCAGGTCGTTGGCAGCCGCGTAGACCACCAGGAGCGCGTCGGCCGCCCTGCACTTCCCCTCGAACACCCGGGCGAAGTCCCGCCGCAACCGCAACCGCTCACCCGGATGAAATCGTTCATCGTGAGGCATGGAACAATTCACAGTCTTTCGCCGCGTGCCGGCGGAGACGCGCTCGCCACCGGGCGCCGGCGCGTTAGAATGTCGCCCGCCAGCGACAGCGTCGCCACAGGAGGTGGCGAGCGTGCGGTCGAGCGGATTCATTATCGCGGACGGTTGAGCTTTGGCCAAACGTCGTTCCGACGAACAACCCGCCCTTTTTCGCGAAGAGCGACTGATCCCCCTGTCGGTTCGCCGCCGCCACCATCTGATTCTGCCGAGAGATTTACGCCAAGAGGCGGACCGGATGCCGAACCACGCATCCGATGAGGAGCGTGGGCACGCGATCCTTTGCCGCTGGGCCGACTTGGAGGCCCTAGGACACCTGGGGCGGAAGGAGACCTCCGTTAACGCGGACTTCCTCAACGAAATCTTCGGGGAGGCGCTGGGCTACCGGACGGCGACCCAGAGTCCGGAACAGTACAATCTCGAACGCGAGTTCCCCGTACCCGGCGGTGGTTCGGCCGACGGCGCCTTAGGCAATTTCACCGTGGGCAGCCCGCTCGCACCCGTCGCCATCATCGAGCTGAAGGATGCCCAAACCGACTTGGACCGAGACAAATCGGCGGGACGAACCCCCGTGCAGCAATGCTGGGACTATCTCGACAACCTTCCGGATTGTCCGTGGGGAATCCTCAGCAACTTCGTGACCATCCGTCTCTACCATCGCAACAAGACACGGCAGGCCTACGAGGAGTTTACCCTCCAAGAACTCCGCGAGCGACGCCGCTTTCGCGAGTTTCTCTGCCTATTCGAGCGCGGCGGGCTTCTTCCCTCGCGATTGGCCGCCCTCCCGCGCGCCATCGTCCTGCTCCAACAATCCGAGCAACGCCAACGCCAGGTCGGCGACGAGCTTTACACCAGATACAGCGAACACCGGCGGTCGCTCATCCATTACCTGCATGTGAAACAGCACAGGAGCCTCGATGACGCCATCGGCATCGCCCAAAAGCTCATCGACCGGATCATCTTCGTGGCCTTCTGCGAGGACCGCGGGCTGCTTCGGGAAAAGAGCATCGAGCGGGCACATTCGCAACTCCGTCCGATCGAAACGGTCACCAACCCCAAGTGGCGGAACTTCTTGGCTCTGTTCCGTGCGGTTGACAGCGGGCACGAAGGGGTCGGATTACGCGTAGGCTACGACGGCGGGTTGTTTCGCCACGACTCGCAAGTGGACGATCTTCAACTCGGCGACGAATGGACCGGCTTTTTCAAAGAGGTCTCCAGCTACGACTTCCGCGATGAGGTCAACGTAGATGTGCTCGGCCACCTGTTCGAGAAATCGGTCACGGAGCTTGAAAGGCTGCGGGTCAGCGGGCTTGTCGAGGACGTGGCGACGACCGAAGAAGACGGGATCAAGATGCCCAAGTCCGCGGAGCGCAAGCGCTTCGGCATCTACTACACGCCGCCGAAGTTCACGGAATTCCTGGTCAGGCAGACGCTCGGCGAGGCGATCCAGGAATCGCTTCTCGCCGTGGCACAGCGGCATGGCCTCGCGTGCGATGATCCGTTTTCGCCCGGCGATGCAGCGGGTGCCCAGTATTGGAGGGAGGGTTTGGACGCCCTTCGGGCGATCGCGGTTTGTGATCCGGCCTGCGGGAGCGGAGCGTTCTTGATTCAGGCGTACGATGTGCTCGATGACGCCTACCACCAACTGATCGAGGGTCTTGACCCGTTCGATCATCACGCGGCGCTGGAGCTTGCCAACGGCGCGTCGGATTGGATTCTCACGGACAACCTCTACGGCGTGGACCTGTCGCCCCAGGCCGTCGAGATCACCCAGCTCGCCCTCTGGATTCGCTCTGCGAAACGCGGCAGGACCTTGGCCGACCTGTCCCAAAACGTCGTGTGCGGCAACAGTCTGGTGGACGATCCCGCGGTCGATCCCCGGGCGCTCAATTGGCAAGCCGCCTTCCCGCGGGTGTTCTCGCGTCCAGAGCCGGGCTTCGACTGCGTGATCGGCAACCCGCCCTGGGAACGGCTCAATCTCAAGAACCGCGAGTTCTTCACTTATTCAGCGCCGAAGGTGCTCGATGCGGTCACCCCGGCCGAAAGTCGCAGACGCATTGCGAAACTCGAGAAGGGTAATCCAGAACTGTTCAAAAGGTACACGGAGGCTAAGGACAAGGCCGAACGTACGATTGCGTACGTGCGTGAGTGCGGTCGCTTTCCGCTCACCGCGAGAGGGGACATTAACACCTACATGGTGTTCGCCGAGCTTGCCCGGAGGATCGTCTCGCCGACCGGGCGCGTGGGGTTGCTCGTACCCTCCGGCATCGCAACCGACCACACCACCAAGGAGTTCTTCGCCGAACTGGTCGATTCCAAGACGCTTCGACGGTTGTACGACTTTGAGAACAAGGAGGCCCATTTTCCTGACGTACACCGGTCGTTCAAGTTCTGCACGTTGGTCTTCGGCGGACCGAAGCGAACCGCGACAGCGGCGGACTTCGTGTTTTTTGCCCGGAACATGGAGGCGGTTGAGGATCCCAAGCGGCACATCACGTTAAGTGCCGAAGACTTGGCACTACTCAATCCCAACACTCGCACATGCCCCATTTTCCGCTCACGGCGCGACGCGGAACTGACTAAGCGTATCTACAAGCGCGTGCCCATTCTCATCGACGAGTCCCGAACGCGAGGCGGTAATCCTTGGGCGATCGAATACATGATCATGTTTCACCAATCGTTCGATGCCGAACTCTTCAAAGACCCGGAGGCTCTTAAGAAGCTTGGATATAAACTGGTGGGCAATCGGTGGAAAAAGGGCAAGCAAATCTGCGTCCCCCTTTGTGAGGCGAAGATGATCCAGGCATACGACCACCGTGCGGCCAGTGTAGTGCTGGAGCCATCAAACTGGGCGCGCCAGGGGCAGAAGGCGGAGACCAGCCTGGTGCAGCATCAGAATCCCGAGTACGTCGCGCTTCCTCGTTGGTGGATTGAAGAGGGCAAAGTGCGCGAAAAACTAGCGGCGTACGATCCTGCGAAGGTGATAGCGTTCAAGAATGTGACGAGTCCGACAAATGAGCGGACCATGATCGCTGCGTTCATTCCCTATGGAGGTGTCATCCACTCCGCACCGTTGATCCTAACTGGTCAAGGCATCAGCGCCCGGTTGACCGCCTGTCTGCTCGGAAACATCAATAGCTTCGCCTATGACTACGTCTGCCGCCAGAAGATCGGAGGAGTCAATCTCAGCTATTTCATCATTAACCAGATTCCGACGTTGCCGCCCGACGCGTATGCCGACCGTTGTCCGTGGAGTCGCAATCAGAAGTTGGAGAAGTGGATTTCGGATCGGGTGCTGAAGCTGACCTGCACGGCGGAGGACATGAGGCCGCTGGCGGAGGCGTGCGGGTTCAAGGAGGGGGTTCATCAATGGAAGCCCGCCGAGCGCGCGGAACTGATGGCCGAGCTGGATGCCGCCTACTTCACTCTCTACGGCATCAAACGGGACGACGTGGAGTACATTCTCTCGACCTTCACCGGCCCGGGGCGTGAGCCGCCGCCGGGTATGGGCTGGCCGCAAGTACGCGAACTGATTATGGAGGCCTACGACGGTATCGTGCGCGGGTGAATCGAAGGCGGCGCCCACGAGGGGCGGCGCTACACCGGTGCGGTTCGCTCGCGTCCGACGAGTTGGTCGGCCCGGCGGGTGGGTTCGGGGAGGCGGAAGCCGTCGCCACAGGCGAGGGTGATCTGCACGGCGGCGTCGAGGGAGAGGCGGTGGCCGACGCTGACGTAGACGGGTTTCACGTCATCGCGGGTTCGGACGGCCATGCCGATGCATTCGCCGTCGTGCAGGAGCGGTGAAGTGGCGCCGCGCGTGCGCCCCGGCGGTTCGCACTCTCCAAGCAGGATCGTCTTCGCGCAGCCGAGGCTGGGGCGGTCGAGCAACAGACCCAGGTGACAGGCCAATCCGAATCGGCGGGGGTGGGCGTAACCCTGTCCGTCAAACATGAACACGTCGGGTTCACATCGAAGTTGCCTCAAAGCGGCGAGCAGGGCCGGGACTTCACGGAAAGAGAGCAGTCCCGGCACATAGGGAAACGACACTCTCCGGCGGGCGACGCGTTGTTCGACGATTTCTCGACCTTGCACGTCCCACACGACGACTCCGGCGATGCACTTTTTTCCATCGGGCGAGAAGGCCAAGTCCGCCCCGGCGACGAGTCGCACCTTAGGCGGACGCCCGCGGCGCACGACCGATGACGCGAGTTTACGCTGAATGTCGATGGCCTCGGCGGGCGTCACGGACCAGGAGTGCGGAGCAGGAGGAATCTTCATCTCAAGCTCCCCGCGACCAAGTCGGGAGCGGGGAGAGTCGGAATCTTAAGCGAATCCCGGCGGGCCGGGACTGTCCGCGCGGGCGGGCGTTGCCGATTCGTCGGCAGGTCTTGCGCCGCATTTCGGTTGCCCGCAGTCCGGGTAGGTGATCGGGATCGAGACGCACGAAAGTTTGTAACCTATTGTCCCATATAGGGTAACGGACTGTTGCGGATGCAGGTCATGTCGTCCGGGGTGACCCGCCGTGGGGCTCTGGCACGCGCGGTGATGAGGTGGGGACCTGACGACGCGCTGCGTCCCGGCGCGGCGAGCTGGCGGAGCGCGCTATGCGATTCTCGACGGAGCGAGTGGAAGCGCCGGACGGAGCGGGGGATGGGGCGCTGGATTGGACGTCGCTGGGGCGTTTGGTTCGGAGTCGGACGCTTGAGGCGGTGGCGATGCACTTTGCGGCTCTTGCGCTGGACCAACCGTCGGAGGGAGAGGGGTCGCGCGGGCTGAAGCCCGCGGCTCGGGGTGGGATGACGTGATCCATGAGTAGTTACGGGCTGTGGCTGTCGGCGGCGGGAATGAAGGTGAATGAGCACCGGCAGACGCTCCTCGCCAACAACATGGCCAACGCCCAGACCACAGGATTCAAACACGATTTCGCGGTGGTGATGCAACGTCGAGTGGAAAGTAAGGAAAACGCCGGCGGGTTGCCGTTCGCCCACCCGGTGCTGGATGGTCTTCCCGGCGGGGTGAACCTGCTGCCCGCGTATCACAGCGCCGAGCAAGGTCCGATTGAATGGACGGGGAAGCCGTTGGACGTGGCGATCCAGGGAGACGGCTTCTTCGCGGTCAGCGACGGGGAAGCGACGCGATATACGCGAAACGGCGAGTTTACGACCAATGCGCAGGGCGAGTTGGTGATGGCGAACGAGGCCGGTCGGTGGCGGGTGCTCGATGAGGGCGGCGCGCGGATGCGAGTGGATGAGGCCGGCGGCGAGGTCGAAGTGTCAGATGGCGGCACTGTGCGTCAAGGCAACACGGTTGTGGGAAAGATCGGATTGATGACCAACGAGGACCCACGGTCGCTCCGAAAGGTCGGCGAGAACCTGTTCGAGGCGGAGGGCGGGGAGATGAAGCCAGCCAAGGGTCGGCTGATCCCCGGATCCCGCGAGGGGTCCACCTTCGACGCGATGCAGGGGCTGGCGACGATGATCGAGGCCTCGCGGGCCTATCAGATGAACGCGACGATGATCCAGCTTCAGGATCAGTTGACGGAGCAGGCGGTCACGACTCTGGGCCGGGTGGCGTAGGAGCGGTTGAGTAGATGTCGACAACGGCCTTATATGCAGCCGCTTCGGGGATGCGGGCGCTCGACGAGAAGCTCAACGTCGTGGCCAACAACCTCGCCAACATCAACACCCACGGGTTCAAGCGCTCGCGAGTCAACTTTGAGGATCTTTTGTACCAGGTCAAACGCGAGCCGGGCGTTCGCAATGCGAACGACGAGCCGATCCCGCATGGAATCCTGATTGGCACGGGGGTGAAGGTCTCCGGCACGCAACTGAACTTCGAGCACGGGACAGTGGACCCGACGGGGCGGCCGCTGGACTGGCAGATCGAAGGCGAGGGGTTCTACCAGGTGACCACGGTCCAGGATGGCTCGAACGTGACGGCGTACACGCGGGCGGGCAACTTCGCGCAGAACGCGGTGGGCAACGTCGTCCTGGGCAACAGCGACGGGTCCGTCCTGGAACCACCCATCAGCATTCCGGCGGATGCGATCGAGATTGCCGTGGGACGAAACGGCGAAGTCCGCGTGCGTCAACAAGGCTCGAACACGCTCAACACCGTGGGGCAGGTCCAGCTCGCTCGTTTCGTGAATCCCGAAGGGTTGAAGCAGATCGGCCGGAACCTGTATCTCGAAACCGACGCCTCCGGGGCGCCGGTCACGGGGACGCCGCAGAGCGATGGATTGGGGTCGCTCGCCCAAGGGAACCTGGAGATCAGCAACGTGGATCCGGTCCGCGAGTTGATCGATCTCATTACGACGCAGCGGGCCTTTGAGCTGAACAGTCAGTCGATCAAGAGCACCGACGAGGTGCTGCAGATCGTGTCGAACTTGAGGCGGTTCTAGTGAGAACGGAGAGAAGTTGAGCGGGGCCGCGACGGTTACTCCTAGAGGTCCCCGCGCGGGGTAAAGCCCGCGGCTCAAGAAAGCAGCGGATAGACGCAGGACGCAACGATGGAACGCAAGGATTGCGAAAACGCAGGATGCACGAGCGCACGATCGGGTGGAACCCGATCGCTGCGACCGCCGCTTCTCCGCCGCGCGTCTTGGGCGCTGGCGGGAGCGAGTGTGGTTCTCTGCGCGCACTCGGCGGGCGTACGCGGGGAATCGCTTCGGCTGTGGTCTTCGGCCGTCGTCGTAGACGACTCGATCCGCGTGGAGGACGTGTGCGAACTACGCGGTCTGGATTCGCAGACCGAGCGACGGCTTGCCCAACTGGTGGTCGGTGAGGCCCCGGCGGCGGGCGGTTCGCGGATCATTCATCTCGAATTGATACGCTCGGTCCTGGCCGCGAACGGGGCCAACCTCGCGCGTCTGACCCTGAGCGGGGCCACGCAGTGCGCGGTCTCCCGACCGTCGCAACCTTCGCCCACGCCCGCTTCGGCGGCGAGCCGTTCCTCGACTTCGTCCGGGTCATCCAACCGGCGGAAGGCGGAAGGCGACCACAAAGCGACGTCGGACGTATCGGAGAGCGTAAGCGGGAAGACGCTGCGCCAGGCCGTCATCGGCCACTTCAATGCTGAGTTCGCACGCTACGGCGGCACGGCGGAAATCATCTTCGATCGCACCTCGGAACAGGTTCTCGACCTTTCGGGCCCGGCGTACGAGTTCAAGGTTCGTCGCAAGGGAAACTCGCCGCTGGGGCTGTGTCCGTTGGAGGTGGAGGTGCTATCCCAGGGGCGGACGGTCCAGACGGTTCCGTTGGTCGTACAGGTGACGTTGACCCGTCGGGTGGTCATCGCACGGCGAACCATCAACCAGGGGGCGGCGATTGCGGCGGCGGACGTGGAGTTGACGACCCTTTCTTTTACGCGGGTTGACGAATTGGGACTCGACGATGTCGCTCAGGCGATCGGTCAACGGGCGAAGCGGGTGATTTCCGCGGGATCGCTGGTGGAGACGGAGATTCTCGAAGCAGTGCCGCTCGTCTTACGTGGGCAGCTGGTGACGATGACGTCGCTGGCCGGCGCGGTCCGGGTGGTCACGACGGGCAAGGCGGGCGACGACGGGCGGCGCGGCGAGGTGATCCGCGTGCGGGCCGCGGATGACAGGAAGGTCGAGTTCGATGCTGTCGTCGTCGGGCCGGGCGAAGTGCAACTCGGCGTTGGAACCGCAACGAAGGGCGAATCCCGGCTGGCACTGGGAGATCAACGATGATCGCGCGTCGATGGCTCATGGCGTTGGCCCTGGCGGCGTGCCTGCAAAGCGGCACGGCGAGGGCCCAGACCTCTTCGCTCGGGGCGCAAAAGCGCGCCGCCGACGTAGGAAAGCCCGCCGACAAGCCGTTGCGCGAGGCCCCGCCGCGTCCGCGGAACTTGGTGTACGAGCGCTTCGGCTGGTTTTCGCCGACGCCGGGGCCGCCCAAGAAGTTCAGGCCGGGCGACCTGCTGACCATCATCGTCCGTGAGCAACGGAAGTGGGAGGCCGACTCCGACCTGCAAACGAAGAGCAAGTTCGACGCCAAGAGCCAACTCAACGCCTTTGTCGACGCCACCCAGGGCGGCATCGGCGCCTCCACCTTCACGCGCGGGAAGCCCAACATCGACTACAAGTGGGACCAAAAGACAAAGAACGAAGGCGACTCCTCCCGCGAGGACAAGCTGACGACTCGCCTGACCGCCACGATTATCGACGTGAAACCGAACGGCCTGCTGGTGATTGAGGGTCGGGCGAAGATGACGCACGACGAGGAAATCAGCGAAATCACCATGACCGGAACGTGCCGCAAGGAGGATGTCACGGCGGACAACACCGTCCTGAGCACGCAGATTGCGGACAAGGCGGTCGTGGTGAGCAACGCCGGAGCGTTGCGATCCGCCTCCAGCCGCGGGTGGATCTCGAAGCTCCTGGATGTGTTGAAGCCGTTCTAAGGCCATGAAGATTCGTTGCGCATCGCTGATGGTGGTCGCGTCTCTGAGCTTCGGGCTCGTCGCCTGGGGACAGATTCCGACCGCGCGAGTGGGGGACGTCACTCACTTGCAAGGTCTCGGTCGCAACGTGCTCGTCGGGTACGGATTGGTCACGGGGCTGGACAAGACCGGCGACGGCGGAAAGTTCCTCCCGACCATGAAGGCCGTGGCCGAAATGATGCGGCGGTTCGGGGCCGACATCGAATCCATCGCGGACGTGCAGACGAGTAAGAACACGGCCGTGGTGATGCTTGAGGCCGTCATTCCCGACCACGGCGGGCGGGAGGGCGGATTGCTCGACGTCGCGGTTACGGCGGTTGCGGCGAAGAGTTTGGAAGGCGGCCGGTTGCTGCCCACGCCCTTGGTGTACCACGACCCGAACGTCGAGGGTCTCTTCGGGTTCGCGTCCGGGCGGATCGTCGTGGATCCGCCCCCGGGCGGACCGACGACAGGCATCATCCGCGACGGGGCGAGGCTGGAAAAGGACGTGTTCACCAACGTCGTGGCCACGGGCGCGGCGTTGAAGGCGAACGGCCTCAGCAGCCCGTGGATACAGGCGGAGCAAACGTACCTCACGTTGGTGCTGGACGACGCCCACGCGGGATGGTCGATGGCGGCCTCGATCGCCCAGGCGGTGGACAAGGAACTGGGCGTCTCGGCTGATCTCGAACGGGTCGCCCTGGCTGTGGATAGCAAGAACGTGGTGGTGGTGTTGCCGTCGCATCAGCGGGGCGATCCGGCCTCGTGGATTCGCGACGTGGAACGCACGCCGATCCTCATGGAATCCGGCGAGGCCCGGGTCACCATCAACCGCCGAGCGGGGACCATTGTGGTGACGGGCGACACGCGGATTTCGCCGGTGGTCATCTCACAGCTGGGCCTGACCGTGACGGTCGTGAATCCCCAGGCGGAAGGGAAGGTTCCGATCCCGGCGACGATGCAACAGGAGTTCGTGGCCCTGGACAACGAGCAGACGCGGCAGGCGAATGTCCGCGACCTGCTCGAAGCCCTCAACCGTCTCAAAGTGCCGTTCAAGGACCGGGTCTCGATTCTGGAGGAGATTCACCGGGCCGGGAAGCTCCATGCTCGCTTGATGTACGAGGGATGAACATGAACGCAGCCGCCGTCAGTCGAGCCACCGAACCGGAAACAACCGTACAGGGCGACCTGCAACGGTTGAAAGAGGCGACGGGTCAGGTCGTCGGGTCGGTGTTCTTCGGGACGTTGCTCAAGACCATGCGCGACAGCGAGATCAAAGGGCAATACGGTCACGGCGGGCGAGGGGAGGAAGTGTTCGCCGCCCAGTTGCACGGGATGTGGGCGGAGCGCATGGGCGAGGCCTCCAAGGGCGGGTTGACCGACATCCTCTACCGCCGCCTGGAGCACCAGCAGCAGTTGATCAGTGGGAGTCGCCGGGGTGAGGCCGGGGGGAATCGCGCATGACCCAAGCCATCGAAGCCAAGCGGTTCCGCGATCTGTTGCGACTGCTCGACGGCCTCACAACCCTGAACGAGCAACTGTTCGCGCTCCTTGATTCCAAGATCGACGCGATGAAGCAGGCTGACCTCCACGCGATGCGCGATTGCGGCGAGCGGGAGGGGGAGATGGTGCAGCGTTTGCAGGAGCGGGAGGGTTTTCGGCGTCAACTCATGGACGCGATCGGTGGGGAATTGGGTCTTTCCTCGCGGGCGGCGCGGGCGATGTGCATCACCGAGCTTGCTTCCCGGCTTTCCGAGCCGCAGCGGACGGCGTTGACGGACGCGGCGGACCGGTTGCGGAAGGCGATCTTCAAGGTCATGCAGGCCAACCGCCTGGCAGGGGTGATTTCACGCGAGATTCTGCATCATTTGAAATGGGTTTTCGCAGCGGTGAGGCCCCGCGATGAAAAGCCCGCGGGTTACGCGGGCAACGGGGATCTGGTGCCGAGCTGTGGCACTCCAATGTACGAGACGGTGGGGTAGGCGCGATGGGACTGTTGAATTCGGCATTGCAGATCGGTCGAAGCGCCCTGCTGAGCTATCAGGGGGCGCTGCAGACCGTGGGCAGCAACATCAGCAGCGCCGGCAGCCCGGATTACACGCGGCTGGCGCCGCAGCTTGATCCGCTGCAGGGCAGTCTGGTGGCGAATGATCCCAGCCCCGGGGCGGGCGTGGCGTTGACGGATATTCAGCGATATCTCGACGAAGGGTTGGAGGGCCGAGTGCGGCTGGCCATCGGCGGACAGGAGTCGGCGACTGCGAGGCAGACGGCGCTCGCCCAGGTGGAATCGTTCTTCGATGATTCGAACGGGGCGGGACTCTCGACGCAGCTTGGTGACTTTTTCAGCCGCTTCAACGACGTTCAGAACACGCCGGAGGACCCCGCCATCCGCGAGTTGGCCGTGTCCGGCGGGGCGTCGCTGGCGGAATCGCTGCACAGCGTACGCCGACAGCTCGGTAAACTCGGAGAAGACCTTGACGGGCAAATCGGCGACATCGTCTCCCACGCCGACGACCTCGCTAAGGGAATCGCCGACCTGAACTCGGAGATCACCACCGGCGAGGCCGGGCGTCGCGGACAAGCGACGGCGCTCCGCGATCAACGCGACGCGAAACTCCGCGAACTGAGCCAACTTTTCGACGTCACGGTCCGCGAAGAGCCGGACGGCTCGATCAACGTCTATGTCGGCAGTGAAGCCCTGGTCCAGGGCGGCGTCTCACGCGGCCTGGTCGCGGTGACGCAGACCGATGGGGGTTTCGAGCGAACGTCGGTCCGATTCGCGGACACGAACCAGCAAGTGGAAATCCGCGGCGGGCGGCTGCAAGGGTTGATGACGGCGCGGGACCAGAACGCCTACGGACAGATCGAGGCTCTCGACCAGCTCGCGGCGGCGTTGATCCGTGACGTAAACCGGCTTCACGCGGACGGACAGGGACTAGCCGGTTTCCGCGACGTGACCGGGAGCTTCGACGTTTTGGCGGCCGATGCGGCTCTCGACAGCGACGCCGCCGGGCTCCCCGATCCGCCGCAAAGCGGCAGCTTCTACATGACGGTGTCCGACGACGCGACCCACACGCCGGTCGCGTATCGGGTTGACGTATCTTTGGATGGACAGGGCGGCGGGACGACGCTCGACTCGCTCGTGTCGGATATCAACGCCCAGGTCACGGGAGTGACGGCCTCCGTCACGAGTGACCGGCGGTTGAAGTTGACTGCGACGGATGGGTTCTCATTCACCTTCGGCTACGACGGGCAGCAGGCCCGGGCGGATACCTCCCACGTGCTTGCGGCGCTGGGCATGAATACGTTCTTCAGCGGGACGGACGCCCGGAACATCGCGGTCAACGAGACGGTGCAGAGCGATCCATCGTTGCTCGCGGCGGCGACGGTGTTTCTGCCCGGCGATGGGGCCAACGCGGGCAAGGTCGCGGAGCTGGAAACCGCCGCGAGTAACCGACTCGGCGGGGCACCGATCCCGGCCTTCTATGACTCCATCGCCAACTCCATCGCGACCAACGCGGCGGCGGCGAACAGCGACGTGCAGGCGAGCGGGGCGGTCCTGTCGTCGTTGCAATCCCAAAAGGAAAGCGTCAGCGGCGTGAACCTCGATGAGGAGGCGATCGCCCTGTTGAAGTATGAGCGGGCGTTTCAGGGCGCGACACGGTTCGTCCGCACGGTGGACGACTTATTGACGGAACTGGTGTCGCTGCTGCGGTAGGGAACCAAGGTAGGTTGAGATGTCGGTGAGCCCGGTCAACGTGACACGAATCAGCAACAACCTGCGGACCACGATGCTCTTGGATTCGTTGCGGCGGAACCAGGTGGACCTGTTCCTGTCGCAATCGCGGATCGCGTCCGGCCGCAACTTTGTGAGGCCCAGCGAGGACCCCGTCGCGGCGGCACGGGCGTTGGACCTGACCCAGGCTCTGTCGCGTCAGGACCAGTTCAGGTCCAACGTGCAGTACGGCGACACTTTCCTAACGGCTGCGGACAGCGCGCTCACGGAGATCAACGGCCTGCTGATCCAGGCGTCCGCGATCGCGAGCCAGACCGTCGGCAGCCTTTCGAGCGAGGCGGAGCGGGAGGCGGAGGCCGAGGTCGTCGCCTCCATCCGGCAGCAGCTTCAGGCCGTCGGCAACCGACAGTTCAACGGTCGGTACCTCTTCGGTGGGCGCGAGACGCTGGCCCGGCCGTTCGTCGACGCGCTAGGAGGGATCGCGTACGTGGGCGACACCGGCGACCTCATCGTTCGACCCGATGACGGCCAGACGGCCCCGATCAGTATGCCGGGAAGTTTGCTCTTCGGGGCGCTCTCCGCCCCGATCCGCAGCACCGTCGATCTCACGCCTACGCTCACGCTGGACACCCGCCTCGAAGACATCACCGGAGCAAGCGGGCAGCCGATCCGACCCGGAACCTTGGTGTTCAACGAAGTCGGTGGAGCGGGCGTATTCACCGTCGATCTGAGCGCCGTGGACACCATCGGCGGCGTCGTCGATGCGATCAATGCGGCCGCAACAGCAGTCGGTGCGAAGGTGACTGCAGCGTTGTCCGACACAGGGCTGGTGATTACGCCGGGAGGCGCCGACGTGTCGGTCACCGATTCCGGCGGGGGCACGACGACGGCTGAGCTGGGCATCTTGACGAAACAGCCGAGCGCGACGGCGATCACCGGGCTGACATTGGTCCCGCGGGTCACGCGGCTGACGCCCGTGGCCGAACTCGGTCAGGGGGCGGGCATCGATCTTGAAAGCGGGCTAATCGTCTCCAACGGCGCGAACACCGCGACCGTCGATCTGAGCGCGGCCAAGACCGTCCAGGATATCATCAACGCGATCAACAACGCCGGCGTCTTCGTCCGCGCCCGGATCAACGACGCGGGGACGGGAGTCGAAATCTTTAACGAAGTCTCCGGGACTTCGCTTAGCATCGGCGAGAACGGCGGCACGACAGCGACCGACCTGGGCATCCGAACCCTGGACACGTCGACGCCGCTGACGCAGTTGAATTTCGGGAACGGGGTGACGACGGTCTCCGGGACGGGCAAGGCCGACCTGCGGATCGTCGCCAAGAACGCCAAGACCGTCGATGTCGATATCGACGGGGCCGTGACCGTCGGCGATGTGATCGACCGCATCAACGCCGCGGCCACGGCCGCGGGAGTGGCGATCAAGGCGTCGTTGGCGACGACCGGGAACGGCATCCGCATCGAGGACGCCACCGGCGGAACGGGAGACCTTACGGTTGCGCTCGCCAATCTTTCCGCCGCCCCGATCGATCTCGGAATCCAGAAGACGGTCAACGGCACCGTGAAGGAGCTGGTCGGAACCGACGTGAACCCGACCCGCACCGAAGGAATCCTCGGCGCTCTGTATGACTTGGAAACGGCCTTGCGCCGCGACGACACGCGGGGAATCACGGCGGCGGGCGGGCGGCTCGATACCCTCACCGCCGACGTGACCCGCATGCACGGGATCATCGGGGCCCGCTCGCAGACCATGGCGACCAAGCGGACGCAGATGGAGGACGCGACGACCTCGACGCAGCAGTTTCTGTCCGAGGTCCAGGACCTCGATTACGCCGAAGCGGCGACGAGGCTGCAAACGGCGATGACCCAACTGCAAGCCAACCTCCAGGCGGGTTCCTCGGTGATGAACCTGTCGTTGTTGGATTTTCTGAAGTAGGGGAGAAGCGGGTGGGGTGCGCGACCGCCAACGGCGCACCGATGCAGGACTCGTGCGGCGTCCGCGTGGCCGGGACGCCGGGACAACGAGCGGCTGCTCGGAGTTGGAACTCCGGGGCGCGGCGAGACCGTCGCGTGCCATGGCGCGGCACGGGAGTGTGATCGGACGTCGATCGCCTCGCGCCATCGGGCAGGCCGGATGAGGATCGGTCATGGGAGACTCGCGATGCTGCTGATCGACACGTCGCGTTTTGGACAACTGGAGGTGGACCCGGATCGCCTGATCGTGTTTGACGACGGCGTCCTCGGGTTCCCCCTGCAACACGAATACGCTCTGATTCAGACCGGGGAAGGGAGCGGCTTTTACTGGTTGCAGTCGGTGGACACGCGCGACCTAGCGTTCGTGGTCTGCGATCCGCGGCTTTTCGTGGCGGATTACCAGGTTCCCGTGAAGGTCGAGGAGTTACAGTGCATCGACCTCGCTGATCCGCAGAACGGGCAGGTGTTCGTGATTGTCAACAAGGTCGGCGATCTGCTCACCGGCAACTTCCAGGGGCCCTTGGTGGTCAATGTGATGAGCCGCAAAGCGCGGCAACTGGTGCTCAGCGACAAGCGCTACTCAACCCGGCACCCGTTGATGCGGATTCCGGCGCGGCAGGTGATGGGAAAAACAGCGTAAGGTTGCGGTAGCCGCGGCGACCCGGTCGGGACTACAATGGAATGACAGGTTCCACGACATCTGCCCAGCCGGATCGGTGTTCCCTTCGCCGCCCCGGTCGATCGGCGCGGACGCTCCGCCGGCGTCCGCCGCCCGCGAGGAGTGCGGGGCCGCCACGAGCCGGGACCGGGTGCGGAGATGGAATATGACGCATCGGCATGGCAAGGAAGGAGCCGAGTATGTTGGTGCTATCCAGACAGCGCGATGAGACGATCATGATCGGCGACGAGGTGGAAATCACCGTCGTCGACATCCGGGGCGATAAAGTGCGGCTGGGCATCACCGCGCCCCGGCACATTCAGGTCCATCGCAAGGAAGTGTATGACGCTATCAAACGGGAGAACCAGCAGGCCGCGAACCTGTCGCCGCAGGACGTCTCGGAGGTGATCGAGACGGACGCGGGGCCGAAAGCGGCGCCCGCCCCGGAGGTGGGGCCGGTCAAGGAAGGTTCAGAGGAAGATCGGGCCAAACAAGTACGTCGGTCACGAGGATGAACGTGAACCGCGAGGACCATTCCCGGCGCTACGGAAATCGCCGGGGGAGATCAGGGAGGATTTCTGATGTCACGGATCAATAGCAACGTCCAGTCGCTGATCGCCCAGCGCCATCTGGGCCTATCGCAGCAGTCGCTCACCAAATCGCTGGAGCGCTTGTCCAGCGGTTTGAAGATCAACCGCGGGGCGGACAATCCGGCCGGGTTGATCGTGTCGGAGCGACTGCGCTCGGAGATTTCGGTCGTCCAACAGGCGATCGATAACTCCACGCGAGCGATCAACGTCATCGCCACGACGGAAGGGGCCTTGGATGGGGTACAGACGCTGCTCACCGACATCCAGGCGAAGCTGGTCGAGGCCGCCAATAGCGGGGCGTTCTCCAAAGACGAGATCGCCGCGAACCAGTTGCAGATCGACAACGCCATCGACTCGATCACCCGAATCGCCAACACCACGACGTTCGCCGGGCGGAAGCTGATCAACGGGGAGCTGGACTACGTGACCAGCGGCGTGACGGCGGCGAAGCTCGCCGACGTCTACGTCCAGGCGGCCAAGTTCGGCACGCAACAGTTCGTCCCCGTGGACATCAGCGTTTCGCAATCCGCCCAGCAGGCCCAACTGGGTTTCGCTGCGGCGCAACTGACCGGGAGCGGCGCCACCTTGGAGATCCGCGGCCCGGAAGGCGTGATCACGCTGACCTTCCCTGCCAGCGCCACCACCGTACAAATGGCCGCCTCCATCAACTCTCAAACCGACGCCACGGGTGTCACGGCGATCACCAGCGGCGCCGGCGGAGTGAACGGCTTGAGGTTCGTCAGCGCGGCGTATGGCAGCGACGCCTTCGTGAGCGTCGCCAAGATTCCGCCCAGCACGACCTTCAGCGTGAAGGACCGCGCGGGCGCTACCGTCACTCGAACTGAAGGCCGAGACGCCCTTGCGACGGTGAACGGGATCGCCGCGACCGCCGACGGCCTCGAACTGTCCTTCAGCTCCTCTTTGCTGAAGCTGGAAGTGAATCTGGCCGAAGCCTTCGGGAACGGTTCGCTCGGATTACAGGGTTCGCTAGGTACCTCAAGCTTCGCGGTGACCGAAGGCGGCGCCCTGTTCCAGTTGGGCCCGCAGGTCAACACCAACCTGCAAGAGAACATCGGCGTCAAGTCCATGCAGGCTAATAAGCTGGGCAACAACCTCCTCGGATTCCTCGCCGACCTCAAGACCGGGCAATCGCGGGCCCTGAACACCGGCAAGTTCTCCGAAGCCTCCAAGATCGTCGAGGAGACCATCACCCAGGTCGCGGTGCTGCGCGGTCGATTGGGGGCCTTCGAGCGCAACACGCTCCAGCCCAACATCAGCCAGTTGCAGATCACCACGGAGAACCTGACCTCGTCCGAGTCCGTGATCCGCGACACCGACTTCGCCACGGAGACCTCGGAGTTGACGCGCTCCCAGATTCTGGTGCAGGCCGGGACCAGTATTCTGGCCATCGCCAACGCCCAATCGCAAAACGTCCTGACCCTGCTGGGCAAGTAGTTGGCGCGATAGGAATGATGGGTACGCAACGCCGGGTGACGCGTGTTTCTCGCACGCGTCGCCCGGCGCACTTATGTCATCGACCATCGGCGCCTTTCGCCCGTACGCTGTTTCGCAGCAGGGCGTCGATGAACGGCTGGATATCCCCGTCGAAGGCGCGCTGCGTGTCCCATGGCGTGTTGCCGCTCCGGACGGCAGGGGCGCGGGAGGCTCGGGCGGCTCAGGTCGGGTCGGCGGTGGAGACGTTGCCGACGTTGACGGGTTGGCGGCAGTGCGGGCAGGTCGTGGCCAGTAGCCGGGTCCAACGTTGGGCGAGGGCGTGTTCGCGTCGGTTCATTTCCTGATCGCGTTTGGCGAGGTCAGCCTCGCGCTGATCGCAGGCTTTTCGCGCTTCAGCCAGGGCGTCTGCCGCGGCTTGGAGTTCCGCCACCTTGGCCGCCAGCTCGCGCTCGCGGGCCAGCATTTGCTCATGGAAGCGGCTGACATCGTGGAGCTGGCCGCGGAGTGCCGCGTCTCTGGCATCGAGTTCCGCGGCGCGGGCGTCCAGGCTGTTCTGCTGCTCGTCGAGCGCCGACGCCCCGTTGCGCAACTGCGACCGCCACAGGTTCAGCCGCTCCCACGTTTCGGTGATGTCGCCGGGCAAGTTGTCCAATGCCGGTTCCGCCGCGGTTTGGGCCGGTCCGGGCGCCGCGGCTGTGCACGAGCTCTGGACGGCGGGGGCCTGCGGCGGCGTCGCGCAGTCCGCTGCGGAACGACCCTCGTCGCCCTGGGCGAGATTCGGCGAAGGGTGGGCCGTCGAACGGGCAGTGGGCTCATCCACGCGCGTACTGGCGCTCCGCTCCAGGCAGTGTACGGTCAGACCGAAAGGACCGGCGGTGATCCGATCGTCGTTGTACAGCGGGGTCAGCGAGCACCGTTGACCGTTCACCCAAAGGCCCGTGCGACTGCCGAGATCGAAAATCGCCGGTCCCGCTCCGACGCGGAAAAGTAGGGCGTGGCGGGCGGACAGGTCGGGATGATCGAGACGGACGCACGCGTCGTCGTGGCGGCCGATCATCTCGACCGCCCGCTCGATCGACCAGTGCTTGTCCGTTTGAATCAGGTGGAGCGACACCGGCCCGGGGAACTTCGTCGGATCGGCGAACTCCATGCCGAAGTCGGAGTCCCCGGACACATTGTCGGGCATCTGGATGGCGACCTGGATCGTCGTTTCGCCGAGCGCGATGACGTCGCCGTCGCTGAGGATCGCGAGGTTCACGCGGGTCTGATTCACTCGCGTTCCGCTGCTGGTGTGGAGGTCTTTCAGCAGCACATCGGTCCCGGTGTTGACGATGACGCAGTGGGCGGTGCTGATGTCCTGATCGTGAAGCACGATGTGGGCGGGGCGGCGCGAGCCGATCACCGTCACGGGACGGCGGAGGTTCCAGGTCTTCTGCCCGGCCGATCCGAACCCGGCGGTCACTCGAATCAGCGGGGCGCTTGCGGGAAGCTCCACGGTCAGTTCACGGATTTGCGTCGCTTGCTCGTTCATCACTCCTGACCCCTGCCCCATGTCGCCTGTGGTGATCGCGCGCGGTGAACCCGACGGGCTGGAGGGTCGCGGGTCTCTCCTGGCACGCAAAACTTCAGCCGAACACAGTCGGCCGATCTCCCGTTCCCGAAACCGTGCATCCTCTGCGAGCACAGCCGGAAGGTCGCGCTCGACCCGCGTGTAAGGGCACCAGCGGGTCGTTGGCGCGTGGACGGATGGGGTCGGCTCCTCATCGCATCGGCACGAGCACTGTTATGCGGTCTGCGCAATTTAGGGCCTATCCCCGGTTGAATGTACAATTTCCCTCGGACGGTGGGCAACTCGCTGGTGCGAGATTGGAATCTCGCACCAGGGCCGTTTTGGTCGGAAGCGCGGGGAAGCCCGCGAGGACCGAGAATGAACATTGTTCTGACGAACGACGACGGCTATGACGCCGCGGGACTTCGCGCCGCCTTTGAAGCATTATCTGGTCTGGGGACGGTGCACGTGGTGGCGCCGAAGGCGGAACGCTCCGCGTGCAGCCACACCATCACGCTCCGCCGGCCGATAAGCGTCGAACGCCGGACCCACGCGGGGTACGGGGTCAGCTACGCCGTGGACGGATCGCCCGCGGATTGCGTCCGCCTGGCCGTCGCGGCCCTCGTCGATCGACCCATCGGACTCGTCGTCTCCGGGATCAACCACGGGGCCAACGCGGGAGTGGATACCTTCTATTCCGGGACCGTCGCCGGGGCCCGCGAAGGGGCGATCCTGGGCATCCCCGCGATCGCCGTCTCACAGGCCATGCGGAGCGGTATCGAACCGAATTGGCCGGCGGCGACAGAAATCACCGCGTCGCTCATCAAGGACCTGTTGCGTGAACGTCTGCCGGGGCTGGGTTTCTGGAGCATCAACCTGCCCTCACCGATCCCGCCCGACGCCGGCAATCATGTGCACCGTGTGCCGGTCGCCATCCACCCCATGCCCATGACCTTCGACCGCTCGGAAAGCGACGACGGCCGGCTGATGGAGTTCGACTACGGCGCGTCCTATTGGCTACGCGACGTCACCGGCCCCAGCGACTACAGCGTCATCCGCGACGGCGGCATCGCCGTCACCGCCATCCCGCTCTACGGGCGATTCTGACGGATGGCGCGCCCCGGACTGAGGGCACGCCCGTCGTCGCGTGGGATTACTGAACGCTGTGCAAAAAGATCGCCGTTGTTTGAGACGGCCTTCGGGCCTATCGGCTCTATAGGGCGAGTCCGCGTGATTCAACGAGTTGCACCAAGCGAACTCCGTCGATGAGCTCGAGGTTACCCTGATCAAAAGCAAAGCTACGCGAGTCCTGGCTAAAGTCAGACGTCGTTACGAGCACGCCCTTCGTAAACGAACGGTCCCTCGCCAGCACGCCGAGGAGCTCACGGACCTCCGGGCTACCCACCTTTCGCTCCGGATCATAACGCTTGCACTGTATCGCAAGCTTCTGCGAGCCGCCACCGGCGAACGCACCGGATGCCACGATGTCCACGCCACCGTCCCGTGACGCGCCGGTTGTACGCACTCCATAGCCTAATTTCTCATAAAGGCGGCCTACGGTTGCCTCAAACTCTTGAGGCGACAAGCGCAGCAGTCGTTCAATCGTATTCCGCCCGCCCTTGGTGCTGGATTTCCCGGTAGTTGCTCGCTTTCTCGGGCTCTTCAGTCCGAACAGTCCAAAGAGCTCGTCCTCAGACAGCCCCGTATTTCCAACTGTGCTCAGGTCATCGATGACATGATCGTACAATGTCTGCTTGTCCTTCAATATCCTGTAGATTCGTTCTTCGACCGTTCCTTCCGTCCAGATATGGTAGACGAACACCTCTTTCGTCTGCCCGATCCGATGTGCGCGGTCTTCTGCTTGTAGGGGGGTAGCTGGATTCCACCAGTGGTCGAAGTGGAACACGTAGTTCGCAGCGGTAAGGGTGAGCCCGATACCTCCGGTCTTCGGCGTGGCGATCAGCAGTTTGTAACGTTCATCGCTCTGGAAGGCGTTCACAGCACGGTCGCGCCTCGCACCAGTCACGTTGCCCGTAATCAAGACAGGGTTGTAGTCGCGGTATCGGCGTTCAATTATATGAACGCCTTCGTCGAGGTACTGCGAAAACACCAGGGCCTTTGATCCTGAGGAAATCGCCCCGGCTAGCCGCAGGTCGAGCAATTCGAGCTTCGCGCTCTCACCGCTTCTAGGGTCGCGGTTGCACAGCATTTTCAATCGCTGAAGAAGCTCAAGAGCGTGCGCGACGGTCCTGTCATCACCAAGCTTCTCCAGCCATACTATCCCGTCCTCCTCCGCCCGCGTGTACGCGTCACGCTGGGCCCCCTCAAGGACAACCCATTGTTCAAAAGGTCTTTTCGGCGGCAGACCAGGCAGAACGTCGTGCTTACGATGGCGCAGAAAGTAGTTCTTGATCGCCTGCTTCGCACCGTCCGGAGTGACTGTGCTCCGACCAAGCAGCCCAGGTCTCAAGAACTCAAAGATAGACACCAAGTCGTCAAGGCTGTTCTCGATCGGTGTGCCCGACAATCCCCACGCCTTTTTTCGCGGGAGACGCTTAACCGCTTGGGCTTGATCAGCATCACGGTTTTTGATCGCCTGTAGTTCGTCCAGCACAACAAGGTCGAACTCGCGATGTCGTACAATGTGATCGATGTCTTCCCGAACAAGCCCGTACGAAGTAACCCAAACATGAGCAGGTTTTTCCCATTGAATTTCACGCTGCGGTTTCGGCCCGCGAACGACAGTGACGCCGGACAGCGTCGGCGCCCACTTTTGTAACTCACGGTCCCAGTTCTTCAGTAAGCCGACGGGCACAACGACCAACGCTGAGGATATCCGCCCCATGTGAAACAATGCGCGAAGGGCGACGATCGCTGTAACCGTCTTGCCTGTGCCCATGTCGTCAGCCAGGAGGGCGCTTTCCCGGTCAATGAGAAACCGTACGCCGTCTACCTGGTAGGGATAAAGAGGGTTCGGAATGTCCAGGAAGTCCGGAAACTCTAGGCAGAGCGGCGGCTCGAGCAGCGGCAGGATCAGGTCCCAGATCGTCATCAGTCGGCGGGACGCTCCGGAACGACTGGGCGTCTCAGTAAAGCTCTTTCGGTATCCGTCTTTGTCTCGCGAGACGGGCATGTCCCACGAAAATAACTGTTGCTCGTCCACGCCTTCACGTTTTCCGTACGCCTTACCATCATGCCTCAACCGCCCGAGCGGAACGAACAGGTCATCTGATACGGCGACCGAATCGGCATTTTCGCCGACGCGCGTCTCGAAAACCGAGGTTTCCTCGAAGGCGCATAAATCGTCGCAGAGTTTCGGGGGCGATACAGCAAATGCGAGCTCGCGTACGCGAACCGAAAGGAACACAAGATCAATCGTGAGCGTCTCCTCAAAGCAAAGCGGCTTGAACTCCACAGCGAGCGCGTAAACGCGTGTCTCTGGGAAGCGAGGCGCGAGGCTCATGCGGACTCGGGCAATCCAGGAGGGACGCAAGATCCATCTGTCGGTTGGAAGGCGCATTCGCGGCAGACCTGAGCTACTTGTCCAGCGTTTTCTCTTCGTGCACCTTGTCTAGCGCCCGTCGGATTCGGTCGAAAGGCTCCAACACATCGAAGCGCTTGGAGCAGCGTTGGAGAAGTGGACGCGCGAAGTCTAGATCCTCCGAGTGCTCCGGAAGAGTCTCCGTCACGACAGGCTCGAATCTTTCTGACAGGGGTTCAACGACCTTCGAGTGTGTTGCCGTGGCACTTATCGTCTGGGTTAATTCGACCCCCTGTCGTCGAACGAAGATCGTGGGCCTTTCCGAGTGCTCTCGGAGATTAAGAAGCCACGGATCCACGACGAGCAGCAGATCGTACGTCTCACGTAAACTCCGAAGAAGCGGCTTCCCCATCAACTCGATCAGCATGTGAGGATCAAGGTTCTCCCCATAAAGGACTTTCTGAGTAGGATTGGGACGCACGGGCGACGTGCAGCGAAATTCGAGCGGCGTTCCCACGTCATCGACCACGAGTATGCCACCGCGGTAGGCGCCCGCGTCCTCAAACGCTTGGCGTGCTATGTATGCCAGCCGTGGTGCGTTGTCTCCACCGCCAAACTCCTGTGTATGTGCTGCCATAACGTGCTACCCAAGTACTTTGTCGGCATTAGAACGATCGTGGCGTTTATGGTACGTACAGACGGACTCGGACACAAGAGTATCGTTGCGAACAAGTCTACCAAGCCCTCAATCGAGACCGGCGTGCCAACATCAGCTCCTCTCGGCGCAAAGGAGCCGTTACACCGTCAGGAGTTCAGAGCATTCGTGGCGCGAGGCGTGATGGACGGGATAGTCCCGGCCTACGGCGGCGTGTTGGGTGGTGACGGCGAGTTCCGGGCGGTTGTTCTCCTGGCTGAGGTGGGCGACGGCGATCCACTCGGGTCGTCGGCGACCGCAGGAATGCAGCAGCGACGCCGACTCATCATTGGAGAGATGTCCGCCGTCGCCGCGAATCCGAGCCTTTAGCTCCAGAGGGTACGTGCCCGTCTCCAACATCGCCGGATCGTAGTTGCATTCAAGATAGGCCGCGTCCACCTGCTCAAGCAGGTCCTGTAGTTCGCGGAACGGGTGCCCGAGGTCGGTAAGGATCCCCAACCGCTTGCCCTCGCACTCGACGACGAAGACGACTCCGTCGGCGGCGTCGTGCGGGGTGCGGATGGTGTGCACGACGACGTGACCGAACGACAGCGAATCGCCCGACTGAAAGTGGCGCACGTCGCTCAGTCTCCCCAGGTTGCACCAGGTGGCCGCGAGCGTCCGTTGCGTGGCGTAAATCGGCAGCCCGAATTTCCGTTGATAAATCCCCGCGCAGCGCACGTGGTCGATGTGGTCGTGCGAGATGATGAGGGCGTCCACGTCGCGAATGTCCCGACCGTGGACGGCCATGCGACGCTCGGCGAGGGCCCCGCTGATTCCGGCGTCGAACAACAAGCGCACGCCGTCGGCCTCCACGTAGATCGCGTTGCCGTTCGATCCCGATTGCAGCGAAAAAGTCCGCATGAACCGATTGTAGGTAGGTGGGGGTTGTCGACAAGGGCGGATTTCCCGAACTGAGCCAAGGTGTTCCGAGCCGCCCCACGCAGGGGACGGTTGCCCGCGCCGCGCATTACAAGCTAGGATGAACGCGGATGAGTGAGCCTCGACTGCCCGCGGTTCGCATAGGCGCCTCGCCGATTCGCGGCATTGAGTACGCAGCCGTCGTCGCGGCCGGCGCGATTCTCGTCGTCTTCCGCCTGCACGCCTTCGACCTGCCCCTCGAAACCGACGAATGCAATTACGCCTACATCGGCGCTCGCTTGCTCGCCGGGGATCGGTTGTACGTCGACGTTTGGGACCATCAGCCCTTCGGCGTGTTCACCCTGTTCGCAGCCTTCATCACCGTGTTCGGCGACACCCCGCACGTTTTTCGCTGGATGGCGATGGGGTTTTCGCTCGTCTCGTTGTTGTTAGTCTTTGCGATCACAGGGCGCCTCGCGGGGCGCGCTGCGGCCATCCTCGGGGCACTGTTGTTCGCCCTGGTCTCCTCCGACCCCGGCACCGGCGGGGAAGGCTGCAATCGCGAGATTTACATGAACACGTTCATCCTCGCGGGTTGGTATCTCGCCCTTCGATCAACCTCGCACCCGCGCCTACGGCTGTTCGGATCGGGGTGCGCGTTGGCGATCGCCTCGAGCCTCAAGACGATCATCGCCGTGCACTGGGTCTTTCTGGCTTTCTGGATCGCCGTCGATGAATCGGGGCGTTCGATCGGGTCTCGACGCGCACCCGGGATCGTCCGACGCCTCGCTTGGTTTGCCTCGGGTCCGGTGATCCTATGGGCCGCCGCGTTCGCGTATTTCGCCGCTACGGGGCGATCTCATGAGTTCATCGATGCAGTCTTCGAGTTCAACCTCGGCTACAGCGACGGCTCCGAGCCGTTCCTCATGCGCTTCGCCCGATTCTTCGCCCCGATCAAACACAAGTTCATCTTCGACAGCGCCCTGCCCCTGTGGATCGGCGCGATCGCTGCTTCGGTCTGGTTGACCTTCGAGAGCGCCGTTCACGGCAACCTTCGTTGCCTCGCCGCCGCCTCGCTCCTGTTCGCAAGTTACGTGGCGACGTGCCTGCCCGGTCGGTTTTGGCCTCATTATTACTATCTGTTGCTCCCCGCGCTGGTCATGGCCGTGTCGATGTTGGTCGTGCGCTGCGCTGCCTGGGTCCAACATCGCCTCGCCCGCGGCTCGCCCTTCGGGAGCTTGGCGCGGATCGTCGTCTATGTCCTCTTCCCCGTGAGCGTCGCCGCTACCGAGACGCGTGACTTTCTCCTGCAACCGCCTTTCGGGATTACCGTCAGGCGCTACAACTCCCGTGACTTCTGGGGCCGGGCACAGGGTGAGAACGTCGCCGCAGTCACCGATCCCGAGGATTCCATTTTCGTCTTCGGCAATGACGCGGAGATTTACTACTACTCCCACCGACGGTGCGCCTCGCGGTATACGATGATCACGGGGTTGGGTGTGCATATGAAGGGGGCCGAGGAGCGGCGACGGATTATGCTGTCCGAGCTGGAGCGCACCCGACCGCGACTGATCGTAGTGCTTTTCGACGAACCCGCCTGGCCGGAGTGGAGGCTCTTTCTCGAAACCTACTACGGAGAGCCGGCGGGATGGGATTTTCACGATCGCAAACGCGACCCGATCATGTTCGTCGTGGCCCTGAAGGACCGCCCGATCCGTCCGATCGACTGGGACTGGGACCGGTCGGCCGTCGGCGGATGGCAACTGGGAGAGCGGCGATAACGTTTGCCCCGATGTCGTGACCCCGCGTAGGATGTAGTAGGCGGTTCCGCGAAGGATCGCAGGGCAGGAGGCCCGTTCCATGCCCCAACGGAGTCGGCGAGTGTCACCCGCGAGAGTGTTTCCGCATTCCGCGGGCGCCGTGGCTCCCGCCCGACGGCAACGGGCGCGGCGGCGGACACCGCGGCCGGGGCGGATCGACCAACCCGCCCGACGTCCCCGGCCCGATGTCCATCGACCAGCCGAACGGCACGTCCCCACCTGGCGTGAGGGTGCCGAGCTTCCAGCGGTCGCAGCGGTGACGCTCGGCATCGCGACGGGCATGGTCATCGCCGGGCTTACCGCGAGGTTCCATACAACGTTCCGCGAGAGCGGCGGCTCATCCTCGGCCGTCGCCGGCGCGGCGTTGCTCGCCCTGGCCGTGGGGGTTCGCGTTCCGCATCGCTTCGCCGTGTCGGTGTGTGCCGCGGCCTGGCGACGCTTCATCCGCCGGGGAACGGGTTCGCAGCTCTCCAGTGCGCTCATTCGTCCCGGCGTTCCCGATCGCGCACTCTCTTGGCTGGTGCTGGCCGTCATCGCACTGTTCGCCGGGGTATCGACGGCGCTGCTTCCCTTGAGCGTCTCCGCGTCGGATGCGGCCTATGAATGGATGCGCGAGCACTTTCTGTGGTCCCCAACGCCCCTTGCGGTCTTGCAGATCGTGACCGCATTCGCGGGCGGTGTGATTCCCCTCGCCGCCCTGGGGTTCTCGATCTCCTGCGCCCACCACCTCTGCTGTCGTTTCGCACAGTGGGAAGCCGACGCCACGGCATGGGCTCTTATGGGAACCGCTTTCGGCGCGCTGCTCGCGAGCCGTCTGGTGTCGTCCGCCGGGACCGCGTACCCCTTGCTGATCGGAGGTGCTCTGCCGTCCTTGCTCGTTTCCATCGCGGGCGCACTCCTGGGGTCGTCGCGCGGCACGTTCAGCGCGCGGTCCTTCGAACCGACGCCGACGGCGCTGCCGCTGTGGAGCGATCGTTGGCCGACCCTGTTGCGGGCGGGCATCGTCGCCGTCGGCGGCGGCAGCGCCGGCGTACTCTCCGTTTGGATGGACCACCTGGCGCCGAACCCCCATCGCGTGGGGATGATGCTGTCGCCCATGCTCCTCTCCTTGGCGATTGGAATGCTCGCCGGGGCCCGATCAAAGTGGCCCGGTCTCCGATCCGTCGGCGGCTTCGGAGCAGCGTGCAGCGCGGCGGGTGTCGGCGTGGCGCTCGGCGCAGCGGCGCTCTCCTCGTCGCGGGCGACCACCGCCACAGCTTTGGTTCTCGCGTGCGCGGGCCTGACGGCCGTCGGTTTCGCGACCGCTTACGGGCGGCAGACGCTCCTCATCCGCGTCGCCAGTCGATCGTCGGCCGGGGCCATCGAGCTGGGTCGACTACTCGCGTGCGCGGGCTTCACGCTTCTTGTCGGTGCGCCCTTGGCCGTGCGCTTCTTCGGCCCCGCCGCCGCCCTCATGATGCTCGCCCTCTCTTTCGTCGCATTGGGCGGGACGCTCATTATCCACGAACCCCTCGACTGTCCCGGCACGCGACGCATCCGTCTTTGGGAGCTTCTGATTTCAATGGCCACGATGCTCCTCCTTTCCCTACTGCCAGCCTCCCGTACCGTGGTGCCGACCGCGGTCGGCACCGCTCCGCAGACCGCGCCGCATACCGGCAACGCCGGGAATGGCCGATAACAACAAGGAACGCCGCCACGGCGGCGGTGTCGTTACAAGGAGTGAACCATGATTGAGAACGTATATTCCGAACCCCGGCAGAACCGTTTTGTGAACCGGCTGGTCACCTTTTTTGTGGTGTTAACGTGCCTTCGCATCTGGCTGGGACCGTTCCCGCTACTGGAACGGGCGGAAGCGCAGATTCCCGACGCGGGGCTGCAACGCAAGCAGCTTGTGGACGAGGCCCGACGCTCGAACGAGCTACTTTCCGATATTAAGCGCATTCTCGAATCCCAAACGCTTCATGTGCGTCTCGAAGGTGCCGATAACCAAGGGCGATAGGGAGTCCCGCGCTCCTATCGAACCGGAAGCGGCTGGGCGAACCGATGTCCGTGACCTTTGCGACGGCGAAAGCTGTGATTCCCCTCATGCGCACCGCCGCGCGCCGACCAGGAATGGTCTGTGCGGCCCTTGCCGCGTTGATCTCGACGGTCGCGGCCAGCGGTCAGGAGCCCAAGCCCGCCGACGCTCCGCAAGGGAACCCCTCGCAGGTCACGGTGACCGACCGTGGCACGGTGGAGATGCACGTCGCCAACCTCCCGATCTCGACCGTCCTGCAATTGCTTTCCCTGGAAGGGCAGCGGAACATCATCGCGTCCCCCAACGTCAAGGGCACGGTCACGGCGAACCTTTACGGCGCCACGTTCGAGGAGGCTCTCGAAGCCGTCCTCGCCATGAACGACGCCGGCTACCGCCGCGTCGGTAACTTCATCAACGTCTATACTAACGCCGAGCTCGCCCTGCTCTCGGCCGCCTCCACCAAGCAACCGATGACACGGGTGTTTTGGTTGGACAACGTTTCTGCAGACGACGCGGAAGCCGGGCTGAAGGTAATACTGGGTGACAACAAGCTGACGATTTGGGCCAAGTCATCCAGCAAATCAAATGAAAAAGGAGGCACGGATAAGACAGCGGAGTTAGCAGTTAGTACGAATAAGAATACTGGCAGCGGCGGAATCACCGGTGGCAATAGGTTACGTGGCTATGCGCGTCAGAAGCGAGAATTCATCGTAGTGAAGGCTGATTCGGAAACCCTGCGCGTGGTGGAAGGTTATCTGCGCGAAATCGACGTCGGGTTGGACTACCTGCTTCCCAAGCAGGTTCTAGTGGAAGCAACGATTCTCCGTGCGGAGTTAAAGGACGACAACGCGCTGGGTATCGACTTTTCCATCGTTGGCGGGGTGGACCTGGAACAGTTGGGCGCCGTTTCCAACGGTATCCGCAACGTCACCGTCGGCAATCTCCCCAAAGACCGGTTCGAGCGGTTCAACGCTGCCTCGTCCACGGATTTCACCGGGAATGTCCCCTCGGGGGGCATCACCGTGGGCGTCATCAAGGACAAGGTGGCCGTCTTCCTTCGTGCCTTGGAGCAGGTGACCGACACGACCGTGATCGCCAATCCGAAACTCCTCGCACTGGACGAGCAGGAAGCCCAAGTGCTGATCGGGAGGCGCGACGGGTATCTGACAACCACGATCACCGAGACGCAGGCGGTCCAGACGGTGGAGTTCCTCGAAACCGGCACGCAACTCATCTTCCGACCGACCGTCTGTAAGGACGGCTATGTGCAGATACAACTGAATCCCAAGGACAGCATCGGCTTCGTCAACGCCCAAGGCCTCCCGACGGAACAGACCACCGAAGCGAAAACCAGCGTTCTGGTCCGCGACGGACAAACGATCCTCATCGGAGGACTCTTCCGGGAGGTAACGACCGACGCGAAATCGCAGGTACCCGGTTTGGGGAGCATTCCCTGGGTGGGGCAACTGTTCCGCTCCAACAACGACTCCAACGGCAGGGAAGAAGTCATCATCCTTTTGACCGTCCACATCGTGAAAGATCAAGACGCCTACGCCGCGGCTTCGCGGGACCAGATCGAGCAAGTCGAGCGCATGAGGGTCGGCATGCGTCAGGGACTCATGTGGCACGGCCGTGATCGCCTCGCTCAGACCCACTATCAGAAAGCCCTGACGGCGCTGGACGCCAACGACCGCGACAAGGCCCTCTGGCACGTCAAGATGGCGTTGAACGCGGCCCCGCGGCATCTGCCCGCGATTGAACTGAAGGAGAAGATTCTCGGCGAACGCGCATGGTACGACGATGCTACCAGCACGCGGAACTTTCTGTATCGCCTGATCGCCCAGGAGAAGGGTTACCCGCTGCAACCCTTCGGTCGTCCTGCTGCAGACGCAGTGCCGGGAGCTTCGCCATGAAACGCATTTCCCACTTGATTTTGGCCGCGGCGACGGCGATGACGCTGACGGCGTGTCATCGACCCGCCCACGCGGAGGCCAAGCAGCAGGCCGAGCAACGATGGAACGAGGTTCGCGCCCGCGTGAAGCTCCAGCTCGCCCGGCAGCAATATGACGGTGGGCTGTTCCATGACGTTCTGCAATCCGCCTCCGAGTCCATCGCCCTCGATCCGACGCAACCCGCAGCCTACGTTCTTCTCGCTCAGGCCGACCTGGAGTCAGCCAAGCCCGCGTCGGCCGAACAAGCGATTGAGGCCGCCCGCCGCGCCGGACTCGACTCGCCCGATCTGCACTACATGCAGGGCGTCCTGCTCGAACAGCGTGACGATGTGAAGACCGCCGTCGATGAGTACGCCGAAGCGCGGGCCATGAATCCCGACAACGTGGATTACCTCGTGGCCCACGCGGAGTGCTTGGTCGCTCTCGACCGCGCCGAAGAAGCCCTGGCCCTGCTGGACGAGAACCTGAACCGTTTTGATGACAAGAGCACGGTCGCCGTCCTCGCCGGTCGCATCGCGGCCCTGCTGGGGGATTGGGACGGCGCCGCGCAGCGGCTGGGACAGGCCGCCGCCGCGCTGAGCGATCATCCGGTGGTCACGGAAGAGCTGGGCCTGTTGTTCGTCCGCGTGGGCCGATGCCGCGAGGCGTTAGCGTTGCTGCGTCCCCTGGTCGACGCCGCCGGCGAGTCGGAGGGCGGCGCTGTTCGTCGCGGGGTCGCGACCTGTTACCTGGCCCTCGGCGATCCGACGTCGGCGAAGGGCGTGTTGATCGACTACGCCCGCCGGCGTCCCGACGACGGCCACGCTCAACTCTTACTGGCCAAAGCGGCGCTCGAAACGAACGACCTGTTGACCGCTTCCCGCGCTTCGGACTTGGCCGAGCAATCCTCGCCAGGCCGACCGGACATCGCCCTCGTGCGGGCCGCCGTCCAATGGCGACGCAGCGAGGACGCCGCGGCGGCTGAGACGCTCTATCAGCTCCTTGAAAAGGCCCCCTCCAACGTGGAGGCCTATTGCTTGCTCGGTGAAGTCCTCCGTGCCCAGGGTCAAGAGGACGCCGCCCAAGATTGTTTCCAGCGGGCCTTACGTCTCGATCCGAAGTCTGCATGGGCGTTACAGGCATCGTCAGCTTTTAGCAGCGGGGCTGATTCCGCGACCTTCTCGTCGGCACCGCCAGCCCGGTCGCCGCCTTCTGGACAGGGCATCAAGGACGCCTTCCCCACCGTTTCCGGCATCCCGACCCAGGCCCCGTAAGGCCTACCGCCTCCGTTTAAGCCGGATCCCTGTGGCCACCGACGGCCCGTCGGGCCTGGTTTTTGCAAGAATTTCTCAAGAAAAGGCTTGACTTGTCCGCCGGGTCTGGTATATTGCAATTACCGGACGGATATTATGGCGGGTTGGATGAGCGGACGCTGTATAGTATCTATCATAACGACTTAACGATTATACCGAGTTGTTCGATCCCTTTTCGTTCCGCCCTCTTTTGCTTCTGCTGATTCCCCTATCCGTCTCTGACCTGCCAACGTCTACATAGGTGTGTGGCTGTTTGCGCCGCGAACACGGCGCGTGTGCTTTGCGTGGACCTCGTGTCGGGGCCGCGTAAACGCAATCGCGCAGGCTCTCGGCGAAATGGGGTTAGAGATGGACCTGTGCCTTAGGGATTTTCGCCGACCTTCCTTGACTCCCACCCAGGCCGCGTCCAGCGTCGCGACCGCTCCGTTGCGGTCCGTAAGGGCACTGAGCGGAGCCGTCGTCGACGCGGACGCTGCCGGGAGTCGGGCGGACGGCCGGGCGAAGGGAGATTCCGGGAACTCGAATAGGGGAGGTGTAGCCTAAAGAGAAGGCTTAAGGATTCGTTGGCCGCTTCGGTCGCCTCTGGGGGACCAGGATGCAGATGGGTGGCGGTGGGGACCGACATACCCGCCTGCGGAATGAAGGCGATCGAGCGGCCACGTTCCTTTTTACGCCCGTCCGAAGCGTGCGGCACTTGATCGGAGGCGTGGAGGGATCGGCGGCCGGCCGTCGTCATGTTCCGGCGGCGAGGCTTCGACCCCAGTCCTGGTCGCGAACCGCCGTGGTGATCCGCTCCGCGAGTTCGACTGCGGCGTAGCCTTCCTCGGCGCTGACTCCGCTGCCGTGTCCCGTGCGAACCGACTCCATGAAGGACCCGATTTCCGCGCGGAGCGGTTCCACATCGTCCACGGCCAGCGGCTCGACTTTGAGCATGGAGCCGAAGTCGAGGGCCTGCATCTGCGACAAATCCTCGAAGTTGCGTTCCTTGGCCATGCGGATCAGGTCGAGGTTGTCCGCGAGCTTGATCGCCACGCCGGATTTCTTCTGGTAGTCCATCGAGAGGTAGGCCGTGGGGCAGAACACGCGAATCTTACGTTCCGTCTTCAGCGCCAGCCGCGACGCGGTGAGGTTGGCCACCGCTTGACCGGCGAAGCGAATCCGGGCGTTGGCGACATCCTCGTAGGGGCCGAGCACCGCCACGCCCACGGCGTCGATCGTGCATTCGCGCTGGCGCACCAGGTGCAGCACGATGTCGATGTCGTGGATCATCATGTCGAACACGACGCCGATATCGGCGCTGCGAAAGGTAAAGGGGCTGATGCGATGCGTCTCGATGAAACGCGGCGCGACTTGCATCCGAAGCATGGCCTGCACGACCGGGTTGAACCGCTCCGAATGACCGACCTGCAAGAGACAGCCGTGTTTTCGAGCGGCCTCGACCAGTTGCCGGGCGCTGACCGCATCCGGGGCGAGCGGCTTCTCGACCAGCACCGCGATCCCGCGCTCCAGCAGCGGGATCGCTACCTCGGCGTGATAGACGGTGGGCACGGCCACGGACGCGGCGTCGACCGAACTGGTGAGATCGGCGAACCGTGACACCGCTTGCCCGCCGTGTTGTCCAGCGACTTGCCGCGCTCGATCGAGGTCCTTGTCGACGACGCCGACCAGCTCACATCCGTCGAGCTCGCCGTAAATGCGGGCGTGATTTCGCCCCATGTGACCGACGCCGACGACCGCGACTTTCAGCGGGTTTTTCATGGCCGTCGGCCTCGGCGGGCACGAGTTCAGGATTGTCGGCTAAACGTGGCGTCCACGGTCTTGTTGCGGTCGAGAACGAGGCTTGCGGGATTGGCCCGTCCGCTGAGACCGCCGTTCCACCCGGCGAACGCCCAGCCGGAATCGGCCATCGCCGTGAGCTCAAACACCTCGGCGGTTTGCTCGTCGCCCGAGTTCGCGGTCCGCCGTACCGACCCTCGCCCGACGACGTTCACGGTAAGCGAATATTGGTTCTGAAGTTTCCATGAGCTGCGATGCACCGGATCGGCGCGAAGGGATTCGAGGTATCGTCCGTGCCGCCCGTGAGCGAAGGAGCGCATCAAACATTCGCACAAGTATTCGACATTCGGATTGATCGGACGGGCGTCGAGGATGGCCTGCACGCGGTCGCGCATGGCGACGCCGCTCATCCGAGCCCTTCGTGAAAACAGCTTCATGAAGGCGTCTTTCAGTGCCGCGATGTCCTCATTGCTGTAGCCGTTGCGCTGCAGGCCGACCCCGTTGATCATGCGAACTTCGGATCGCGTCCCGCGGGCCGCCACCAGGATGACAAAGGGTGGCACATCCGCCGCGACGCGGGTCATGCCCCCGATGAAGGCGTGTTTGCCGATGGTGACGAAGTGGTGCACGGCGCTATGCCCGCCCATGTTCACGTAGTCCTCCACGTGCACGTGCCCGGCGAGCTGAACGTAGTTGGCGAAGATACAATGGTTGCCGATCCGGCAGTCATGGGCGATGTGCGAGCCGATCAGAAAAAGGTTGCGCTCGCCGATGCGGGTCACGCCGCCGCCGTTGCCCGTGCCGGGATGGGCCGTCACCATCTCACGGAAGACGTTGCATTTGCCGATTTCCAACGTGGTCCGTTCGCCGGCGAATTTGAGGTCCTGGGGCGGCATTCCCAACACGGCCTGGGGGTAAACCTCGCACCCCTCGCCGAGCGTCGTATGCCCCTCGACCGTGACGTGATGATGAAGCCGACAGCCGTCGCCTAAAACGACGTGGGGTCCGATGACGCAGTACGGACCGACCTTAACGTCGCAGCCGAGCTGCGCGCCCTTTTCCACGAGCGCGGTGGGGTGGATATTCACGGCACCAAGCGTACTGAACCTCGGTCAACCTGTCCAGTCGTGTTGGTGGCGGACTCGAGGACCTAAGCTCCGGGAAATGGGTGTGGCTTCCCCGGATGAGGGCGATTGGGTTTCCAGCCCCAGCGGGGCGGAGGTGAATAGCCGGGGGCGCAAGCCCCCGGAGAGCAGGGCATAGAAAGTCTAAGCCCCAGCGGGGCGACAGAATCCGCCGTGAATGCAACGCCGGCTACATCCAAAGGTAGCGCTCGTCGTATGTGACTCCGTGTCGTTGCAGGAATGCGAGAAACTCCTCCTGAAAGGATATGCGACAATGATGTTGCTGCTGCTCAGCGATGTAGCGCTTAACTTGGGCGAGGTTGGAAAAACTGACCGAGAACGCCCCGTAGCCGTCTTGCCAACGAAATTCACGGTGCTCAGCAAACGTTTCGTGCACCCATTTGGACGAATTGGCTTTGACCAATCGGAGGAGGTCCGACACCGCCTTTTGGGCGGTCAGGGAGGCAAGCAGATGCACGTGGTCCGTTGTGCCCCCGGCCGCGAGGAGTCGACCTTTTTCGTGGGAGATGATGCCGCCCATGTAATCATAGAGCCGGGTTTGCCACTCCGCCGTAATAAGCGGCCTGCGCTCCTTGGTGCTGAAGATGAGGTGATAATACAGGCAGGTATACGATGAAGGCATGCATGTATCTCCCGGCATCTGTCGCCCCGCTGGGGCTATGCCGTTGGTGAGCACTGTACCGGGGGCTTGCGCCCCCGGCTATTGACTGTCGCCCCCTTGGGGCTGGCAGCCGCGGACCCAATGCGTTACCGCCCGGTCACAGTGCCGCGGATATGCGTTTTTCCAGGAGTGTGGCGGTCATTCCACGACCGTCAACTTGGGGACCGCTTCCGGGTTGTCCGCGTCGAGCTTGGGCAGGTCCTTCAGGGACGCAAGGCCGAAGACTTCCAGGAAGCGTGTGGTCGTCCCGTAGAGCAGCGGTCGGCCGATTTCCTCGGCCCGACCGACAATGCGCACGAGGTTCATATCGCGAAGGCGCACCAGCATGTCCCCGACGGCAACGCCGCGGATGGCTTCGATATCCGCCCGCAGGATCGGCTGCTTGTAGGCGACGATGGCGAGTGTTTCGAGGGCCGCGGTGGAGAGACGCGAGTCCGCCCGGGCCTTGTGCAGCTTGCTGATCCAATGGTTGTACGCCGGTAGCGTGAGAAGCTGAAAGCCCTTGGCGATCGCTTCGATCCGAAACGAGGCGCCGCATTGGGCGTAGCGTTCGTTGAGGGTCTCGACGTGCCGTTTCACGTCCCCGGCGTCGCCGATGCCCAGCAATTGGGCGATGCGCGATGCGGGCAGCGGCTCGTCCGTGGAGAGCAATAGGGCCTCCACTACGGACTCGGTCGTCACCGACGGCGGCGCTTCGTGTGCGGCTGTCGGAGGAGGCGAGGCGGCATCCTCCGTGGCGTTTAGCGTCTCGTTCATCGCGGGGCATCATAGTATCGTGTGCCGGAAATTGCGAGGGGTGCTTCGAAGCTCGCCCGTGCGCGCCGGCTCGTTGCGTGAGATAGCGGGTCGGGCTATACACGGCTTCGCTGATGGAGAAGGGACCGCGTGAGGCCGAAGATCAACAAGCTCGTCAACCCTGATTTTTCCCAGGGCAAGAAGGCTCCGCGGGGTTGGGTCTGGACCGCGAAGCCCGCCGGGGGGCGCTGGCGCCGCCACGCAGCCGATCGCGCCGACCAAACCCCAGGGATCACCATCGTCAGCGATCGGGCGAAGGGATCGGCATGCTGGTCGCAGGCGGTCGTCTGCAAGGCGGAGCAGTTCTATCGCGTCGAGGCGACAGTGGGGTGCGAACTGGCGGCGTGCGGCGACGCGGGAGGGCTGATCCTGCGGGTTGATGCTCTGGCCGACGGTCGGTCCCGCGGCGAACCGCGGACGACGCCGGGTCTACATTTCGCGGACGAACCGATCGCCGTTCGGACCTGCTTGCAGGCGCCGCAGGGCGTCCGTCGGCTCCGTGTGTCTGTGGGTGTGGTTGATGCCGTAGGGACCGCCCGGATCGAGCACGTTCGGTTGATTCCCATTCTCGAGCCGGACGAGATGTCGCACGTCCTTGCAGTTCCGCCGCCGTTATCGGCCTATCCGCGACCCAAGCCGGCGCGGACGGTCTGCGTCAGCTCCGATCTGGCCGCCAATCGACCTTTGACTGAACTGCTGACGCGGTTCTTCGGCGCGTCAAATGTGCGGCCGATCCTAAGAGTCGGTTTCGAGGCGGCATCGGTCGGCTCGGACGCCCTTTTTCTACCCGATTCGCTGCCTCCCCCATCGATCCCGACGTTGGAGCGGTTAATCGGGCTGGCATCGGAGCGACTTGTGGTTGTCTCGCTTCCCGCCTTCGCCAAGCTGACGCGCGGGATCGCGTCCGTCCATCGCGTCGAGCAGTTGGACGACCCGATCCACGCCAAGGTGACGTTCGCCAACTACGCCACCCCGGGTTTCGCCCTCAACGACACGTTCGCTTACGCCTGGACGGGTCGGGGGATGGGGAGCTTTGCGCAGAACCACTTCCGGCGCACCGAGGCCCTTCGCAATCTCTGCCGCAAACACGGGTTCGAGACGGTGCTCGTGTCGATGTGCGAACGGGACGTCACGTCGGATCGCCCGATTTGTCTCTACAAACCGACGGGTGCGGGTGGTCTGTTCGTCCTTGACGTTGAACCGGTCGAAGCGACGCCCTCAACCTACGGTGAGCCGAACGTGGCGATGCACCTGTTGCTTTCCATCCTCGGCGCCGCGCAGGTCGGCCTGGGGCAGTACACCGTCCCCGCGCGGGACGAAGCCCAGTTCCGGGATTCGATCCGTGAAATGGGCTCCCGCTTCGAACAGTTCGTGGTGCACGACGCCGACGTTCCGGTGGAACAGGTGCGCGAGCAGCTTGTCACCATCGGGCGAGAGGATGAATCGTGCGGCCTGCCGCTTCAACCCAAGCCCGTGCTCCTGGTTCGCAGCGGCCTGTACGGCGGCGACATGGAGAGCGTCTACGGCGCCCACGCTTGGTTCAAGCAGTTGGTTCGACCGCCGCCTTACGCCTGTCCCTACGCGGATCCGCTGGCCTCGCGTTTTCGTCTGGCCTGGGTGCCGTGCGCCGCTCCGTGGGCGGCGGGCGACGGGTGGCGACGAAGCGCTGCTCCGCCGACGGTCCCCATGGAACTGGAAAGCGACGGCGCCGCCGTCGCGGCGCTGATCGACATCGTCTCGT
>CAYQZH010000004.1:0-6986 GCA_964421865.1 uncultured Phycisphaera sp. | reverse complement strand
ATGGAACTGGAAAGCGACGGCGCCGCCGTCGCGGCGCTGATCGACATCGTCTCGTGCCCGGTGAACTCGGTCCGCGTGGTTTTCCACCGCGACGATGACGCCTTCCGGCACTATGCCGCGTGGTTGCCGCGGCTCGCAACGACCTTCCCCGCCGGGCGGTACATGGCCTACACCGTGGCGGACGGCGAACCATTTACCGACCGCCGTCGCTACGCCTGGCGCGGCGTTGAACACAACGTACGAGTGGTGGTCGATCCGAACGCCTTCGGCGAGCCGATCCACCGCGACGCGATCGCCGCCCGGGGTCAGGTGATTCGGCTTGAACTACCGGGCTGCGACGCCGACTTCGCCAGCCATTCGATTCAGCGTACGGACCTGGCCGCGACTCTTTTGGAGCAGGTCATCGGACTGCAATATGGGATGATCGCGGTGAACCGCTCAGCCGCGGCGGTCCATTTCGACGGGTTTCCACCGGTGGGGCCGGGGGAGCCGCTGATCGTGGACGCCCGCGATCCGATTCTTCAATCGCGAACGGTTCAGGTGGGATGACCGTAGCCCTCACGGCGCCGCGGTCCGCCGAGCGAAGCGGATGGCGCGTTTGAGCGTGGCGAGGGCCGCCCGCGGCAATAGGCCGTAGTTGTCGATTTCGAGAGCGGCAAAGCCCGCCTGCACCGCCTCGGGCAAGACCCCCACCAGTCGATCCCCCGCGGCGCCGACCGCGGACGCCGCGGGAAGCCGGACCTCGTTGCGCCGCGCCCCCGGCGGCGCCGCCCGCGAAAGCTGATCCAGATCATCGACGCACGTAATGACCGCATCGGGGATCGAGAGGTCGAGCCCGCCCGCCGCGTCTTCCCCGGAGCGATCCGCCCGCCGCTCCAGCAAAAGCTCGCATCGGCAGGCCTCCTTGATTTTCCGCAGCAGCGAGTTCAGTTCTTCGGTCTGTCGGCGACGATACTCCCCCAAGCCGGCATGCTCGGCCAAGCAGTCCTCGAGCGATCCGTCTTGGCGATGGCCGTGCTCCATCGCGTCTTGCAGGAAGCCCTCCACCGTTTGCCGGGCCGCCTCGGCGTCAACCCCGGCGCTTTGAGCTCGTTCACGGCAGGATCCGCAAAAGCAGGTCGCCAGCAACGACCGCTCGACGGGACCGCAGACAAAGGCCGTCTGCAACTTCTCGACCTCGGCGTCAGACCATCGGATGTCCACATCCGCGAGGGTGAGCGCACCGACGCCGTCGTTGGAGGAGAGGTCCATGACCATGCCGCAAAGATAAGACTGCACCTCCGGGTCGGCTAGGCATAGCCGCGTTTGCGACTCGTCGCCGAAAGCGTTTCGGCAGGTGAACTCGGGATAGCGCTCCGCCATCCGGCCGGTCGCCGACGCCGACACCATCACCCGCAGCCGCATTCCATGAGCGGCGCAAGCCTTGGAGATCCGAGCCAGCGGGTTTCCCGCGGTGCTCCAACTGGACACGACCGGTTGACAACGCGTCTGGGCATAATGGCGCTCCGTGGGCTGAAAGAGCACGCCGCCTCGGGTGCGGAGCACGCGCGGGTTCAGGCCGACGGCGCGGAACTGTGTGGCCGGGGGAGCGGCGACCCAAAGAGACAAGCCGGTGACGCCCACCTCGCCGCGCAGACGATCCAATTCTTCGCCGAGATTCTCGACGGGCACGTCCCAGGGGTAGGCGACGAGGAAGAGTTCAAACATCAGGATGCAGCCCCCGAACCGGTCGGGGTCACCTCGCCATAGGTGTTTTCGAGGACGTCCAACATGCGGCGATGGGCCTGCTCCGCGGTCACGCCGTAGAACTTCGGCGCGATCGCCGTCGTGCCCGGCTTCTCCGTGCCGTCCGGGTTTACCTCGCAACAACTAGACACCCAGTGGTCCTCGTCGTACTCGACGCGGATGCCGAACCAGCAAGGCGTGTCCCCCTCGCTCACGACGCGATACAAGTGGAACGGCATGGCCGAGGATCCTCAACAGCGACGAGCCCAGCGACCGTATTGTAACCCCCGCCCGCGACCAGGCCAGCGTTTTCGACGGCGACGGACTCGTTTGGCCCGGAGGGCGCTCGCCCGTTGCCAGGGACTTCGAGTCCCTGGAAATCAGCCCTGCCAATCTACCCTGTTTTCTGTCCGCCCGGAGGGCGCGCGAGTCTCACCCATCCAGCCTCCGTTCGCCCTCCGGGCGGGGTAATGAGGGGGAAAAAACTCGCCGACCAGGGACTTGAAGTCCCTGGCAACCATCGCGCGCCCTCCGGGCGAGGCACCAAGAAAACGCTCTCAGCAAGTAAAAAAAGAAGCGGGCCCCGAAGGGCCCGCTTCCCTACGACTTTGTGAAACTCACCTTACGCCGAGCTTAGCCGAGGCGGGTTGCCCGCCCCCGGCGCCGCTTCGGCGGCCGGTGAAGCGAAACGCTTAGGCCGCTGCGGACTGCCGACGGCCGAAGTAGACCTTCGCACCGACCAGCAGAAGCAGCGTCAGGACCACGAGACCCCACTCCGACACGGTCGGAATCGCAATGTGCGTGCAATCGGTGTTGGCGCACGAGGCGAACTTGGTCCATTCGCCCTTGGGGATCAAGTTGCACGCGGCGAAGGTGATGTCGGTGCATTGCCCGAACGTGTCATGATCGCAACAAGCGCCCTCCTCGGCGCTGCAGCCCACGGTCGCGCAGTCGCCGAGCTTGGTCCAATTCGGCTGCGGGTCGGGGTCAAGAGCCGCAAGAGCCAGGCAATCGGCCTGGGTCATGTCAGGCCTGCATTCGCCCGTCAGCACCAAGCAGCAAGAGCCGGTGTGCTCCAAGCACTCCGACGCCGTGATGCTGCACGGGGCATCGGTCAGGCACAACGTCCCGGCCCGATTGACCGGCGGGGTGATGCAGGTCTCGCCTGTCGAGCTAGCGGGGCAATCCGCGTCGCTGCTGCACCCCACGGACGGGTTGGGCTTGCAGCCGATCCCGGCAGCAAATCCGGGATACGGAGGCGGGCAATCCGCGACGTCAAAGGGTATATGGCACGCCTTGTCCGGGAAGACGTTGGTGCAGCCCTCGCAGAAGGCGCAATCTTGGCCCCCCGGAATGCGGAGGCATTGTTGCTTTTCGGCCAGGCAGGTCTCACCCTGGGGACAGCCCCGCGGGGGGGTGCAGTCCGGGTCGCAGCAGCCGGCTCCAGTATCCGCGGAGTCGCAGTCCGCTGAGCCGCTGCACCTGCCCATGTTAAAGCAGTACCCCGGGAGGGCGGGATAAATGCAAGTCCCGGGCAGGGCGGCCGGCGAACAGATTCCCGCCCAGCAGAAGCCCTCGATGTTGCAGTCCTGATTGGTCGCGCATTTCTTTCCTACGTTCGGGAAGTTCATGCATCCGCCCGTTGCGCTGCAAACGGCGTGACCGAAGTGGCACAAGCCGGCGACGTCCGAACAGTAGCCGTCTTTCACCCACGTCTGCTGCGGGTTGCCGCAGTTGGCTTGGAGAACATTGTTTGTGCAAACGCCTCCCGCTCCCGCTCCGCCGGCGCCAGGCGAAGTGTCGCAGCACGAGCCTCTGGCGATGGCACAGGCCGGCGGGTACACAGGACTGCAAAGTCCAGCCTCCACCACAGGCTCAGTAGACCCCGGGCAGTCCAAATCGGTTTCGCAAACTGCGAGGGGTTTGGTACCGCCCTGACAGAGAGAGGTGCCGAGCTGAGCGCAGAGCGTATTGGGATACCCGTTTTTAAATGGGCATTGACCAGGGGCCACGTCTGTGCAATCACCCGTGGTGTTGTCGCAGCAGGCCTCCGTGCACGGAGTGTTCGTGACCTCGAAGTTGTCGATATCGATCGTCTCCCCGTAGTGGTCGGTGGACGCAAACGACGCGTCCGTGGTCGCCGGACGGACATCGACGCCGCCGGGATTTCCAGATAAACTTGCGTCGCCATAGGGCGGCGTGAACCCGAAGACCTCCTTAAAGACCTCGGCCCCGCCGTACGTGTAGGTGACCGTGTTGTTGCACGGATTGAAATCGATCGAGAACTGGGCGTAGTCCGGACTGTTGAGGGACCAGTCGGCGACGTTGTTAAATACGTTGTCGTACTGGTTCTGAATGTAGAGATAGCCGCTGTAGTACCACAAGACGCTGGCCGTCCCGTAGATGGAACCCGCGTGGGTGTCCCCCCCAAAGAGCTCATCCAGGGACGAGCCCCCGGCACCGCTGAACGCAATGTCTTTCTTCCAGACCGACCGAGAGACTTGGGCAAGGTTAGCTTCCGAGGTGATGTACCGCTGGCGGCAGGTCGAGGGCCCGCATGCGCCGTCACCGCTACAGGCGCCGTGGCAGCCGGGCGGATCACCGCCGAGCGGGTCAAACTGGAAGCGCATGTGCTGAGTGGAAGGACTCTTAAGAGTGGACGGGTGAACGTCGGTGATGCCCGGGTACCTGCAATGCCGCCCGCTGGGGGACATCGACCAGGCGTTAACCACGTTGGGGTCGTCCGGGCAGCAGTTCTGGCTGGCGGCGTGGTTCTTCGTGATGCAGACGTTCGAAACCGGCTTAGGGGCGGTGCAGGTGCTAGGCTTGCACAGGTTGGCCGGGGGGCAGTCTATGTCGCCCAAGCAAACAAGCCCCGCGTTAGTCCCCCCATGGCACACCAGACCGGCCGTGCACGCCGCGTCATCTATGCAGGGAACTGGATCAAGGGGAACTGAGACGCCTGATAAGCCGCTACACTTTAAAGAGAAGCACGTGAGGCCATACCCGAACTCGTCGCCGCAAATGCTATAACCGAGGTCCCATCCGGTTGGGTTTCCTCCCTCCACAGGCTCGAAACCGGTACTAATGATGGTGCTGAACACGTTGCATGCGGCATTGGCCTCGGTCTGGGTAGGGCCGCCACACTGATCACCGACCCGCCCCACAGTGCACGATTTCCAACAAGGGTTATTGGTACCGAGCGTACAAGATATGTCGCAGTCGGCATTGGTGTGGCACGAGTTAGGAGGGGTAGTGGTGCTTACGCTGCCGGCAGCACATGCCCCAGTAACAGTATCGCACACGCCTCGTTTGTCGCCAGGACCAGCACATCCGGTACATTGGCCACTGTTCCTACAAAGCGCGCCGATTCGTGGCCCGCTAATACACTTGTTAGTACGCGTACCAGCAGCAGGGCACGGCTCAATACCACCAGGGCAACCGCACACGCCAGGACTGCACACGCCACCGCACACGCCTTGAACTAGGGTAAAAAGGTCGTCGTTAAAGAACGGTCCGGACGCCTCACGGGCCGTTTCCTGCGTCTGAGCGGTGCTAACGGGCTTTGCCGCGTAGACGGCGCTCACGGCGAGCGCCAGGGTCGCGAGACCCATGAATGCTTTACGATGATAAGTCATCTCTCAATCCTCCACGGAGGGCAGCCGCTGTGGGCTGGTCCTCCGAGCCTTTTTTCAAATCCTCGCCGGCACTTCCGCCGGCTTACTGTTGCACGAGAAAACGAAAACCCGCATGCGATCTCGAAGAAGCGGTCAGATCGGAGGTGCTCGCGGCTGGGCCCGACGATGGATGTGCAATAAGTAACTGGGTAATTCGATGGGAAAATAGGCCCGTAACGTGTCGCCCGACCCGCGGATCAGCCGCGAGTTTGCCGCACCGCGGCGCACGCCGGTCAACACGGACAGCAGCGAGGCGTTGACGTAGGCGACGAGGAAAGCGACCAGGGCATACCCGGCGACGCTCCCGATGAGGCGAATCGCCAGGCCGTCGCCCTGGGTCCCGGCGAGCAAACCGTGGCGCAAGCCCAGGGGAGCCAAAGCGAATTCCGCTCCGATCCAACCCAGAGCCAGAAGAAACGGGCTGAACCCGATCCGTCGAGTGAGCGCCGCGCCGAAATAACAATAAGCTCCTGGGATCAGCGAAAGCAGGGCGAAGGAGCCGAGGGACGGGGCCAACTCCGTCCGCGCGAAGGCGACGGAGGCCAGGAACAAGCATGCGCCCCAGAAAGCGCCGGACCCCATCGCCCGCGCCGGCGACAACACACGAATGCCGTAGAACAACGGCAACAGCGTGATCCATCCGAGCCACACGCGGTGCGGCGACTCGATGGCCAATGCCATGAGGTAGGCACTGCCCGCGAGGGCTAGCGCAAGGACGGAGATCCTGCCGATGCGCGAACCCGCCGCCACGTCGCTCGTTTTAGCTGTCGCTACGGATTTCATTCACAAAATCACAATGCTGTCCGGATCCGATTTTCACCTCCCGGTGACTCGGGCAACTCGCAAGGGAAATGAATCCCACTCCTGCAAGGGCTCGTCACCCACCTTCGGATCGCCCTACAAGGCCTGAATATAACCGATCGTGCCTACCCAAATCAACAAAAAAACAAAGAAAATAAGAAAAAAAGTAAATTTCGGGGGCGATTCTGTAACTGGACCGTAACTCGCGTTCGGACAATGGTTTATGAGAGATTTAGGGTCGAAGGCAGGCGGTTGAGGCTAGGTTCGGGGGTCGCGGTAGGGCTGGTTTTTGAGGTATCCGTCGAGTTGGTCTCGAATGCTGGAAGCGAGTTCGCCCTGTTGGGTGTCCTCGGCGAGTTGCGCGGCCTTGCGTGCGGTTTCGGCGGCCTGAGTAAAGTCGCCCGTCTCGGCGTAGGCCGCCGCGAGTGTTGCCAAGACGGACGGCTCGCGATCTTGGGTCAGGCGGCTTGCGCTGGTCGCCAAGGTCACCGCCGTCGGGCCGTCGCGAAGTTGCGGATCGCGGCAGGTCGCAAGAAGTTTGGCGAGGGTGTTGAGGAGCGTGACGTTGTTGGGCGACTTCGCGGCCGCGAGCCGCAGGATCCGAATCGCATCGCTGAATCGACGATGGTCGAGATAATAGCCGGACAGCTCTTCCACGGCGAGCAATTTGGAGGGTTTCAGGGCGACGCATTGCTCGTACAGCTTGGCGGCCTCCTCAACCTTGCCCTGTTTGTTCATCAGGAAGCCGAGGGCGTGGTAGGCATCAGCGGCGACCTCGGAGTC
>CAYQZH010000003.1:0-50523 GCA_964421865.1 uncultured Phycisphaera sp. | reverse complement strand
ATACGACGCAGTTCCTGCCTGCATTCTGGCCGAAATCACTGACGACCTATGTATGTATCCGCGGATGGAAATAGTACGCGCCGCCACCTCTTCCTGGCCGCGCTGTTCTTCGTCACGCTCGCCGCATTGAGCGCCCGTCTCTACCGCCTGGATGCGGAGAGCCTGTGGATGGATGAGCTGGTGACGGCGGAAACGTATCCGCTTTCGCTCCCCCCAATCATCCTCAAGGCCGCGGATGAAGGACAACCACCTCTGGATAATCTGATCGGGGCTCTTCTTTCACGGTTGGGACTAGCGGACAGTGATTGGTGGGTGCGGTTGCCCGCCGCAGTGTTCGGCGCCGCGTCGGTGTTCCTTCTGGGATGGTGGGTAGGCCGAATCGGCGGCGCGTTCGCGGGTATCGGGGCCGCGGTGTTGCTCGCCGTTTGCCCTCTGCACATTTACATGTCGCAAGAGGTGCGACCCTATGCTCTATTCTTCTTCCTAGCGCTCGCCACCGTGCTTGCGTTCGGTCACGCTCGACGCCAACATACCTTCTTCTCTTGGTGCCTGTTCGGGGGACTCCTCTTCTGCGCACTCATGACCCGATGGACGGATCCCCACTTCCTTACGCTAGGGATCGTCGTTTACGCCCTGGGCACGTTCCTGCATGTCCGATTCTGCGGCTCGCCTGCGGACATTTGCAACGAAAGAAGTAAGCTGTGGGCGGCTGCAACGGCCATCGGCATTGCGTACGCGATGTACAATCCGTTCTTTGGGATTGTTCTCGACCGAAGCCTTCGCGCCGTGGCCTCCCATCCGACCGACGTGACGGGCCGAATGACCACCCAGCTCGTTGAGTCTTTCAGAGCTTTGTTCTTTGGATACTCTACGCGGACGGTGTTTTCGTCGCTACCTGGGAATGCATACCTTGTCCTGATCGCGGGGGCTTTCAGTCTCTTCGGACTTCTCGTACTCCTTGTCCGAGGCGTGCGAGGGGGAGAGCCGGCTGTCGTAGTCTTCTTAGCCACCGTGGTTCCGTTTCCCGTTGTCTATGCCTTTGTTTTTGCCCATCTGGGTAATGCCATTCCTAAGCCGCAGTATCTATTGTTGGGCGCGGTACCGGTGCTTGCCTGTATTGCGGTCGGCGCAGACGCGCTGCGTCGTCTCTGCCTACAATTCACACGAACCGGCGCGGCGTTTCTTTTCATCGGGGTTCTGGGTGTCTTCGTTATTCCGATGGCGCGGGCCTCAGTTCGCAGCTTCTCCACAGTCGATAAGCAAGACTGGCGAGGTGTGATGACCTACCTGAGAACGCATTCATCCGTCGGGGATGCGTTTGCAACGGTGGCGACGGATACCGTTCCCCCCGCTTTTCATGTGGGTGTGTATGGTCGAGCGCGGTATGGACGGGAAGACATGAAGTTCCTCAACCTCGACCTCAACGCACGCGTCGATGCCTTGGACCCGCCTCAGTGGACGCAACGGGACAACACGGTCTGGATCGTCGGCTACAATGACCGTATGTATCTAGGTTACAACCAATTGCCCACGCCTGCGCCGACTACGGCCGACACTCGCGTTCACTCCTTCAATGGACTGTTCATCATGGAACTGCCGCCGGGGGAACCGGGGGCAGCGCGGTTGATTAACGGGTTGGTGTGGCTGTACGAGCAGGTTCCCGATGGGCGTTCCTTGATCGCCCCAGCGATATTCTGTGGCCGATACTTGTGGGCGCGGGGAAACGAGAGGGAAGCGGCTGCGAGCTTCGATGCGGCTCTGCGGCAGTGCCGCTCAAAAGACGAGGCCGCCGTCCTTACGCACGACTACATTGCGCCATTGACGGAGGGACTGGCCCTCCACGCCAGCGATGGTGTGGTCAGTCAACGGGAACCCTAAGAAGGGACGACGGTCTAAACGAACTTCAGTTTGCGGGCGGCGACGGCGCACATCCGAAGAAGCATCCACCCGTGACGGAAGCGAGAGATATTGGTCTCACCATAGGTGCGGGCTTTGTAGTGAACAGGGATATCGACGATTTTGAGGTTGGCCCGGGACGCACCGAACAGGAGGTCGAAGTCTCCAAACGGGTCAAAGTCGCCGAAGTGCGTGCGGTTCGCCGCGATGCGCTCATAGTTCGCTTTGGTCAAAACCTTCGTCCCGCACAGCGTGTCCCGAAACCTTTGCGAAAGTAGATAGGTGAAGACCCATCCGAAGGTTTTGTTGGCGAGCAAGTTCAGGAAACGCATCGCCTTACGGTCCATGAGGTAAACCATCCGCGAACCGTTGATGAACTCACCCTGGCCGCGAACGAGGGCATCATAGAACGCGGGTAATTCCTCAGGCGGAACACTGATATCCGCGTCGAGGATCATCAATACATCTCCGCTGGCGGCCTCGAAGCCTTGACGAACTGCATCGCCCTTTCCCTTGCCATACTGCCGGAGAGTCTTGATGAGGAAAGGACCGTGGTATTCGCGTGCCGCTCTCTGGATCGCCCACCACGTCGCATCCGTGCTGCCGCCCTCGACGAAGATAATCTCCTGTTGCGGTGCGAGGACGGGAATCCGTTCGAGAAGCGGCGCGATGTGACCGGCCTCATTGCGCGCGGGGACCACGATGGAAACGCTGCGGGGTCGAGCGGCCTCGATGGTCGTTGGAGCGACGGACCTTGCGACGATCACATTGTTGAGTCCGAACTGATGCACGCCCGGCAGGTTCGCCACAAAACGGTTCAGCAACCCGGATATCCAGGGAAGGTAAAGCGGGGCGATGGTCATGCCGAACAGGCGTATGGTTTCAAAGCCCGAGAGTCTCAGCAAATGGATGATTTCGTCGGACGGAACCCAGTTCTGTTCGGGTGAGGGACTCTTGAGACGGAGCCATTCCATCAATCGCAGGGCAGGCTGCCACACGCGACTGTAGTGGACGACGACCAGACGGGTCCGCGCGTGACAGACGGATTGGAGCGCGCGGAACAGAGCCAGTAAGTCGTAAATCTCGCCCAGGGTTTGGGAGAGCACGACGTAGTCGAACTTCTCGTTGAGCTGCTCGACGTCCTCGCCGCGCATGTGCAGGAAGCGTAGATGGGGGTGGCCGCGCTGGGCCTCCTCGACCATGGCCTCATTGAGATCGACGCCCACGCCGACTGCAGGCCGCAGCGCGGACAGCAAGTCGCCCGTGCCGCAACCGATGTCCAGCAATCGGCTATCGGGCGGGATGATGTCCGCGAGGCGCTGCTTAATCCGAACGTAATAGTAGTCGAGCCACCGGTCGCGGACGCCGTGCCGCACCCGGCCATAGAAGCGGCGCAGCGACTCTTGCCAGCGCGTGGCGTCCGCCGCACAGGCGTCGCCCGAAGCAACGGAAGCAGGCCACGCCGGGGCGTCAAACTGTAGGGGCAGATCGCTCATCGCACGCTGATTCGACCGGTCCGCAGGGAGATAGAGCGAGTCGCGCAACTCTTGCGCGTTCGCGCGCCGTCACACGGTTATCGGCGGCTGGGAGGCGTCGCTTTTGTCAGGACGATGCCTCGGCGCTGATCTCGGCGAGATAGGCGGCCATAGAGCGGAGGAAGTGATCCATCGTCGAGCGATAGCTGAACCGTTCGACGACGACCTTGTGCATCCGGTCGGCAATGGCGCGGCGGCAAGGCTCGTCGGCCAGAAAGCGTTCCGCGGCGGCGCCGAACTCCTCCGCGGAATCGAAGGCGATCTCGCGGAAGTCGGGAAACACTTCGTCGGGGTAAAGAAGCTCGGCGTTCATGCGGACCTGGCCGAGAAGGTCGTACTTGTGATGATCCACCGTATGGATCGAATCGCCGAGATAGCCGCGCAGGAGCGTTTGCAGCTCCACATCCGAACATCCGAGCAGTTCGTCCGTGCTTGCGATGCGCAATTCTTGGACGCGGGCTTCGAGGCGGCGGAGCGTCGTGCCGCGTAGATCGTGGGGACACAGCCGGGTTAAGAAGAACCCGCCGGCGGCCATTCCGTCGAGCGAGCGCTGGTGGATGAACCCCGCGGGCATGAGTTGCAGGTTGATCCGCGAGGCGCGATAGATGCACAACAGTTCACGGCCGTTGTCGGCGGGGCCGGCGGCGAATTCGGAGAGCGTCGGGTGTTTGTCCCACCCGTTTCCGTAGATGCGCAACGTCCGTCCCGTGCGTTGCGCCCAACGGGCGACCCATTCGAGGGCCTCATGGCGGAACAGCCGATCGCCGAGTCGCCAGAGGTACCAGCCTTGCAGTCGGGCCTCAAGGTCCGGATCAAGCTGGGCAATGCCGCAACGGCGACAACCCTCGGCCAGAACTGTGGTCATCACTCCGATGTCCGCGGTGCGATATCGGCCCAACATCGCGGGCATCTGTTCGTACATCTCGTCAAGCAGTTTGGCGAGCGTCGGATGGGCATAGCCTTGTCGCTCTTGCAAGTGGAAGGCCCGGGGCGTCTGCGAGGCATGGCTGACGTAGGAGACATCGCACGTGTATCGCGCCCGCTCGTCATCGGTGAGCGGATCACCGCCGAACTGCTCCGGGCAGGTTGGGACGCGGGCATGGAGGAACTGCCGCGGATCGCAGCCCAAGGTCAAGCAACGCGACTTCGAGCAACCTGCCACGAAGTCATGCTTGGCGACCCGTTCGAGATTGGCTTTGGTGAAGACGTGCGGCAACTGATCCTGGTCCCAGGTCAGCATGGGCAGATTTCGTGGGAGAATCGTCTCGAACTCGGGGCGGAGGTGATCGAGGATGAAGAACAGGTCGGGATCGAACTCGCGGATGGCGTTGTGATAGGTCAACGGCCCGGTGACGGCAAATGGAGTCTTTTCCGTCAGCACCACGCAGCGATGGCCGAGTGCTTCAAGGGCCCGGCGGGCGTCGCGCATGGAGTGTTGAAGGAACGTCGTGTGCGTGCTTACGGCGGCCAGGATTCGCAACGGTTCGCCGCGCCCATTCAAAGCCTGGTCGAGGCGTTTCGCCCAATGGGGAAGCGTGCGCGCCGCATAGCGACGCTCCAGGTCGCGGCGAGATTCACGGATCGCATTCTCGCGCGTCCGCGCGGCTTGCTGAACGACTTCCACGGCCCGTGGGGAGTCTTCCGCTGGAACCGTGCCGCAGGTAAACGCCTGATGGGGGAAGGGGAGGTCGTGATCCTCGTCCCAAACGCGGGCGAGCTGATCCGTGCACGATGGACCCACGAACACGAAGACCCGGGCGTCGGCGAGGATTTCGCGCCAGTCCCGCAAGTGAAGCACGACGGCCAGCGACGCCGGTTGCGGCTCAAGGACGAAGAGGGCGCAGCTATAGCCGAGGAAGGTGTTGCGCGTCGCGTGGTAGACACGCTCGAAGAACCAACCCATCCCCAGTCCCTCGAACAGAAACGGACCGGGCATGTTGTCGCCGATTCCCTCCGGCATGGCTCTGGCGAAATCCACCGCATGGTGGTCCCCCAGGAATGGGAACCACTGCCAGGAACCGTTCCCATCGTCCCGGCGAACCTGGTACACGCTGCTGCGGTCGCGAAAGAGTCCATACCGGGGCTGCTCTCGGCTCCAGGTCTCGCGGATTGGTGTGACGTCCAGGCCGCCATCGGAAAGGGCCGTCAGGTTGGCCTCGAACTGAGCGGTGAAGGACGACCACAGAATCGCAGCGCCGGGCAGCGATTGAAGCGATTCGCCAAGCTCCGCCAGTTCCGCGGGCAATTCGATCACCGCCGGCGCCACGTCCAACAGGCTCCGCGCGGGTTCGACGAGGTTCAAGGCAAGGTACTCTCGGACGGCCATCAGGCGGATGTAGTGGTCGTCGGGACAATGGACCAGGTACGGGTCGGCGATGCTCAGGAACTGATAGCCGCGACCGTCGCGAAGGAATTGCAGCATCCGCTCGCGGTAGGCGTCAATGGGGATGGTGGATACGGTCATCGTTCGATCGCAAAGGCCGAAGCGTCGTTGCGGCGTCTCATGCCGGCTCCCTGCGGGGAGAACACGTGTGTAGCCACATGCCAAGGACCAATGGAGCCGCGCCAGCGGCGACAGAACCCTCGCCCACGGCGCGAGCCGTGGGAACCGACGTTGTGGGTCCCGAGACAAGCCCCGTGAGGGGCGACACGATCTTGGCTCCGTGATGGACTCTGTCGCCCCTCCGGGGCTTGGACGCATGGAGGGGGCGTTCGATCCCACGGGCTGACGCCCGTGGCTAGCCTTCTTCCGCCCCTGACGGGGCTTGTCGTGCCCCCTGCTCGTCCGCACTCGCTCATCGCCATGCCAATCATGTATCCGTCGGAAGCCCCCGGCTCACGGCGCGGATGCCCACGCGCTAGCTCCATATCGGTGATCGTCCGCGCATTTCTTGCTCGTAAGTCGTCCGGCTCGCTTCAGGGCGACGCCGAGATGTCCGAAAGACAAGATAAAGTCGGCGTCTCAAGCGTCGGGCGCCTTCCCGACACCGTCTCCGATGCGCTTCATGCTCACACGACCCACTCCCCAAGACCGATCGACGCGGACGATGATCGCGGGAGTGATCGGTCTGACGCTGCTGGGCGCGGCGGTGCGCTGGCGATTCCTCGATCAGCCGATGCGCTACGACGAGGCCTACAACTACCTCAACTTCAGCTCGCACTCGCCGGGGTACATCGTCACGCACTATGTGCCCAACAACCATGTGCTGCACACGTTGATGGTCTGGGCCGTCAGCCGCGTGTTCGGGACGAGCCCCGCGGCGCTTCGGCTGCCGGCGTTCGTGGGCGGAGTGCTGCTGATCCCGGCCACGGCGTGGTTGGGATGGCGGATGACCCGCAGTCGCGCGGTGGCCCTGCTTTCGGCGCTGGCCGTGTGTGGATCTTCCGCGTTGATCGAGTATTCCACCAACGCCCGCGGCTATTCGTGGCTGACGCTGTTCACGGTCCTTGCGACCGGGTTGACGCTGCATTTAATCGTCGCGCCGCAGCGGCAGGGACTCTGGATGGCGTGGGGGATCGTCGGCGCACTCGGCGCCTTCACCGTGCCCCTGATGGTTTATCCAGTCGCCGGGTTGACGGCGGCGATGCTGTTAGCCGCTTGGGTCCTGGCCGGTCAGGGAGCACAACGGAAAGAGACGATTCGCGGCCTGACGCTCGGGCTTGGCGTTTGCGGGTTGCTGACCGTGGTTCTGTACCTACCCATCCTGGTGACGCAAGGCGCGGCCAAGCTCGTGGGGACCGGTCAAATGGCCTGCGACATCCTCGGAGCACAAATCCCCACGTTCGGAGGAATGCTCGCCTCAACCTGGGAGCTGTGGACCCGTGACGCAACCCCCGTCTGGTCGGCGACCCTTATCGGGGGTTGTGCCGCGTTCGTCATTCGTTCGCTGCGCGAGTCATCCGAACGAGGATTCGTGCCCGTGGTTGTTGTTCTGGTCGCCACGGCGACCGCGGGTCTGATGCGCGCGCCGCTCCCCGCCCGCGCGTGGGTCATGCTCCTGCCTCTTGTTCTGGTCTGCGCCGTCGCAGGCGTGTCAAGGTTGGGTTCGATGCTTGCGTTGTCCGGTGAGCGTCGGGGCGCCAAAGCCCCGTTCGCGACGATGGTCGTTGTCGTCATCGTTTCCCTCCCGTTGCCCACCGTCGTCCGGCGACCATACTTATGCGCGGAACCTAACGGATTGGTCGAAGTCGAACAGGTCCTTGAGGAATGCAAAGCCCGCGGCAGCGACCGATGTGCCCTGGTGAGTCGCTACACACCAGCCACGTCGTACTACATGGCCCAGAAGGGAATCCCGTCATTGTCCCTCCCGAAGTCCCCGTCCACGCAGCGGGTGTACATCGTTGCGGATGGGAATCGCCCGCTGGAGCAACTTTGGCACGCCGGCGTCGAGGGATTCGAGGCCTACGGCCCACCGCGACCCTGCCGCACCCTCGCCCAAAGCACTCTCTACGTGGCCGAGCGACGGCCCGCTCAAGCCTCGGCGCGGTGACTCCGCACCTACACGGCCCGCCAGGTCACGGAATCGTGTCGTCCAAAGTCGCCCGGGGCGCGTCTAGGGTAGTGAAGACCGGGTGGTTCTTGAACATGGAGGCACAAACATGAGCGGACGACGATTCATTCTTCTCTCGGCGGCAGTGGTTCTTCCGGTGCTGTTCGCACTGGGCTGTGTGAAGCGCAAGGAAGTGCTCATCGTCAAGCCCGACGGGGCGGTGACGGTGACCATCGAGTACGAGGGCGACAAGGGCGACTTCGACAAGGGCGACGCTATGCCTTCGCCCGCGAGCGGTTGGAAGGTTGACCGGGAGGTCAGGTCGGTGGTCAGGCAGAATAACGAAAAGAAGGAAGAGAAGGAGGAGGTCGAGCTCATCGGCGAGCGGACCTTCAAGCCCGGCGAGGAACTTCCGGGCAGCTACGCCGCGCCGGATGATCCCGACGCGGGGCGGTACCTGAAGTTCCCCACGACGCTGACCCGCGAACGGCGCACGGACGGAGTGTACCTGCACTTCCGCCGAGTTTATGCGCCCCGGGATTGGGCATACGTTCAGTTGTGGGCCGACTTGCACCTCGACGACAATATCAAGAAGCTCGGCGAAAAGAAGCCCGAGGAGCTGACCTACTATGAGCGTGTGCAGATTTTGAAGGCGTTTGCCGGCGTCGAGGCCTACAAGCAGATCGAGTTGGCCCAACGGGCTTTGAAGGAGTCCGACGAACGCTTGAAACCGGACCACTGGCTCCTCGCTCGCCGTGCGCTGTTGAGCGTCTATGAGGAGAAAATGGATTGGGATGAGATCGCCAATGTTTACGAAGGCACGCCACCGGAGCAGCAAGACGAGCAGTTCGAGCGCGAATCACAGCGGATTCTGGCCGAAGCCCATCAGGCGTTCGTCGGATCGCTTAAACGCGACGCCGGGTACGATGCGGACCATCTCGCCAAGTTCGACGCGGCCTACCAACGGGCGAAGAAGTACTACGACATCACCAACGACCTCGGCGGTCACTCCTTCGAACTCGAGGTTAGGATGCCCGGAACCATCGTCGCCCATAACGGCGACAAGGCGGACGACGACGGGACCGTGAAATGGGAGTTCGACGGCAAGGCGTTCCGTGATCGGCCCTATGAGTTGATGGTGACCTCGCGGCTGCCGCTGGACCGCGACGAAAAGTAGGAGAGGGCGCGTGGCCATGGCATCGGTGGAAGGGTCAAGGTCCGGCGGGTTCGAGCAGTATGCCGGGCAGGTGTACCGCTGGGCCTATCGGTTCCTGGGGAGACATCACGACGCCCTCGACGTGGTGCAGGACGTGTTTCTTCGATGGGACCAACAATGTACGCAGGGCCGACCGCTGCAACCGCGAGGCTGGCTGCGGCGGGTCACGCTCAACCGGGCGATCGACATGTGTCGCAAGCGTCAGGCGGATGTGGGACCGGTCGCCAACACCATGGATCTGCGGGCGGCGGACGAGGGGGCGGTTGCGATGCTGGATCGTGCGACGCTGCGAGAGGACATCGCGGCCGCGTTGGACCGGTTGAGCGATATTCAACGGAGCGTCCTGGTCGCCAAGGTGTACGATGAGATGACCTTCGCCCAGATTGCGGCGGAGATGAATGTGGCGGTTTCGACGGTCAAGACGCACTACCTGCGGGCCGTGCAGGCGGTGCGGGACCGATTGCGGCCTCGATGGGCCGACGAGGTGCAACCATGACCTGTGACGATTTCCAAATGCTGCTGGCGGACGCGTTGGGCGGCGAGCTTTCCGATGCCGACCGCCCGGCCTTTCAGACCCATCTCGCGCAATGCGCGCGCTGCCGTGCCGAATACGAATCCATGAGCGGGGCCGTGCGGAGCCTGCAAGCCCTCCCCGAACCGCGATCGGTGAGCGTCCGCCGCGTAGGCGACCGTTTGATCCTCAGCGAGTCGCCGCCGCGAACGTTGGCGTGGTTCTCGCACGGGCTTCTTCGCTATGCAGCCGGCTTGCTCATCGCCTTCACGGCAGGGTATGCCCTCCGCGCAGAACTGACTCCGCACGACGCAACGTCCGCGACGGGCATCGTACAGGTGGCCGACGTGGGTCCAAAACGCGACAGCCTGCAAGTCGCCATCGCCGGTGCTCATTTGCGCAATCCCGGTCGATCGGACCTCGCCAAGTGCCTCACGGCTATGTACGACGTCCGACGATAAGCGTCCGAACCCCAAGGGCAACACCATTTTGCGCGAAGGATCAGGCGGCAGCGCGGCGCAGGCGAAGACGAGCATGATAGATGATCAACTTGCCGGCGACCCATCGTTCCACCCGCCGCAATCCTCGCACCCAGGCGGGCAAGGGGGCCAGTCCGCCGCCAAAGCCGGACTGTTGCCCGAAGCACCGTTCCACACCCCCACGCAGGCGGTGAATCGGCTCGGCCACCCCCCATCGCCAGAGTTCCACGGCCCGCAAGCGAGCCAAGGACTGGGGCCGGTGCCCCTCGCCGGCGTTCTTGGGCAGCGGCGTCAGCAGTTGACAACCCTGCTGGTAGGCCAAGTCGTACAGCGCTGCCGAATCGTAATTGCCGTCCGCCAGCAGCCAGGAACCCAGCGAGGTTCGAGGAATCAACACCTCGGCCGCCCACAGCTCGGACACATTCAACGCCGTCACGCACCAGGCGCGAACTCGCAAGTCGTCGGAGACGATGGCGTGCAGCTTGTAGCCGCGGGCGAATCCGCCGTAGACCCTTCCGGCTTTGGCCTCCCCGTCTTTGCTGCAGGCTCCCACCACCAACGGTCGGGCGTCGAGAAAGGACAGCAGCGTGGGCACGTCCGCGTCGGCCAGCGCACGGACAAGATCGACTGCTGGAGGAACTCCGAGCAGAAGCATCGCTGGCTGGCGACCACGGTCTTGGAGATCGAGCCGCGACTGCGGAAGGTGCGCGGGCATCGCCATCTACCGCGTCTACGTGCGGTACTGCAAAGCGCATTGAAGATCCGTCGTGTGGAGGTCGCGTGAACCTCCTGAGCCGTTCGGAATTTCAACTAAGAATGGGATTGACCCATCCCTCGTGACGAGCGCGCGATTGCGGTCTCCGTTCCACCGGAGGAAGACGTGGTTCGACCGCGCGAGGTCAGATGTCCAATCCAGAGAAGGAGATGCCTGTGTGGTTCAAAGAGAAGCCTGAACTGAAGCCAAGCCTCCCGATCGGCGGATATGCGCTGAACATGATGTTAAGAGAGGAGCTCCTGCTCCAAGAGGTGTCGTCCGCCGAGTACGACCTCATGAGCAGGCAGTTCGTTGGCGAGAAGATCTACCATGCATCCCCGGTCGAGCTCTTGGGTAGGACGTGGAATCTGACGCTAGGCGCCGTCAACGGGACCGTCTACAAGATCGCGCCGTTTCTAGAACTCTGGGACAAGACGGAGGCCAACGAAGCTGCCATCGGCGCGTTGACATTCTGTCGCGAGCAACTCGGCATGCCAACAGAAGAACGCACCGGATTGTTCGTATGGGACACCACCGCCGGCAACGTCATTCTCCAACCTGCAGAGGCAGGAGGTGGGTTCGCGGTGAATCTCTTTCTCACATCGAGCAGCGTGCGCGATTTCCAGCGCCTGACCTAAGCTGCCGGACCTTTCGTTCTACAGCGGTCGGGCGTGCTGCACACGCGGAGAAACCAACGTGGACACGAGGGAAACGTGGGACAGGCAGCGGTCTTCGGCGAAGAAACCTTCGGTCAACGGTTTACTTGTGGCCCGCCGCGTGAACGCGGCGGCTCGGGGTACGTCCGGTCGCCGGCGCTCCCGGCTCGGATTGTCCGCGAGCTTGCGCCGCGCGGCTCCGATTTCGGCGTTGCCGCCCCCTCCCTTCGTGGCTCCGTGGCTCCGTGCCTTCGTGCCTTCGTACCTTCGTGGCTGTCACGGTCAATCGGCAATTGGAAATCGACATTCGGCAATCACGGCCCACCGATGACATCGCCCCGCCCGCTCGCTACACTCCGGCCGTGCGAGTTGTCGGGCGGGTCGTCCGGCCCGCCGTCGTTACGGAGTGTGAGAACCGATATGAAGGCTCCCTCGGAACAAGAGTGGCGATTCTCGACGCGGGCGATTCACGTTGGCCAGGAGCCCGACCCGGTGACCGGGGCGACGGTCCCGCCGATCCACCCGACCAGCACCTACACCCAGGCCTCACCGGGCAAGCACAAAGGCTACGAGTATTCCCGCTCCTCGAATCCGACGCGCGTGGGCTTGGAGCGAGCACTGGCCTCGTTGGAGGGCGGCGCGGCCTGCGCGTGCTTCGCCTCCGGTTCCGCGGCGACGGCCTGCGTATTCGCCACGCTCTCTCCCGGTGACAAAGTCCTCGCCTACGCCGACGTGTACGGCGGCACCTTCCGGCTGCTCAAGCGCGTGTTCGAGGGCTTTGGGTTGGCGCCCGTTTTCACCGAGGACCCTTCGCCCGCGTCGTTCGCCAAGCTCATCGACGCCAAGACGGAACTGGTTTGGATCGAGTCGCCGACGAATCCTCTGCTGCGATGCCTGGATATTGCCGCGATCGCAACCATTGCCCACCAATCCGGCGCGAAGCTGGCCGTCGACAACACCTTCGCCACCCCGGTGTTACAGTTGCCGATCAGCCTGGGGGCCGATTACGTCGTCCACAGCACGACCAAGTACATCGGCGGCCACTCCGACGTCATCGGCGGGGCGATCATCGTGAAGGACGCGGCCCTGATGGAACGGATTGCCTTCCTGCAAAACGCGCTGGGCGGCGTGCCCGGGCCTTTCGACTGCTTCCTGCAACATCGCGGCGTGAAAACGCTCGCCTTGCGCATGGAGCGGCACTGTGCCAACGCCTTGGCACTCGCCAAGCACCTTCAGGAGCATCCCAAGCTCACCAAGGTGGTGTACCCGTTCCTGCCCGACCATCCCGACCACGCCCTGGCCAAACGTCAGATGTGCGGCGGGGGCGGGATTGTCACCATCGTGTTCAAGGGCGAGCGCTCCGCGGCGCTTCGTTTTTGCGAGAGCACCAAGGTCTTCTCGTGCGCCGAGTCGCTGGGCGGCGTGGAGTCGCTGGTCAACCATCCGGCCATCATGACCCACGCTTCGATTCCCAAGGAAATCCGCGAGGCCCGCGGCGTCACCGACGGTCTGGTCCGCCTCTCCGTGGGCATCGAGGATATTGCCGACCTCATCGCCGACGTGGACCAGGCGATGGCGAACGTTCGGTAGCTGGCGCTGAGGCACGTGGGATCCCCAATGGCAAAGACCCCCGAGGTTCGCATCAGGGAGACGCGTTTCTCGGGACCGCCGCTTCAGCGGGACTGTATAAGCGAGGAGATTCGCATTTATGGGCTTGTTTGGAGAACCTGGGAACCGTAGAATGAAGGGGACGGTTCGGTAGCTCGCTGTCACGAACCGGCGTGGTGCAGGGACGTGCCCGCCTTTTCCGATAGTCCAGGGACGATGATGCAACCGAGACTTTGGGGGCGTAAGGTGTACGCACGGAAGAGGAACGCGACCGGCGCGGAGGGAGCGGCTGGCGCGCCGCGAATCCGCGTTGAGGTGCCAGACTTGTCTATTGTCGTGGAGGTTCCAGGGGTGGGAGTTCTCCCCGTTTCCTCACCGAAGGAAGGTTCGCTGCCCGGCGTCGAAAATGAAGCTGCAACCGTTTGGGTCGAAGACGTGCTCACGGAAGGACCGTCGTCTGCCCTCAGCGTCTAGCCTTCCTTCCAGACCGTAGCCCACTCCGCACGAAGGATTTCCCGACGAACTTCGTGGATCGGAGCTTGCGCCCGTAGGGCTGCAGTGACGGCGGGAGAAGCCTTTTCGATCGCTTCCTGGATAAGCTGCTGGAACAGACGGCGATCATCGGGCGTCGTTGGTAGGGTCGCGATTCCGGGGAGCTGGATTTGAATCGTGACGTTCGGCGGAGTCTGCCGCAGCACGTGGAACCGGAACTTGTAAACAAAGTTATCGGTTTGCGTCGGGGACTCGATCCCACCGAGTACCAAGTCCGACGAGTCCACAACATCGCCGGTTGCCTGAGCCAGCCATCGTTCTTGGTCGATCGGCTTGAAGAGTTCAAAATCCCTTTCGAATTCCAAGTAGAGCGCCCAGATGGCTTCTTCGATCTTGGACTGGGGTATTCGAACGTGAAGCCCGAGTTTCTGCGCCTCGCTTCGGCTAATGGCGTGTCCGTGGAAGGACACGTCTTCAATGAGCGTTCGCAAGATCGGCTTGATCTTCGCACGGTTCGCGCGGCGGCGTGAATTGAGGAGCCGCTCGCCCACGAGTCTGATGTAGGAGTGCTGTCGGTTGAGTTTTCCAAGCCCGATCGGCCCCACCTGTGCCGTGAGAAGCTCGACTGCTTTCGCAATGAGTGCGGGCTGGCGTACGTTACACCGCTCGCGTACGAAACTGACCTAGTTCGATACGTCCTCTACGCCGATGAGCGGGTGGGTACCTTCAATTTTGAGGATCGCAGGGTCCGTCATGGATGGGTCGATCGGTCCGAGTTCACCCTTTCGTCCCATCACAATCTCATCCGCTCCAAGACAGATCATCGTGGCTGCGCTCATCGCTACATAGGGGACGATCACGCGAAACTCTCCTGCGAATTCACGAAACAGCGAAACGAGACGCCACGGAACCGACGTGTCGCCACCGAAACTGAACAGGAACAGATCGATCTTGAGCTTCTGCTTCGCGACCCCGCGTGACAGGGCGGCAAGGTGATCGTAACAGATTCGGACCGAATCCTGAGCAATCTGCGTGGCCAAAGTTTCTTTCATGCCCTTCCAGGGGCGAACACCGTTGACGAAGGCCATCACACGATGTTCCGGGCCAGGAAGTGCTTGAAGTTGGCTGATCAGCTCACGGCGCGATTCTGCGGACATGACCTCATCGGCTCCGTTGCCTGCATTGGGTTGCTGCAACCCACAGCCCTGCGGCGAGAACACCGTCGCTCGGGACGATGCGAATGTCAAGCGCAGCGTCGGAACCGAACTGATACAACCGAGTTGAAGAGGTGAAGCCTGTGGGACCGACCTTCCGGCCGGTCAAGCCCAAACCGGAACGTCGGTCCCACAGGGTGTGCAGAGATCGCCCGACGCGGCCCTAGAAATTGACGGCGACGTCGTGATTGGCCGCCAGGAGTCGGGCCTTGGTCACCGAGACGAAGGGATCGGCGTCGATTTTGGTCACCATCAACGCCTCCTGTCCGAGGACGCTCATCCGCGGCGCTCGCTCCGGCCCGATGCTGTCTTCCGGAACGCGCAACAGATGTCCGCTCCAACGGCAGATATAGGCGCCGGGGTCACAGATGCCGTCAAAGGGCAACGTCGTTCCGGCGGTCGTCGCTCCCAACACCGTCTCTTTGAGTTTACTGATCGTCGTGGTCATTCGTGTTCCTCTCGCAGTAATGCGGCGTCGGAGGGCGCCCCAGCGCTTTTCCGATGGGCCGTACCCCCTGAGTATCGGCTGGGCGTTCGGCGAGTTGACCAGCCGCCCCGGAATAACCACGAACGGACCTCGTTTTTTCGCGTCTGCTACACCCGACCCCTAGGCCGTAGATCATCCGCGTGGGTGCAAAACGGACCTTCATCCGTCTTAGGCGTTGGGGGTGCGAGGCTCTTTCGCGGCCGGGGGCAACGCCGCGTCCGGAGCCGGGTCTATTGTGAACGTCCGCCAAGGTGTTGGGCCAAGAACTTCTCCGCCTTGCCGTAAAAGTCGAGCCGGTTCTCCGGGCGAGCAAAACCGTGCCCTTCGTCGGCGTATTCGACGTATTCGACGACCTTGCCGGCCTTCTTCAACGCCTCGACCATTTGCAGCGACTCGGACTTCTTCACCCGTGGATCATTCGCTCCCTGGGCAATCAGCAACGGCCTGTTGATCTGGTCCACCTTGTAGAGCGGCGAGCGCGACTTCAGAAACTCCGCATCCTTCAGCGGGTGCCCGACTCGGCCCCAGAAGATCGGTTCCAACGGCTTCCAGTACGGCGGAATCGTCTCCTGGAAGGTGATGAGGTTGCTAGGCCCGACGATGTCCACGCCGCACGCGAACAAATCCGGCGTAAACGTTAATCCCACCAGCGTCGCGTATCCCCCATACGATCCGCCGAAGATGGCGACGCGCTGGGGATCGGCCACCCCTTCCTTGATCGCCCATTGCACGCCGTCGACCAAGTCGTCGTGCATCTTTCCGCCCCATTCACGGTCCGCCGCATTGAGGAACTTCTTGCCATACCCGGTCGAGCCGCGGAAGTTGATCTGCAAAACGGCATATCCGCGATTCGACAACCACTGCACCTCGCCGTCATATCCCCACGTGTCCCGCGACCAAGGCCCACCGTGCACGTTCAGGACCATCGGCAGGTTCTTCGCCTCTACACCGGGCGGGGCGGCCAGATACCCGTGCACCGTCAACCCATCCCGGGCCTTGAAGCTGATCGGCTTCATCTTCGCCAGCGTCAGCCCCTCCAACGCCTTGCGGTTCGTGAACAGGACTTCGCCCTTCTTCGTGCTCCGATTGTAAGCGTAATAATACACCGGCCCGTCGTCGGTCTCGAAACTCAGCAGCCAGGTCTGGTCCGCCTGATCGCGGTTAATAAGATGGAAGTCGCCAGTGCGGATCTTTCCGATCGCGGCGAAGTCCTCGGCGATCGACGAATCCAGCACCGTCCAACTCGTGCGTTCCTTGGTGAACGCGACCGCCTGCACGGTGTGTTTCGAGGGGTGAATGACCGCATCGGCGACGTCCGCCGCGTCGTCGGAAGCGAGGGCCTTCTCCTTCCCCGTCGCCAGGTCCATCTCCCGCAGCTGACCGGTGTTGCTCCCGCTGCTGCTGATGATGAACAGCCCCTTGTCGTTCGGCGTGAAGCCCACAGGTCCGCTGGTCAGGGCGTCCTCCGCCCCGTACGAAATCAGCGTCCGCCACGCCGACCCCGCCTCGTCGCGTACCACCAACGTTGTCCCGCCGTCCGGGTTCATCTTCGCCGCCAGACGAACGCGGAAGTCGTGGTCCGCCGTCCACCCGATGAACCCTTCGTCGTTCTGCGCCACGAGCGACAGCTTTCCGGTCGTCAGATCGGCGCGATACACGTCGTGCAGTTGCGGATTGCGGTTGTTGATCGATACCAGGATTTCGTTGGGGAACTTCGGCTCCACGGCCTCCACCCGCGCCTGCACATTCTCGAACGGCGTCAGGTCCTTCTCCTCGTTCGTTTTCAGGTTCACGGCGTAGAGGTGCCAGTTCTCGTCACCGCCTTTGTCCTGGATGTACAGGATTTGCTCGTTGTTCTGCGCCCAAAAGTACGAGCGGATGCCGCGCTTGCGGTCTTTGGTGACGGCCTGGTCGTCGGTCCGCCCCACCGTGCGCACCCACACGTTGAGCACGCCCTCATCCGCCGCCAGATAGGCCAGCCGCTTTCCGTCCGGTGAAATCTGCGGAGACGCCTTGTCCGGGTTCCCAAAAAACACCTCCCGCGGAATCAGCGGGGGCAGCTCGGCGCGTACGCTCGGAGTCACCCCCATGCTCGCGGCCAACACGATAGCGAGTTTAAGCTGTAGATTCATATTTCTCCCTCCAGGGGCAAAATCGGACTCAATGGAAAACCCGGAAATTCCGTTCGGTCCATACGGGGACGCCGCAAGTCCTACAGGGGCGTCATCCTAGCTTGCTTTCGGAAACGAGTGAACTTGGGTGGTTGTGTAAACCTGTCGAAATCTACGGCTTCGCTCGCCCCTCTTGCGCGCACCGCGGCTCTACTTGCTGTAATGTACGCCGTTGGGTATTGTGGACCCTCCGAAGGAGAGATTGATGGTGCGGGGGTCAGCCGCCATCTTGGTTCCGCTTACGGTTGCGCCGCTCGTTTGGGGCGCTCTGCCACCAGCGGCCGCCGGCATCAACCCCAGCCTTTGCCTCGCTGCCGACGAAGGATGTCTCGCCCCGGGCGGCATTCAGATTCGGGTCATCCTTGGTGCCAGTGACGCCGTTATTCTAGGCGGACAATTCACGGTAGGCTACGACCCCCATTTGTTTTCGCTGATGGATGCAACGCCTGGTCGTGCGTGCGACCCGACCTCGCCGTTCGCATTGGAAGTTTTTCAAGATGATGATCATTCGGAAGGAGAAGTGCGATGTGCCTTTGGCGTCGATTTCAGGGAAGGTCTGCCGCCGGCAGGAGTAGCCACGACCCTTGCGTGCCTGAGCTTTGCCCCGATCGGTGACGCGGCAAACCCCACCCCTGTATGCCTCCTGGAAGGTCAACATCCATTCGCGGCCGCGTTAGTCGACGACACGGGTCACCGGGTCCTCATCGACAACTCCCAGGACTGTCCACCCGACTCCCCGTCGCCGATCCTCGCCTGCGTCGAGGTGGCGCCCGGCGTTAACTGCAGCTGCGTTCCCGACACCGCCGATTGTCACGCCCTTGACACTCCCTGCCGAATCGGAGTTTGTGACCCACTGGCATCGCACTGCGAGGTCGTGTTCGTCAACGAGGGAGGGCCGTGTGACGATGGTGACTCTTGCACTCCGGTGGACCGTTGCAGCGAGGGGATCTGCGTCGGCGAAGGGTGTCGCAACTCCAGCTTTTGCGCGGGCTCCAGCACCTGTCTCGGGATCGTCCCACCGCTCACCGTTGGAAGCCGCTTCGAGGATCAGCGGGCCGCGCCCGTTCGGACATCGAAAGGCCGTTCTGCAGATGATGGTCTGTTCAGACGCTCCGTCCTTCCGTGACGGGAGGGCTGAATAATGAGGAGTGGGATCCGAAATCGATCTTACCACCGCTCCGATATCGACTTCGCTTGCAGGAAGAGTTGCAAGTAATCCCGCCCGCCGGCTTTGGAGTCCGTCCCCGACATGTTGAACCCGCCGAAGGGCTGAACGTCCACCAACGCCCCCGTGCACTTACGGTTCAAGTAGAGATTCCCGACGTGGAACTCGTGCCGCGCCCGCTCCAGGCGAAACCGATCGCGCGAGTAAAGAGACCCCGTCAGACCGTATTGCGTTCCGTTGGCGATCTCCAACGCCTCATCGAAGTCTTTCGCTTTGATGACCGCGAGCACCGGTCCGAAGATTTCCTCCTGGGCGATCCGCGCGTTCGGGGACGCGTCCGCGATGATCGTCGGCGGCACGAAGTACCCCCGACCTGGGACCTTCCCGTCGGCCAGCACCGCCCGACCCTCGCTCCGCCCGATTCCAATGTACTCGCCGATCTTCTGCTGCGCGGCTTCGTCGATCACCGCACCCATGAAGAAGTTGTCCGCCGTCACGGTGTCACCGAGGGTCAGTTCCTTCGCTCGCGCCGCCACGCGGGCGAGTAGATCGTCATAGATGTCCCGATGGGCGATCAGGCGGCTGCACGCCGAGCACTTCTGCCCCTGGAACCCGAACGCCGCCGCGACCGCGCCCTCCGCCGCCGCGGCCACATCGCCCGTCTCATCGACCACGATGCAGTCCTTCCCGCCCATCTCCAGCACCGTGCGTTTCAGCCAGATTTGCCCCGGCGGCGCCTTTGCCGCCTTCTCGAAGATGCCGATCCCCACATCTCTGGAGCCGGTAAAAGAAATGAACCGTGTCAGCGGGTGGCACACGAGCGCGTCGCCCACGCTGCCGCCCGGACCGGGCACGAAGTTGAGCACGTCCGGCGGCAACCCGGCGTCGTGCAGGATTTCGACCAGCAGCGACGCCATCACCGGCGACGTGCTCGCCGGCTTGAGGCACACCGTGTTCCCCGTCACCAGCGCCGCCGAAGTCATCCCCGTGCAGATCGCCAACGGGAAATTCCACGGGGGAATCACCACGCCCACGCCCAACGGAATATAACGAACCTCGTTTTCCTCTCCCGGATATTGCGTGACCGGATGCGAACCGCCAAGCCGCATCATCTCCCGCCCGTAGAACTCCAGGAAGTCAATCGCCTCGCGGACGTCCCCGTAGGCCTCGATCCAGCTCTTGCTGACCTCGTAGCATTCCCACGCCGACAGCTCATAGACCCGCCGCCGCATGATCGCCGCCGCTTTGATGAGCACACGAGCACGAACGTCGGGATCGACCCGGCGCCAGGTCTTGAAATGGTCCGCCGCGCAGCGCACGGCCTTCTCCGCGAGATCGACGTTGGCCTTGGAGATCACGCCGACGACCCGATTCGGATCTGCCGGGCTGATGGAAGTGAACGTCTCCGCGGTGGTGACCGGCTTGCCGTGAATCCACAGCGGACACGCCCGGCCAAGCTGCCCCCGCACGCTCTCTAGCGCTGCCAACATCTTCGCCCGAGGCTCACCTTGGTTGAAATCTACGTACGGTTCCGGTGCATACGGCGGCAACATCAACAAACCTCCCTTAGGAACACCCGTGCGGCGCCTGGAAAAAGCGCGCCCCTGTTGTCGTTCAGTCTATGTCGCTACGCGTCCCGTGTCACACTGAATCTGTTGTTTGGGAGTCTTGCCCCGACCCGGCTGACTCTGTAGAATGATGCGCTGGAGTTCAACGCGACCGTACCTCGGTCGATCGTCTTCATTGCGGCGGAGGGTGGCTCGAATGACGCAATTCCTGGCGGTATGCCTGGTCGTTTTTCTCGCCCCGCAAGGGCCGGTCCAGGGTGTTGCCCTTGGTCAGAATCCCGCGACACCGGCTGAGCACTTCCAGCTTCTCGCTGTCACCCTCTCCCAGCGGTCGGAACTCGACGTTCTGCTGAACATGGAAGGTACGCATCCAGGGTTCGAGATTTGGTCCGATCGCCTCGGAATCGGTCTCGTCGAAGTCCGCGCACTTCCGTCCCAACGTGCCGAACTGACACGACTTGGCATTTCCACCACCGTTCTTGTCGAGGATCTCCAGCTCCAATGGGAAGGACTCTTTCGGCAAGCGGCTGGCGGCGGCTTCTTTGACAGCTACCAAACGTACGAGGCGCACGCCGCGTTTCTGGCCGGTCTGGTCCAGGCGTACCCGAACCTGGCGACGTTGCTCCACGTCGGCACTTCGGTTGATGGTCGCGACCTTTGGGCGATACGGATTACCGGCAAAAGCACAAACAAACCAGCCGTTTTTTTCAACGGCGCCCAGCATGGAAACGAGATCACCAATCCCGCCGTCTTGGCGTACATGGCAGAGTATTTACTCTCCGGTTACGGCTCGGATCCCACCGTGACCGCGCTGGTCGACGACGTCGAGTGGCTCCTGCTTCCCATCGTGAACGCTGACGGGTATGTGAGCGGAACCCGCTACAACGCCAACGGCGCCGATCTGAACCGCGATTGGGCCGGACCGGGCAGTTCCGCCAACTTCTCGCAACCCGAGACGGCGGCCATGCGCGACTTCTTTACCGCCCACCCCAACATCACGGCCTACATCGACTTCCACACCCCCGGGTTCATGATCATGTGGGCATGGGGCCACACACCGACGCTCTGTGCCGACCAGCCCACGTACGTGACTTTCGGCGATGATCTCGCGGCGAGCATCTTCGAGGTCCGTGGGACGGCGTATTCGCAACGCGGCCCGATCTACACGACGATCTACCCCGTCAGCGGTGGTTCGGTCGACTACGTGTATGGCGTCCTGGGTCGGTTTGCCTGGATCTTTGAGGTCGGCGCGTGGTACGCGGCCCCCGAGGAAGACCTCGTTCCCACCGCCATGGACCTGATCCCGGTCCTCCTGCGGTTCGGCGAGTGGGCGCGGGACTGCGACGGTGACGGAATCCTCAACGTGGACGAACTCGCGCAAGGAGCGTCGGACTGCACGTCGAACGGCGTCCCTGATCAGTGTGAAGCCGACACCGATGGCGACGCGCTTGCGAACGCCTGTGATCCCGATATGGACGGCGACGGCGTGGTCAATGAACTCGACGAATGCCCCTTTTCTCCTGTCGGAGTTCCTCCCGGTTCAGACGGGCGTCCACTCGGCGACTGGTACGGCGACTGTCTTGTCACTCTTGAGGACTTCTACTGGATCTCGTCTTATGGTTGCTTTAGTAGCAGCGGTCCCGGGATCACACCCCTCAACCGAATATGCCGCTCAAGGCTGGACGCGGACCGCGACCAGGACGTTGATCTAGGTGATTATGCGTTCTTCCAACTGTCGTTCACCGGGTGGTGAGGATGCGCCTTCGAGAGGCGGGACCGCACGACCGTGGCTGGCCTACGCCGGGCGCTCTCGAAAACGGAGATCGCAAATCTGAGTCTTGAGTTCCGGGAGTTGGGGCACGCTACGGCAGTGTCGCACCCAGGAAAGCTTCGTACGCCCCGGCCCCATTCAACAGATCGGCGGCTTCGAGGATATCGGCGGGGGTCACCGCCTCCGACCGGTCGATGTCCAGCGACCAGATTGGGCGCGATGGACCGCCTCCGGAAAGCGCCGTCGCTAGCGCGCTCACGTCAGCCGCGTCGCTCACGCGGTTGGCGTTCACGTCGCCCGGAAGATACCCGAGGCGGACGCTCGTCCCACTGCGGATATGGGTGACGGTCGTCCAAGCCCGCGTTTCGATGATCGCTTCGAGCGTGACCGTCAAATGCTGTTCATCGGCCGCTGCGACCCCTGTGACCGGCGGCGCGACCGTGATCCCTCCCTCCTGCGTGACCCTGAAATCCTCCGGTATTTGCAGGGAAGCATAAACGGAGAAGGTGAGATCGACGCTCTGCCACCCGTAAGCGTTGGTTCCGTCCGGATCGGTTGGTTTGCGGGCGTCGATCGCGCCCCTGGTCGGGGAACTCGACACGATCGCCCCGCGCCAAGCATCCGCGGTCAGCAAGGCCTGGTAGGCGTTGATCCGGCCAAAGCCGTAGTGGTTGTCCCACCCCGCCGGACTGAGGTCGTCCACCGTGGCGTCGAGGATCATTTCGATATCCACGTTCTTCAGCCCCGGCACGTAGGACTTCATCAGCGCTGCCAATCCGCTCACGTGCGGCGTGGCCATGGAGGTGCCGGAACTATACGTGTAGCCATTGTTGATCCAGGTCGAATAGATGCGGTCGCCCGGCGCGCACACGTCCACTTCGTTGCCGTATCGAGAGAACGACGCGAGATTGTCCCGGTTGTCCGTGGCGCTGACCCCCATGCAACCCAACAGTCTTGCGGGGTACGCGACATAGGTGCGATCGGCCGGACCTAAGTTCGTGTTCCCGGCGGCAGCGATGAGCAGCATCCCGCGATCATACGCATAGTTAACCGCGGCGCTCAGGAGGGTGTACTCGGGCAGATTGTCAGGGTCAATGTAGTACTGGAGGCTTATGTTGGCGACGTCCGCGCCGTTGTCGGCCGCCCAGATGATCCCGCTCGCCAGGGCGTCGACGTGACCGCTGCACCCGTTCGGCGTTCCCAAAACGCGAACAGGCATGATGTACGCGCCCCACGTCACCCCGGCCACCCCGCGATTATTGTTGCCGCTTGCCGCGGCGATGCCCGCCACATGCGTGCCGTGCGGACAGCCGTCGGTGGTAAGGTTGGGCGTCAACCCGTTGTCCGTGTTGATGCCTGGGATGAGCCGAGTGCCGAAGTCCAGGTGCGGGTCCACCCCGCTGTCGATGATCGCGATGGTGACCGATCCCAAGTCGCCGGTGTGCAAGGCCCATGCCTCGGGCGCGTCGATGTCGGCGTCCGCCGTTCCGACCTGGCCCGCCACGGTCTGACCCGTGTTGTGCATGGCGTATTGCAGGCCGAAGTTCGTGTCGTTGGGGATCAGGGGGATGGGGTCCGCGACGCCGCCGATTCCGTCCACCGCTGCGACTTCGACGTCGCGGTCCAGCCCCGCGAACGCCGCCGCCATCGCCGCCGTGTCCGTCCCTTGGGGTACTTCGATGACGAACGTTCGGTCCAACCCATATCGGGCCGCCAGCGCCGGATCAGCGAAAGGCTCCGGGTAGGCCGGTCGCATCCGCGTCGCCCGCCAGTTCTCCGCCGCCGCCCGCAACTCGCCGCTTAGGGCGGCTCGCGGGTCCGCGTCGTGCGGGGCGGTTCGGAAATGTAGCCGTGCCGCGGGTGTCGCCATGGCCTCAGGCCGTAGCTTCACCACGATCTCCGTCGACGTATAGCCCCCGAAAACATCGTGCTGCCGATTCCCGCCCGGATTCGGCGCAGCAAGCGCCGTCCCGGCGATCATCGCCAGACTTGTGGCGAGCATCCCAAGCATCACGCGCTGTGTACTTCCTAGCCGATTGGGCACGTACCCCTCCCTCGCGTGTGGCTACTGGTTATTCTCGGACTACCCCGCCTGCCCCGCAGACCCGACATGCCATGATAGGTCACCCACTGCGGCCAATCAACGCCCTCCGATAACGCAAGACCCGGGGGCCTTGGGGCGTGGGGAAGCAATACGGATGACCTCTTCGTGCAATTCATCGTTCTCTTTTAAGAATCCAGCACGGCAACTAACGCCGGGGACGCCGTATCCTGCCGTTCCGCTACGGTACTTACCGCTTCTTCGCGTTCTACGTGCTCGCGTCGGCGAGTCGCGGACGCGCCAAACACCAAGTAAATGGCGGGCAACACCAGCAAGGTCAGCAAGGTACTACTGATCACGCCGCCGACTACGACGGTCGCCAGCGGGCGCTGCACCTCGGCGCCGACGCCCGTGCTCAGGGCCATGGGCAGAAAGCCCAGTGATGCAACCAGCGCTGTCATCAAAACGGGGCGCAAGCGAGTCACGGCGGCGTTCTCAATCGCCTCGCGCAGCGCCAGCCCACGCGCCAAAAGCTGGCGGACATAGGAGACGAGGACCATCTCGCCCAGTACGGCGACGCCGGACAAGGCGATAAACCCGACGCCGGCCGAGATCGAGAAGGGCATGTCGCGCACCCACAGCGAGAGGACTCCACCAACGATGGCAAACGGTACGCCGACGTACACTCGCAACGCATCGGCCACGGACCTGTAGGTGACGTAAAGCAGGGCAAAGATCATGGCGAGCACAAGTGGGACCACGATGATGAGGCGATTCCGAGCGCGTTCGTAGTGCTCAAACTGCCCGCCCCATTCGATGCGGTAGCGGCCGGAAGGCAGCGAAACGCCCGCCGCGATTTTGCGCTGTGCCTCGGCCACATAGCTCCCCACATCGCGCCCGCGCACGTTCACTTGCACCGTGGTCCGCCGCTGTCCCCATTCGTGCGAAATGGTGGACGGTCCCTCTACTTCTGCGATGTGTGCGAGGCTGGAGAGCGGGATACGTTGCCCGGCCGGCGTCGAAAGCTGAATCCGACCGATCGCTTCCGCGTCTTGCCTGGCCGAATCGGGAAGCCGCGCCACCAGCGGAAAACGAAGCTGACCCTCGACCACGTCGCCCAGATTCTTGGTCCCCATGGACTCCACAAGCTGCATGACCGCCTTCGCGGGGACGCCGTAACGCGCCAGGGCTTCCTGGTCGACACGTATCTGCAACACGGGTTGACCGGTCAACTGCTCCGTACTCAGGTCGGCCGCCCCTGGGATCGACCCTAGAATGGTTCCGATCTCTTGTGCCTTCCGAACCAGCACGTCAAAATCATCACCGTAGAGCTTCATGGCCACGTCACCGCGTACGCCCGCGATCATCTCGTCTATCCGCATTTCGATCGGTTGGCTCATCGCGAAGCGCTGCCCCGGCATGTCGCGAAGCTCTTTTTGAACGAGGGCCATGAGTTCCGCCTGGGTTGAGGCCTTTTTCCAACCCGATCGAGGCTGAAGCGAAATGAAGATGTCCGAAAGCTCGACCCCCATGGGGTCGGTTGCTACCTCGGCGGTGCCCACGCGGCTCCACACGTGACGCACCTCGTCTGGAAAGGCGGTGAGGATGGCCCGCTCTATTTGCGTGTTGTAGCGCACGGACTCGCTCAGGTCTGTGCCGGCAATACGCACCACGTTGATTACGATCGCTTCTTCGGAGAGCCGTGGAATGAACTCCGAGCCTAAGCCCCGCGCGATGATGACCGCGGCGAGGAGCGCGCAGACGGCGAAGGCGATCATGGCGACGTTGTTCCGCATGACCGCGCGGAGTACCGGGCGATAGAGCCACGCACAGAGACGAACGAGCAGCGGGTCGCGCTCTTCCATCCGCCGTGGAAGCATCAGGCTGGCAAGAACGGGAATGAGCGTGACCGACAGGATCAAGGAACCCGCAAGCGCGAAAATGACCGTCAGCGCCATCGGCCGAAAGAGCTTGCCTTCAACGCCTTCCAGCGTAAGGATCGGAACGTAGACCAGCATGATGATCAACTCGCCGAACATGGTCGGCTTGCGAACTTCAATGACCGCATCTCGAACTACGTCAATGAGGTTGCGTTGGCGGCGGTCATGAGCGATGTGCCGCGTGGCGTTTTCGATCTGGATCACGGCGCTGTCCACGACGAGGCCGAAGTCAATCGCGCCCAAGCTCATCAGGCTTCCGGCGATCGCAAACTGGAGCATTCCCGAAAAGGCACACAGCATCGAGAGCGGAATGGCCAGGGCGACGATGAGGCCGGCCCGTAGGTTGCCGAGAAACATGAACAACGTTGCGATGACGAGCAGCCCGCCTTCGAACAGGTTGTTGCGGACCGTGTCGATTACGTGGTCGACAAGCTCCGTGCGATCATAGACGGTTTCCACCCGCACGTCGGAGGGAAGGTTCCCTTTAATCTCCTCCAACTTCGCTTTCAGTCGCGAGGTGACTTCGTGTGCATTCTGACCGATCAACATGAACCCCAAGCCGAGTACGGCCTCGCCCTTGCCGCCGTAGCTCACGGCGCCGCGGCGGATTTCCGCGCCGATTTCAAGGTCGGCCACGTCCTGCACGTGCACGGGGACGCCGTCTTTCGCTTTGATCACGATGTCGCCGATCTGGTCGAGGTTCGCTACGCGGCCAATGCCTTGGACGAGCTGCATGCCGCCGCCCGCGGAGACGTTGCCGCCGCCGGCGTTGAGGTTGTTGGATTCGACGGCTTCGATCACTTCGTCGTACAAGAGCCCGAACTTGATCAGCCGTGTCGGGTCGATGCGTACCTGGTATTGCTTCTCGAAACCACCCCAACTGTTGATCTCGGCCACTCCGGAAACGGTCCGAAGCGCGGGCTTAATGGTCCAGTCCTGGATCGTTCGCAGCTCAGTGAGGTCCCGCGCGTCGGAGGTCACGATGTAGTGAAGGACTTCTCCCAAGCCGGTCGCCACCGGCCCCATTTCCGGCCGCTCAATTCCCGACGGTAGCGCCACGGTCCCGAGCCGCTCGCTGACCAGCCGCCGCGCGAAATAGATTTCGACGCGGTCCTCGAAGTTGACCACCACTTGCGACAGACCGAACTTGGAGATCGAGCGGACGTTGACCAGGTCGGGCAGGCCGCTAATGGCCTGTTCGATCGGCATGGTGATCTGTCGCTCGACCTCCTCAGGGCTTAACGCCGGCGCCACCGTATTGATCTGCACCTGCACGGGCGTCGTGTCCGGGAAGGCATCGATATTCAGGTAGCGCGCGGCGATCAGCCCGAGCACGACCAAGGCCGCAAAGGATCCCATCACGAGCCCGCGGCGAGCCAGCGACCAGTGGATGATCCAGTTCAGAAACATACGATCGCTCCAGGTTAGTGGTCTGCGCAGCCGGCCCCCAAATTGCTCTTGAGGATTTCCGACTTCAGGACGTGGCTTCCGGTCGTGGCGACGACTTCGCCGGGAAGTACGCCGACGAGAACCTCGGTGAAGCCGCCGCTGCGCGCCCCCGCTTTGATCTTTCGCGGCTGAAATATCTCGTCCGTGAGCCGCACAAAGACGACGTGGCAGCAACCCTCCCACTGGACGGCCTCATCCGGGACGGCGATTGCGGTCGGTGATTCGCGAATCGTGATCGCGGCCTGGCCGAACATTCCGGCAAGCAGCCGTCCCTCCGCGTTGTCCATGTCCGCGCGAACCTTGACCGTGCGGGTCTGTTCATCGACGGCCGTGCTGATCCAGGCGATCGTGCCTAAGACCGCGTTGTCCGACTTGGGTTCGGCGCGGAAACGAACGCGCTGTCCGAGTGCCACTCGATTCGCGAGCGACTGGGGAACATCGATCATCACCCACATGCGGCTGGTGTCGGCAACGACGAACAAGGGCTTGGAGGTCTCGACGACTTCGCCGGCGACGATGTTCCGAGTGGTCACCACGCCATCCAAGGGCGCCGTGATGGGAAGCAGATTGGCCGTGGTATTGGAGGCGTCAAGATTTTCGCGGATGCTCTGCGGCACTCCCAGAAGCAGTAACTCCCGTTCGTTGGGGATGTCCGACGGGCCGTCCGGAGACAGCATGAAGCCCAGATTGATCAGCGTCTGGCGTGCGATAAACAAACGAATTTCCGCCTCGCGAAACGCCGCCTCTTTTTCCTGCAAATTCGCCTGCGAGCCGATATTGTCTAGGCTCAAACTTCGCGTCCGCTCCAGGGTCTGCGCCCGGACCTGCCGCTGCGCGGCGGCCTGTAGAAGCTCCGCCTTGGCGCGTCCGATGTCCGCGGAATCCACCAGCGCGAGCACCTCACCCCGACTCACGCGATCGCCGACTTCTTTACCCACCCACCACGCGACGCCGGACGCACGGCTGGATACCTGGGCCAACCGTGTGCGGTCGTAGTCGATCTCGGCGTTCGCGGTCAGCGTGTCCGCCATCGGTCGTTCGACGACGCTTCCCAACTTGACTCCCGCCTTCTCGACGCTGGCCGCCGAAGCGAATTGCACGCGCATGGCGTGTGTCTGACAAGTCGACGGGTCCTTTGCGGGCCGCCCTGCGCGGACGGAACCCGGCGATGTCTTCAGCGCCGTGTCGTCTTGCGCGACCACCACGGAAACATCAGGCGTCCCCTTCTGAGGCGATCCCTTGACGGCGATTTCCGGATGGCATAGGGTGCAGTTGGACTCGGGAACGCCGTGCTCCCTGCACCAATCGCCGGCGACGCCTTTGGTCAAAATCCCCGGGTGACAGATCGTGCATCTCGATTCCGGGACGCCGTGCTCCTTGCACCAGTCGGCACCGCTCTCGCCCGCGAGTTCCGGGTGACATTTGATGCACTTTGAGTCCGGCACACCGTGTTCAACGCACCAATCTTCCTCCTCCTGCACGACCCGCGCGCCGAACAGATCGGAAAACTTCGGTGCCTTCCATCCCGAGTGGTGGCCCCAGTAGCCCAGGGCCGAAAGGCACACGAGAACGAGAAAAGTAGGCAGGGAACGTGTCACGCCTGCCGCCAACGCAGCGAAGGCGCCGCGTCCGTGTTGGTGCGCAGGTACAACGCTGCTCGAACCTGACGGTTCGTTGTGCGTGGGAAAACCGTTCGTCATGGTCGGCCTCTCACTTGACAGAGAGATTCACGTGGACACCGGTTATCGCGTGGCCACGTACGTCAGCGCGCCGAAACGCGCCGCGTGAAAAAGTAGAACCTTGGTTTGATGCGCAAGGACGGATCACACGCCGCAGAAAGAAGGCGGCGCCCGGCGATCAGATCAGAAGGACGATTGTGCCCTGGGAGGGTTCGGGGGGGAGTAAATCCGGAACCGGACCAGCGACGGCGTGGGTCGGCTCAACCTCGCCGCCGGGGAGGAACCACGGAAGCGGTAGAATCGCGGTAAGGGTCAAGTGCTCCAGCGGTAGCGACTGCGTCAATACGGCGCCGCTGCAACAGCAGAAATAGCCGCAGTTCGACTCCTGACATGGGTCCGCAGGCCTCGGCGCTTGTCCTGAGCCTCGAAGGATCGGATCGCGGAAAGGATCGTCATCCGAAAGCTCCGTGAGCCGCGCCTCGTTGGTCTTCGAGGAGTCCGCCCGCCGGCTTCCTTTGCCGTAAGGGCATAGGATTTGGCAGGACAACAAGCTGCCCAAGGCGAGTAAGGCTACAACTGGGGAGCGCATAACCACTCCTAATCTATAGCTGCTATCGGCCTTACAATCAAGAGGGATCAACACCGCCTGAGGCCGGTCAAACCGGGGTCCAGCGCGGCCGGCGTTCTCAAGGTGCCGGCGCCTCGCCGAGAGTACGGGACGGCGTGCGCTCGTCCTCCGGGCGAAAATGGAGGCCTCGCTCGGCGGCGTAGTTCATGCCCATCTCCGCTGACAGGCCGTAGAGTTCGGGGTGCTGGTAGGTGCCCTTTTCGAGGCCCTGCTTCTCAACCTCGACCGGCGCGCCGCGCTGCTGGACCCAGCGGTCGTTACGCACGGCCTCGATGCGCCAGGAGACTTTGCCCTCGGGCGCGGCGAACTGGAAGTATTGTCATACAGCCTGCCGGTGAGAATGCTCGCGGTCGACGGACTTAAGCAAAAGGTCGTGCGGTTCACGACCGACATTCCGCACCTGCCGAACTGGGGCCAGCCGCTGCTACTTGGTCCCGGCTCGATCCTGGTCGCTCACACGAAGGACGAATTTGTTCTGAAGAAAGATCTGGAAACTGCCGTCGACAATCACCGCGATCTTGTAATCAACCTGCTCGGCCGCGAATAAAAGACGAGCTGCGGCATAGGCTTGGCGACAAGATCGATATCAAATATCAATACACGATGATTGTAAACTCAGCATCAAACGAATTGCCGGCAGGGGCATAGGTATATACTGCGATCTCCTCCAGGATTCGGCCCAGTATGTCAGGGCCGTAAACCATTGACGCGTCAGCTTGAGACGTAACAGCGGCAAAGCGGTCGCTTACCTGAAAACCGAAATTTACGACGTAGTATCCCGTGTCGAGCCGAATACCCGTGAATCCGCAGTTTCCAGTCGACGCGCCGGTAATTCCGTTGTAGCACCGCGCAATCGTCCCGTTCGCATTAACCACAACCATAGCCTTCGCAAAACCGCCGCTAGCGAGGTTTTGAGTAACGTTTCCTTCGACTCCAAGAGTAAAACCATTCGTGCCTGTTCCGGCGATTTGCAATTGTGCGTTAGGGGCAATTGTGCCGATGCCAACATTTCCGGACGGGTTGATGACCATCGTGGTCGCTCCGGCTGTTGTCGCGATTTGCCATAAGCCCGTGTCCGTTACGTTTTGCAAGAATCCCTTATTCGCAACCGTATTGAACAAATCGAACCGTGCCGCGCTAGTAGCACTGAAGATACCCGAGCCAGAGACCGTCAACAGCGCCGCCGGCGTGGCAGTGCCGATTCCAAATCGCCCGCTTGTATCGAGTGTCATTTGCGCGGGCCGGTTGCCGGTGAAAAAGAAAAGTGGATGATCCGTTTGCGTGCCGAATGCGCCGTGGTTGGTGTTGAGATACGAGCCGACTGACACGGTCCCGTTTGTCTGCGTAATTCCGTTGCCGGTGGTTAGAACAGATAATTTTGTTTGCGGCGCAGCCGTACCGATGCCGACATTCCCTTTAACGATCAAATCGTTCTTTCCCGGATTGGCAAACCCAAAATCGTCGGAAACCAAAACGCCGCCCGCTTTAAGACCCGAAGCCGTTTGAGTCGTGGGAGAGTTGAGAAGTGTCAGATACCTGTTCTGTTCGCCGCCGCTGGCCGCCGTAAAAAGCCCCGGACTGCCTCCGTTTTCAAGGGTCAGATTGCCTCTGACATCAAGCTTGGTAGCGGGAGTTCCTGTTCCAATGCCGACGTTGCCTCCGATAAAGCCGTTGCCGCTGATATTGAAGTTTGAGGTTGGTTGGAGAGTCGCCTGATTGCGAATGAAGCTTGTGCCGCCACTTGTCGCTGTGACATACTCACTTGCATTGATACCGCCGAGTTGTGCCGCGTTCGTGGCATTTGACGCATTCGTTGCGTTTGTCGCGTTGGTCGCGGTCGTGGCCGTCGTGGCGCTCGTCGCCGTGGCGGCGCTCAGGGCGAACAGGGCGTGAGGCGTCGCCGTCAGCGCCTGACGCGGGGAAAGCGTGGTGAAGACACCGCCGCCCGCCGGACTGCGCACCGCGATCTGAAGCCAGCGGGCGTTTCCGTTGAAGGCATTGCCCCCGAACTCGCCGCCGCCGTTGAGCGTGACGGTGAACAGGCCCGCGGTCACGGGCAAGGCGTTGATCGCCTGCACACCGCCGACTTGCGTTCCGCCAATGGGCGGATTGCCGCCCCCGGCGTCGTCCCACAGCGTGAACTGGAAGTCGGCCGTGCCCTCGAGCGGCACGCCGCCCTCTTTGAGTTGGCCGTGATACGTAAAGGCCGTAGTCAAGGGTGTCTCACCCAGCGAGGGTGCGACGGATGCGAGTGCGATCAAGGAACCGATAACCAATCGAATGCGCATGTTCTTCTCTCCGTTTGCAGCCATGTTTTTCTCGCCTCTCAAACTCACGCTCGAACCGAAATCAACACATCAACGCGGGATGGCCTCGGACACCGCTGTGGGGGCCGGTTGCTCGGTGTTGGGGCGATAGTTAACGGGCCTTTCCTTGGAAACACTATACGCCTCCGGGACAAGATACTTGCCGCGCTCGGTTGCGGGTTTTTCCGCCTCGACCCAGAGCGGATTAGCCCGGGCGTAGACGTCCTTACGGACGCCGGTCACTTGCCAACTGACTTTCGATCGCGGTGGGCCGCCGGCGATTTGGAATTGACCGTCGCCGATTTCCCGCCCGATATGCACATTCGGCGCTGGTTGGCCGACGGCCGTCAACTGGTATCGAAAGCTCTCGTTCAGAGCCTCGAACCATGCCGGCAGCGCGACCGTCGCTCGCCCGTTCTCGTCGAGCACCACCGTCCCGTCGTACATGTTCTTCATCTCCGAGCTCTCGACGCTGGCGTGATAGAGGTACTTGTTCTCCGGGTCGAGCGGATGGTCGATGCGAAAGTTCTTGACCGCGGCGCAGACGGACGTGGCGCACAGTTCGCCGGTGATGCCCACGTTGCCAGTGATATTTACGGGTACGGGCCCGCCAGTCGAGCTGAGGATGTCCACTTGTCCGTTGAAGGCCGACTTGCCCCGGACGGCGAGGGCCAGGGCGGCGACGTTGGGGTTTCCGTTCTCGACGCTCAAGGCGACGCCGACGCCGTTGTTCTTGATGAACACCGCGTTGTTGCCGTTTCCCGGATCGGCGATCTCAAAGTGAGCCGCTTCGCCCGGTCCGCTTTGCCTGGCAAAGAGCGCGTGCCGAGAGTTGTTCGCCAGGGCGGCCACCACGTCGCCTGAGTTGGCCGGATTGGTGTTCTGGAAGCTGGCCGCACTCGCGTTGCCCGCCGCGTTGGTGCTCACATTCAGCACCGCACTGAGGTTATTGGAGTTGAAGTTTGTGAAGTCGGCCACGGAGCCCAGCCCCTGCGTTTGGCCGACGATCGTAGCGGCCGCGCTCGTGGTGTTATTGCTCACAAATCGACCCACGGTCCCCTTGCCCTGGCTGGTGACCTCGAGCGTGGGATTGACGAAATCGCTGTTCGTGCTCTCGAACTTGGCCGCGTTGCCGGAGGCGTTGGTGGTCGCGTGCACCGCGGGCGAGTTGTTCACCGGTCCCTGGCCCGTTCCGCCAGTGGGGAGGTCAATGATGAATCGACCAGCCGGACCGAGCGCCTTGGTTCGGGCTTCCATTGTCGGAGCGGCATTGACGACGTTGTCCGGATCGGCGTTCTCGATGGTGAACGAAGCCGCTCGCCCGAGCCCGCGCGTCGTCGTGGTCAACGTCGCACTGCCGTTGGTTGGGTTGGGCGTCTGGAAACTCCCCGCTGTCCCCAGACCGGTGTGAATCACTTCCACCGTCGTGCCGGTGTTCACGGCCGACGCGGAGGTGAAGAATGCCGCCTGGCCTGTTTCCGCACTGCGGGTCGCGCTGGTCAATGCGGCAGCCTCGCTGTTGATCGTGAAGACCTCGAAACGGGCTGCGCCGCCCAGCCCCTCGGTCGTGGCCTCCAGTGCGTTGGCCGTTGATGGACCGTCGGGATTGCTGATCGAGAACCGACCCGCCGGTCCGTCGCCGTCGGTCCTGGCTTCCAGCGCGGGACTGATGTTGTTGGGGCCGCCTCCGCTGATTGACGAAGCTGGGCCGGGGTTGACGTCTATGGCAAAGAAGCCCGCGCGGCCCAGGCCGTTCGTTTTCGCGAACAGCGCGTCCGACGGGTTGCCGGAACTCGCCCCAGGATCGGGATTGTCAATGATGAAAACGGCCGCGGACCCGCGACCCAGCGTTTTCACGAGCAGGGCCTCGTCAGAGTTGTCGATGTTGCTGTTCTCAACCTTGGCGGCGGAACTCACGTCCCTGCTGTTCAGCGCCGACAGGGTGGCCGTCGGATTCCCAGGGAGAAAGACGGCCCCAGCGCCCGTGCGGAGGTCCGCGGCGCTGCCCGTTCCGATTGTGCCGGCGAAAAGCGTCGGGGAGTTGCTCAGGACGTTGAACGCGGCGAACAGTCCGGCGGACCCCACTCCGTTCGTTTGGGCCACCAACGCGGGCGCCGCGTTGCCTGCGTTCGTGAGGTCGAACACGCCGCCCTCGCCGAGACCGGCGGTGCGAGAGAGAAGCACGGGATTGGGGTTCTGGGCATTGGTGGCCAGGAGAAAAGCTGCGCTCCCGAGCCCATTCGTACCCGCGACCAGGGCCGTACTTCCGTTACCGGCGTTGGCAATCTCAACCACCGCCGCTGGGCCGATCCCGAGATTGGCGCTCCGGAAGGCCGCCGCGGAGGCGTTCGTACTCGCTTCGAGCGCGGGGAAAACGCTGAGACCGTTCGTCGTCTGAAACACGCCCGCCTGACCCTGACCCGTGTTCGTACCTCGGACCGCTGCGGTCCCCGCGTCGGCCACCGATCCGACCACCGCATTTCCGCCGAGGTTGGTGATGGAGAAGGCATCCTCGGGCCGGTCGATGGTGGCCGCGAAAGGCAGACCGAACGTCTCGTCGATCAACGCCCGGATGGCATAGGGCGTAGGCGTTAACGCCTGCCGCGGACTGAGGGTGGTAAAGGCGCCGGCGGTGTTCAATCGCACGGCGATTTCCAGAAACAACGCTTGGCCGGTGAAGGGTTCGACGCCGAAGTCCAGGTCCACGGTGAAAAGTCCATTGGTGACGGGGACGCCGTTCTTGGCCACAAGGGGTCCGACGAGAGTCCCGTCGGTCAAAGCATCAAAGAGCCGAAACTCCAAGTTCACGTTGCCGTTGAGCGGGACGCCGCCCTGTTTGAGTTGTCCCTGATAAGTAAAGGCCGTGCTCAAGGGCGTCTCACCCAGCGAGGGTGCGACGGCCACGAGTGCGATCAACGAACCGATGACCAATCGAATGCGCATGTTCTTCTCTCCGCTTCCAGACCTGTTGGAAGTGTCGCTGATTATAACGCCGGAGCCGGAAAACTCAGCGCATGATTTTCAATCATGTGCCAACCGTCGCCCGATAACCGAAACGCGGTCCGTCGTGACGCCGGCATGGAGTCAACCCCGGTGCGATGGATGGATGAGTGCGTGCCGTCGGGCAAGAGCGGTTTAAGGCGTCGTTGGGCCGATGGTCACCATTTCAACCGCGCGATGCGTTCGACGGCCTTGGCGGTGCGGGACTCATCGACGGTGAGGGCGAAGCGGACGTAACCTTCGCCGCGTTGCCCGAACCCGATTCCCGGAATGAGGACCACGTCCGCGTCGTCGAGCACCCGTGAGGCGACGGTCAACGAATCCCGCCCGCCGGGACATTTCGCCCAAACGTAGAAGGTGGCCTGCGGCGAGGCGACGGACCAGCCGGATTCGCGCAGGCCGGCGACCAGCACGTCGCGTCGGCGGCGGTAGGTTCCGTCGGGGCCGATGTGCGCGAGGACCTCCGCCCGGCGAATGCCGGTGAGGGCCTCGACGCCCGCTTCCTGGACGGCGCCGAAGACCCCGGAGTCCATGTTGTTCTTCACCTTGGCGAGAGCAGCGAGGGCGTCGGCGTTGCCCACCGCGAAGCCGATCCGCCAGCCGGTCATGTTGAAAGTCTTGGACAACGAATGGAACTCGACGGCCACCTCCTTGGCGCCGTCGACCTGTAAGATGCTCGGCGGCGGTCGGTCGGGGTCAAAATAGACCTCGCTGTAGGCGGCGTCCTGGGCGATCAAGATGTGGTGTTCCTGCGCAAAGGCGACGGCCTCCCCAAAAAACGAGAGCGGTGCGCAGGCGGCCGTCGGATTGTTCGGATAATTCAGAAACATCAGTTTCGCGCTGCGGCGAACCTCGGCTGGGACATCGCCGAGAACCGGCAGCCAGCCGTTCGATTCGCGTAGGGACATGGTGTGGCACTTGCCGCCCGCGAAGATGGTTCCGCCGGTGTAGACCGGATAGCCGGGATCGGGAATGAGCGCCGTTTCGCCGGGGTTGACGACGGCGGTGGGAAGGTGGCCTATACCCTCCTTGGACCCCAACAGGGCGACGACCTCCGTTTTCGGGTCGAGCTTGACTCCGAATCGGCGGACAAAGAAGTCCGCAACGGCGTTGCGGAACTCGATCCCGCCGACGCCCAAGGCGTAGTGATGATTGCCCGGTCTGCGGATCGCGTCGGCCATGCGATCCACGATGAAGCCGGGCGTCGGTTGATCGGGATCGCCGACGCCGAAGTCGATCACGTCTCGATCGGCCGCGATCGCCTCTCGCTTTCGACGATCAATCTCTACGAACAAGTATGGTGGGAGTTCTGCTAGCCGTTGAGCGCGCCAAGCCGTCATCCTGACATTGTCGATTGGCGGTTGTTGATTGTCGAATTGTCCGCCCCAGGTTGCTTATTCGTCTTCAGTCGGAACGTCCGCTGAAGAACCGAGATGTCTGCGAGCGCCGTGGCGGATGTGAAGGACTTGGACGGTCTTTCCGTGGATCACAAACAGCGCGCGGTAGCGATGTTGCCGTCGCCCGTGGAGCAGTTGGCGGATATTCTCAACGAAGGCGTCACTCTCCGGGGCCGGTGGGCAGCGCTGGGGGAAATCGCTGAGCGAGCGTAGAGCGTCCATGAGGCCGTTGAACCAGCCATGGGCACCCCTTGGCGACGCCGCCGCGATCCACCGGTAGGCCTCCTCGATCTCTCGGTCCGCTTCCGGGGAAAGCTCAACGCGGTATGCCATACTTTCGACGAATCCGTTGGTCCGTCCGCCCGAGCGGGATGCCTTTCCCCCGCTTGAAGGACTCCAGCCCTTTTCGGATTCCGGCGACGGCCTCGGCCCGCTCGATCATCTCCCGCAGTTTCTGATAGGACGTCACGTCGTGCACGACGAGTTCAGCCTTGCCGTTCACGGTGAGCACAAGCGGTTGCCCTGTCTTCTTGAGTTGCTTCGTGAAGGCCGCGGTCTTCCGCTTAAAATCGGTGAGGGGGCGAATGTCCCGGGTCAGATCATACATCATGGGGCCTCCTTTGCTAAGCACTCTATACGCATCTTATAAGATGCTAACATCGGGCGCGGCACGAGTCAAGGGCGCGGCGCCGGAGATGATCGCGTCCCGGCCTGCGGCGATCGCCTTTCGCTTCCTCCGGTCGATCTCGACGAAAAGGTAGGGAGGGAGTTGGGTTAGTCGATCGGCCCGCCAAGTCGCCATTCGCCCATTGTCGATTGGCGATTGTCGATTGTCGAATCTGACGGACGATCTTCACCGCGCAGCACCGGCTTCGCGAGCCAGGGCATCAGCGAACGGACGGTCTTGCCCGCTTGTTCGTAGAGGGTGTCTACGTCGGCGTCGTGGAGCTTCTTGAAGTTCTTGCCGCCGCTACGATGCTCGGCGATCCATTCCTTGGCGAAGGCGCCGCTGCGAACCTCGTCGAGAATGCGCCTCATCTCCCGGCGGGTCTCTTCGGTGATAAGCCTCGGGCCGCGGGTGAGGTCGCCGTATTCAGCGGTGTTGGAGATTCGCTCGCGCATACCGCTCAGGCCTCGTTCGTAGATCAGGTCCACGATTTGCTTCAGCTCGTGAACGCATTCGAGGTAGGCGAACTCGGGTTGATAACCGGCTTCGACCAGGGTCTCGAAGGCGGCCTTGGTCAGCGCCGTCACGCCGCCGCAGAGGACGACCTGTTCGCCGAAGAGGTCGGTTTCGGTCTCGGCGGCGAAGGTGGATTCGACGACGCCCGCGCGGGTGCTGCCGATGGCGTCGGCCCAGGCCAGGGCGGTCCGCTTGGCCGATCCGCTCGCGTCCTGATGAATCGCCATCAACGCGGGAAGTCCCTTGCCCTCGACGTACAACGACCGAAGCAGCGACCCAGGGCCTTTCGGGGCGACCATCACCACGTCAACGTCGCCCGGCGGCTGGATGAACGCGAAACGGATGTTGAATCCGTGGACGAACCCCAGCGTCCGCCCGGAGTGTGGGACCGACTTCCCAGTCGGTCGAAGTGTGGGACCGATCTGCGCCGCATAGACCTCCGATGCGGACTCATCGGGCAAGGTGAGAATGATGAGCTCGGCGTTCGCAACCACATCGGCAACGGAGCACGGCTCGAACCCATCGGCCCGCGCCGCGTCGTAGCTCTTGCCGGGGCGTTGACCGACGACCACGTCGATGCCGGAGTCGCGGAGGTTGAGCGCGTGGGCCCGGCCCTGATTGCCATACCCGATCATCGCCACGCGCCGGCCGTGCAACGCGCCTCGCTCGGCGTCCGCTTTACGATAGATCGTCAAGGCCATCGAAGCTGCACCCCCCGGTCGTCTACATCACCAACCCAAACGGTTCTTGATGCCGCGCCAAGCGACGGTCGTAAGCCACTTCCACACCCCGCCCGTCGCCCCTTTCGTCGAGTGGTCGTCACGTGTCCGGTAGACCGAGCCTTTGACCTCGGATCGACTGACGACCGTTGATCCTTGCACATTCTCGTACTTATCACCCATGATGATCTCCGTTTTGTTGGTTACATTCAAGTCAACCCCGCCTTGCCCGTCGCCGGGCGGTCGTGCAGGAATGTCCGGCGCGTCCACGTTCAAATGCTTCGCTACCTCTCGGCAGAATCGAACGACTCGCGGATGATCGTCGTCGGAATAACGGTCGATTTGTTCGCAGTCGGCGAGATACCACATCGCATATCGTGGCGACCCCTCCACGGCCGCTTCGCCGTCACCCTCAAACGGGTTGATCGGCTGCGACGTGACGCCCAGGCGGTCGTGAATCATCGCCAGCTTGGCGTATTTCTCACAGAGTTTCAGCCCTCGACAGTATTCCTCGCCCTCGCGTTCCTCTTCGGTTTCGCAAGGGCTCCCCGGTCGCGTCGGGTCATAATACGGTGGTAGATAGCATTCCTTGCCCTCACGCTTTGCCCGGTCTTGTCGCCGCTCAATCGCTTCACATGCCTTGCGTCTTCGTTCCGCGTTACGCTCCATCGTCCGATCGCTCGTAAACTCCATGTACTCCCAAACCATCGCTCGAAAACGGAGATGCGTCCCTCGGTCCTGACACCGTTCATCGACCTGTACTGTTTCATAGCAAGTGAGACATTCTGCGTCGTCGAGTAACGGATGGTTTTCGGCGCCCGTGTTGCTGATCATCACCGCGGCGAAATACTCCTGCCCGTTGATCTCGTAGCGCTCCAGGTCGATCAACCGCGGGTTGTTACTGCTCAAGGCGTTATCGAGAAACTGCACATCCGCGTTGTAGTACCACCACCACCCCTTGTTGTACGCGCCGGAGTTTTCGACGAAGGCCGCGTTGAAACGGAGCGGCGAGGCCTGGACGACCTCGAGGTCCGTGATGCGAAACCCGGGGTTGACCCGTTCGTTCACCTGGTCGCTCGTGGCGTTCGTCAGCCACCACCAACCCGTCGGCGTGGTCTGGTCCTGATCCGATTGCGCCGCAGCGGGAAGGCCGGACGCCAGACCGGCCAACGTAATCCCCACGCACACTCCACAACGGCTCCGCCGCTGAATTCGTGCATTGCCCAGAATCATTGTTTTCACCTCCCGAATTGGAACCCCTCGGTTGCAGCCCGTCGGCGGGCGCGTTGAGCAGTGGTCCGCGATCGCACCGTCGCCTCTATGTTCGCCGGACGGCTCAACGCCGGCCGTCAAACGATCGGCCCGATCCCCCGGATGGAACGGCGGGCATTGTACCTCATCGCTAGTCCCGTCACAAGCGACAATGAAACGGTGTTGCGGCCGACAGATACGCCGGTTAGCATTCGACGGCGCGGTTGCGGCGTCTCGTGATGTCGGCGCGCCGGTCTGTGGATACTCGAGGGAGAGATTGAGATGTGGAGGGTTTACCGGACTGCGGCGGTTTTGACCATCCTGGGTCTGGCCGGGTGCGCGGGGGCGGCCGAACGTCGATTCGCCGCCCAGGTGAAGAACAAGCCCGCGCCGGACTTTGTGTTAACCGCCCTCGATGGGGCCAAGGTCCGCCTCAGCGATCAGCGCGGCAAGCCGGTCCTTCTGGCCTTCTTCGCCTATCGCTGACCGCCCTGCCGTGCGGAGGCTCCGCACATCAGCCGCATCGCCGAGCAGTACAAGAAGGACGGACTGGTGGTCCTGGCCGTCAACGCCTGGGACGAGGACAAGGAGATTCTCAAACAATTCGTCGAGCAGAACAAGCTCAATCAACGCGTACTCCTCGAAGGAGGGAAAACCATCGAGCAGTACCGCGTCCCGGACGGGATCATTCCGACCGTCTTGTGGATCGATCGCGCAGGCGTCGTCGTGGACGTCGATCTCGGCTCCGGGGACGTGAAGAAGCTCGAAAGCAACACCCGGAAACTCGTCAGCGGGAAAAGCTAACCGCCCGTTGAAAAACGCATTGCTCTTGTGGAACCGACTTTCTCCCGGCGCGCCGGGCCCCAGCCCAACGCTCAAGGCGTTTTGGCCATCAACCCAGGGTTGCCGAACCCGCGGCACAAACTCTGGTCCCCGGACCTCGCGTCACCCGGCCAGGACCGGCAGGGCGATCTGGGTCGGCCTTGCGATTAGATCATAGTCCTGACGTTCAACGCAACGCACGGTGAGGAAGTCTCCGGAACGGGGCTCGCGCGATTCGACGTAGGTTACACTGTCCACCGCCGGGGCCTGACCCTGATGACGGGCCGCGACCACGCCCGGCTGGACGCGCTCGTCCACCAGTACCTCGAACTCCCGACCGACGCGCTCGTCCGCCAGGGCGAAGGCGACATCCTGTTGGACACGCATCAGTGTGTCCACGCGCTCCTGCTTCACCGCCTCCGGGACTTGGCCCGACATCCGGCCCGCCGGCGTCTCCGGCTCCAACGAATACGGAAACACGCCCAGCGCGTCGAAGCGGAAGGCCTTGAGGAACTCGACCAACTCCGCCACCTGCTCGTCGGTTTCACCGGGGAAACCTGCGATGAGCGTGGTACGGACGGCCACACCGGGAACCCGATCGCGAATCTTCTGCAGCAACCGTTCCGTACCCGCCCGGTCCACGCGGCGGTGCATGGCCTTGAGAATATGGTCGTTGACGTGTTGGAGTGGAACGTCGATGTATTTGCAAACGTGATCGCACTCGGCGATCGCGTCGATCATCTCATCGCTGAGCACCGACGGATAGACATACATCAGTCGGAGCCAGCGTAGTCCATCGACGGTATTCAGTTGCCGTAGAAGTCCGGCGAGTCCCCCGTCCAGCTTGTCCTCGCCCATGCCGTAGCTGGTCGTGTCTTGCCCGATCAGACTAATCTCTACGGCCCCGTCGCTGACCAGCTCCCGCGCCTCCGCGAGGACGACCTCCAGCGGCTTGCAGTGCATCCGGCCGCGAATCGACGGGATCGTGCAGAAGGTGCATTTCTGGTCGCACCCCTCGCTGATCCGAAGGTAGGCGTAATGCCGCGGCGTAATCCGCAGCCGCGCCGTGTCGAGCTGTGTGAAGGGATGGTAGTCCGAAAGGTAGATGTCGGTCGTCCGCTTGGCCTTCTTGCCGTTGGTCCCGAGCACCGCCCGGACGATGTCGTCGCGGTTATTGACCCCGACCAACGCATCGACGCCCTTGATCCGTTCAAGGATCGCCTCTTTGTCGCGCTGGACCAGACACCCGGCCACGACCACTCGCTTGAGAACGCCGTTGCGCTTCCGCGCCACGGCCTCGCGGATGACCTCATCGGCCTCGGTGCGTGAGGCCTCCAGGAACCCGCAGGTGTTGATGACCGTGACCTCGGCGTCGTCCTCGTCCGCCGTGATCGCGCAGCCCGCCTCGGCCAATTGGCCCAGCATTTTCTCGGAGTCCACCACGTTCTTGGCGCACCCCAAGGAGACGAACGATACCCGCGTTTCACCCGACGTCTTCACGGTTGATCCCCGAACGGAGTCCCCTCGACCCTCGGTTCATTGTAGTGGAGGCCTCGGCTGCCTGCGACCGCACTCAGCGCTCACCGTCCATCAATAAAGCGGCCCGCCGGGTTTTCACTGCCCGGCGGGCCCAAGGTTTCGTGCTGCCGTATGCAGCAACGTCTGCCGCACTACGGCAGCCTACCTATCTTCGATTCCAATGAACCACCTCCTTTTCAACACGGGACCCCCGAACCCCGGCAGCGCATGGCCCCAGCGGTCCGGATTGACCCATCCGGCGGGTCGTCACCCGCAGGCTCATCGCGCGTCAGCTGCACTCCTGCGCAGCCAGCGCTCGGCGGGTTCGTCCTGCTCAGTCGATGTCGCCCGTTTTCGCGCCACCATCCCAGACAGCACTCCTCCGCTATGCAGAGTTTATCAGCATGAAGGGGCGGAATTCAAGAGTAATTTCTCGCGACCGCGCCGCTAAATTACAGCCACGTTTATATTTTGCTCTTGTCCGTTGTTGTGGTATGCACTGGAAAGGCCGTCGTACGACCGTTACGATGATGGCGATGCGCGAATCAGGCTGCCGGCGCGGCAGCGGAGCGCAGGCTACCATCCGGGCGTGTGAACGGTTGAACTCCTCAGGTAATGGATCGTCGCGCAGCAGGTTGTGGGTCGAGTTGGGGCACCGTTTAAGGTTCCTCGGCCGGTACCTTCGCTATCCGAACACCGTGGGCGCGATTGCGCCGAGTTCACGGGCCCTTGCGCAGGCGGTGTGTGAGCCGTTGCGCCGAGCGCCCAGGCCCGCCTCGGTCCTCGAGGTCGGGGCTGGGACGGGGCCGATGACACGCTACCTGGGAACCATCCTGGAGGAGGACGATGAACTGGATATCTGCGAGATTCAGGGCGATTTCGCCGACATTCTCGAACGTGACGTGCTCACCGATTTCCATTTTGCGCCGCTCGTGGCGCAGGGCCGGGTCCGACTGTTCCGCCTGCCTGTCCAGATGCTTCCTAACGATAAACAATACGACTTCGTGATATCGGGTCTGCCGCTGACCATGTTTGAGCTGCACGACGTAGAGGCCGTGTTCGACTTCGTTCGCCGATCCCTGAAACCCGGAGGAGTGTTCAGCTATTTCGAGTATATCGGGTTGCGGGCCACATCTCGGACGTTCGCACTCGGCAAGCGGCGTGCACGCGTCCGGGCCGTGTCCGCCTACCTCACCAGCACCCTTCGCCGACATCGGTTCGCCACGACGGTCGTCTTCCAGAACTTCCCCCCCGCCCACGCGCATCATCTTCGGTTTGACCCGTAAAAACCCTCCGCCCGCGTCCGACTGCTGAAGGATACGGACCGGAACGCAACGCCGTGACGGGTCGGCGGTATAATGACCCCGTGAACAGACTCGCGATGGACTCGGACAACGGTGCGCGGTCGGAGATGCAGACGCTGCTGGACGCGGCCGTCGAGCGCCAGGCGTCGGACGTACACCTCGTTCCGGGATACCCCGTCACCTATCGGGTTCATGGCCGTTTGGTTGCGATCGAAGGCGCGGCGCTGGACGGAGAGAAGGTGCGAGGTTGGATCGAGTCGATTCTCCCTGACGAACTGTCCGCGCGGTTGGATCAGGGCAAGAACTTCGATTGCTCGGTCGCCCTGACGCACCAGGGTCGTCCGTGCCGATTTCGTGCCAACCTCTTCCTGGCTCAGGGCGAGTGGTGTGCGTGTTTCCGGCACGTCCCCGAGGAGATTCCGTCGTTTGATTGGATGGGCTTCCCGGAGGCGCTCGCCCAGCGCTTGATCGGGCATACCAACGGACTCGTCATCATCACGGGAGTGACCGGGTCGGGCAAATCAACGACGCTGGCCGCGCTCATCCATCTGCTCAATCGACGAGGCGATTGTCGCGTAATCACCGTTGAGGAACCGATCGAGTACATTCACCCGCGCATCAGTTCCAGCATCATCACCCAACGAGAGGTCGGGCGGGACGTGGATTCGTTCTTCGACGGCCTCAAGTACGGTTTGCGACAGGACCCCGACGTAATCCTTCTCGGCGAAATCCGCGACCGCGACACAGCTCAGATGGCGCTCAGCGCCGCGGAGACCGGCCACCTGATCCTCACCACGCTGCACACCAAGGACGCCAAGGGGGCCGTGACGCGCTTCGTCGATCTGTTCCCCTACGACGCCCAGGAGGACGTGCGGACGCAACTGGCGCTCAGTCTCCGGTCCGTCGTGAGCCAACACCTGTTGCCCTCGGCCCGAGCCGGTGAGAAACGCGCCCTGGCCCTCGAAGTGCTGCACGTCAACCAGCCGGTGCGGATCGCGATCAAGTTCGGAAAAATCGACTCGATCGAGTCGTCCATCCAGACGGGGAAACGCGATGGGATGGTGACGCTCGACGAAGACCTCCAACGGCTCGTCGACGCGGGGCGGATTTCGCTGGAGACCGCAAGGCGCTTCGCAAAGGATTCCGAGGGCATCACACCGCCGAGCAAACGTTCTCACCGGTAATCCGTCGCCTAGTTCATCGCCTTGACCGTCGGGCGTGAGTGGGCTACCGTGACGTCGTGCGTTCGATGATTCCCGCAACGGTCCGAGGTTGTACGCTCAACCCCGCGGCGATACCGACGGCACACCCGCTCGGTCCAATCGTGTTTCAGGTTGATCGTGAGCGACCCGTCTTCGCGCGGGCGACCGCTGGGCTGGTATTGGCCGGTTGCGTCTCGCTGTTCGCGGTCGCGGCGCGGCTCGAACCGGCGGCGGGCGGGATCGGCACCCATGAGCAACTTGGGCTGCCGCCGTGCGGCATGGCCATGATTTGGGGATTGCCGTGTCCGACTTGCGGGATGACCACGGCCTTCGCCCACGCCGCGCGCGGGCGATTCGCTGCGGCGTTCCATGCTCAGCCCGCGGGACTGGCGTTGGCCCTGGCCACGGGGTTGGGGGCGTTTGCGGCGGGTGAGACGCTGGCCACGGGGAGGAGCCATCGGGTAAACTGGACCCGACTGCCCCCGACCGCGGTCGGGTTCGGCGTCGTCGCCGTAGTCCTGGGCGCGTGGGTCTACAAACTCGCGACGGCGCTTTGGCGCTAAGCCGAGTCCGCCTCTGGCGGAGCGGTGCGACCGAATCACAAAGGGCGCAGAAAGACAACGATGACGTCGTTGAAACCCATTCGCGTATGCGTGCTTATGTTCGTGCCGTTGCTGGCGTCGTGCAATTTGCTGAAGCCGTTGGTGCTCATCGGCGAGCACACGAAGAAAGTCTCGCCGGAGTTCGACAAGCTGGCGGGGAAGCGGGTGGCCGTGTTGGTCTGGACGCAGCCCGCGACGCTCTTCGACTACCCCCACGTCCGCTTCGAGCTGGCGACGTACATCGGGGACAAGCTCCACGCGGAGATGGGGCAACGGAACCTCGGCACGCAAGTCGTCGATCCGCGGGACGTGGAGGACTTCCTGCAGAAGAACATCGACGCCCAGATCGACCCCTATGCGGTCGGTCGGCAGTTCAACGCCGACTACGTCGTGTACCTCGAGCTGCTCGAGTTCCAAATCCGGGACGCACAAACGCCGCAATTTCTTCGCGGTAGGATTCAGGCTTCCGTGTCCGTGCAGGACATCCACGCCGAGCGTGAGTCGCAGCGGCGCTACGAGTTGACCCCGGTCCAGTGCGTCCACCCCGAGGACGCACCCGTACCGATGACGGCGACCAATTCCCCGCTGGTCCGCGAGGCCACCTACCGCAAGTTCGCCGAGCAAGTGGCCCGAAAGTTCTATGAGCACACCATCGAGTTGTAGCGCCGCGTCGCGTACCATGAACGGTCGAAGGCGTTGCCTCGGCCTGTCGACCGGCCTGCTGAGTCTGGCGGTCTGCGCCGCCTGCGGCGCGTGCGGCAAGCACAAAGTCGAGGCGAAGTTCCGATTGGCGTCGGGGCCGGTCATGGTGTTCGTCGATGACGTGAACGAGCGAGTCGATTGGCCGCCGGCGAGGCGCTACCTCTGGGAAGACGTGAGTCAGGAGCTGATCCGCACGGAATCCGCGAAGAAGATCATCCCCCTGGAAACCGAGGAAGCCTTGCGGCAGACCACGCCCGATTTCGTCAAGCATAGTTGCCGAGAGATCGGCGAACGGGCCGGCGCGGAACAGGTCGTTTGGATCGAAGTCCAGGATTTCCTCGCCGACGAGGACATCACGGACGCGACCAACGCGGCGTATTGGACCGTCACGGTCAAGGTACTGAACCCGTCGGAGAAGACGGAGCGCAACCGAGTCCGCCTCTGGCCGGACGGTCCGGAGGGGCACTATCTCAGCGCGAGCATGACCGGCGGCGCGGTACTCAAGGCAAGGACCAAGGACGCCATTTCCAGGGAATTGACCGCAAAACTCGCGGTGAACATCGCCCGGCTCTTCCACGAACATGAGATCGACGACTACGAGAAGGCGCAGGAAGAGGCCTCCGGCGGTCTCAAATGAGACGCCCTGACGGGCCGGCGGGTATGACACACGTCTGTCACTTGTTCGACGCGTCCGCCGGATGGGAGCAGCGTACGGCCGTCGGCGTCTTGCTCGAACGGCTTCCTGCGGATCGGTATTCCCTTACGCTTGCGGCCATCGACCCGGCGGCGGTCCGGACTCTGCGTCCGCTAGGTCGCCCGGTTCGAGTCTTCGCACGACCGGCGCGGATCGACGCCCTGGCGTCGCCGCTGGTGGCGAGGTGGGTCCACGAGCGGCGGGTCGATCTGCTGCACGCCTGGGGAGTGCACGCGGCGGCGGTGGCGCGAGCGGCGACGGACGGGCCGCTGGTCGTCGAACTGTCCGATCCCGCTGTTGCGACGCGGGAAGCGAAGCTCTTGCGAACGCTGGCGCGACCGAAGGGATTCGCGATCATTTGTAGTTGCGGGATCGTGCGACGACGATTGATCGAGAGCGGCGTCGCCCCCGAACTGTGCGTCGTGATTCGACCGGGCATCGACCTCGGCTGGATCAACCGCTGCCGACGCGGCCCGCTGCGTGGGGAACTCGGCGTGGGCAAGGACGATACGTTGGTGATCGTTCCCGAGCCGGTGACTCGCGCAGGCGGTTCGTTCGAGGCCTTCTGGGCCGCAGCACTGGTCAACCATCTCGACAGTCATCTGCGGGTCATCGTTCCAGGAATCTCTAGAGAGCAGAAGCGCATCGTGCGATTCGCGGCCACGGTTCCCTCGCGTCCGACCATCATTACTCCAGGCGATCGCTACCGATTCGAGGAGTTGATCGCCGTGTCCGATGCGTTGATCCTTGTCCTGAGCCTCGAAGGAGTGGCGGCGCGGGGCGACGTTTCATCGACCGCCGTCGCGTGGGCGATGGCCGCAGGAGCGGCGGTCATTGGCGCCGCGATTCCGTCGGTCGCCGAGTTGATCGCCCACAAAGTGAACGGTCTGCTCTTCAAGCAGTTCGTGGGGAAGGGAGTCGTCGGACCGTTGTTCAGGCTCCTCCAAGACCGTGCGTCCCTTGCCAAGGCGCGCGAAGTCGCCCGCGGCCAAGCCTACGAGGTATTCGGCCTGCGCCGCTGCCTCGAGCAGCACGTGAAGGTGTACGAGAACGTGCTCCGCGGCGTCGCGCCGGGGGATGGCATCGTGGACTCCGCCCGGTCGGCGTGAGCACCCTCGCTCAGCACGCGTCGTCGCGCGAGGACCGCAGCAGCGTCCGATACCGTTGCTCCAGGCCGGTGATTTGTGTGCGTAGGGCCTCGTCCCGGCCGGTGTAGGGGCGCGGGGCGCGGGCCAGTTCGGCAAACCACTTCACGACGTTGTCGAAATCGTCGAGGTCGATGTACTCCGGGGCAAGTTTCTTGCGTTTCGCATCCACGTTGTGATAGTTGCCGAGGGCGACGCACAATCCGGTGGCCTCGTAGCCGAGGGTGCAATAGGCCGACGATTCGCAGGTACCGCCGTCCATCAGCTTCCGCTGGTATTTGAAGCGTTTGTCCGCGCGGGCCAATTCGCGGGCGATTCGGTGGCAATAGGCCGTCGCGGCGTGCGTGAAAGTGCTTGCCCGGTCGCCCACGCGCAGGATCGGGCCGTCGCCCATCTTGGCGAAAGGCCGCTCCGAACTGGTTTCCATCGCTACCACAAAACACTTGGCCGGGATCGTCTTCAAGCGGCACGCGGCGATCGCCCCGACGAATCCGACCTCCTCGGCCCGGGTGAACAGAAAGTAGGCGTCGCAGCTTTTGCCGCTTCGTACCAGTTCGTCGATGGCGCACAGCATGGCCGATGCACCGGCGAGATCGTCACATCCCCGCGCGTAAATCCGCGTGCCCCGCACGATCGGATCGGGGAAGTCCCACATCCCGACGGACCCCAGAGGCACGTCGCGCGGCACCTCGCCGACAACGGTGTCCACGCGATTCCGCCGCTTCTCCCGCGGCGTCACCGAGCGGATCACGCCGTGCAGCCACTCGCCGTCCACGTCGAAGCGCACTTTGCCGTGTTTGAAATACCGGCGCGGCACGCCCCCGCGCCAGAACGCGCGCAGGCGGACCTCGCCCGTCATTCGATCGGCGACGAATCCCGGGTGGTCGAGATGGGCGGTGATACAGGCGGGCCGCCTAACGACCCGTCTGCCGATGCGCACCCGCACGAGCACATTCCCCGCCCGATCGCGGGTGAGCTTCAGGTGCTTCCGCCGGCCGCAGAAGCGTTCGATATACTCGATGACCTTATGCTCCGCGAAGGGGGCCGTCGGGATCGACAGCATGTCGTGAAGCACGCGGCGGTGGACCGATAAAACGGACTTCGCGGACATCGCGAGCTAGGTCGTCAGTTTCGTCGCCGCGGCGAGTCGCGAATCGACGTTCTCCCAGTTCACGACGTTCCAGAAAGCATCTACGTACCCCGCGCGATTGTTCTGGTATTTCAGGTAGTAGGCGTGCTCCCAGACGTCCACCACAAGCAGCGGAACGCAGCCGAACATGGTGAGGTTTTGATGCTTCTCCGCACCGAGGACGATCAAGCGCTTGCTGAGCGGCTCCCAGGCGAGAATGCCCCAACCGCTGCCTTGCACCTTCTTCGCCGCCGTGGCGAAGTGGGCTTGGAAGTTGGAGAAGCTGCCGAAGTCCCCGGTGATCTGCTTGGCAATCGTGCCCTTCGGCTCTCCGCCGCCGCCCTTTTTCATATCCTCCCAAAAGACGCAGTGTAGGACGTGCCCGGACCCGTTAAAGGCCAGCGAGTCGGTCAGATCGCGGATCGCGTCAAGCCCCGCGCTCGTCGCGCCGCCCTGGCGCGAGGCCTCGAGCTTGGCGATGGCGTCGTTGAGCCCCTTGACATAGGCCGCGTGATGCTTGTCGTGGTGCAGTGTCATGGTCTGAGCGTCGATGTGCGGTTCGAGGGCATCGGGAGCATAGGGCAGCGGCGGAAGCTTGTACTCCCGCGACGCTGCTGCCGCAGTCCCACCGCCCTCTTGCGCGACCGTCTCGTCGGCCGTCAACCCGATCCAACCGCCCGCGGCGGCCAATCCGCCTACGGCGGACAGAGTTCCCAACACTTCGCGGCGATTCACCTCCGCCATTGCGGTAGCCTCCTCGTGGTTATGGACCTGCGCCCGCCCCCGAACGCCATGGAGCGCGGCGCGTGATCGCGGAAGTCTACATCGCGAACGGTGCGACCGCAAGGAGCCCGGGCGGGGAGGGGGGCGACGCGGGAAACGCGGCGGCGTCAGGCCTTTCGGTTGTTCAGCAATTCCCGAACGGTCTGTTCGAGCAGCGCCCGGCCGCCGAAGGTCATGCCCAACGCGCGGAGCTTGGCCGTGTCGATCTGATGCTTCGAGCCTTGGTTGAGTATCTTGATTTCGCTCGTTCTGCCGGTGATCTGCTGGGCGACGGCGGCCACCTCTTGATCGGCCACGTAGAGGTCATAGCAGTTGTAGGCCTGTCCGGCCACGCCGTCGGCGGTCAGAAGGATGCCGACGGCCCTGGCGACGTCCACGGCGTGGACCTCCTTGCCGCCGCGATCGCTGGACACCAATTCGCCGCGGGCGACGGCGTGGACGAGGTTGTACCACTTGCTCTTCGTGATCGGCCGAGCAACTCCGTAGATGCCCGTCGGGCGCAGTGAGCAGATATCGTAGCCATGTCCGAGGCCGTAGCTGTGGATGAACTTCTCGATGGCGGCCTTGTACGCTCCATAGTGCGACGTAGGCCAAAGCGGATGGGCCTCGTCGAGCTTGCGATCGTCGAGAATCTTGTCGTGCACCGCGCATGTTGAGATGAAGACGAATCGCCGTACTCCTGCGGTGCGTGCGGCCTCGATCAAGCGGATTGTGCCGAGGACGTTCCGCTCGACAAAGGTAGGAAGGTCGCCCTCGCCGCCCATGAAGCCCATCCCCGGATGGTAGAGTGCCGCATGGACGACCGCATCAGCCCCGCGCGTGAGCTCGACCATCGAAACCGGATCGACAAGATCCCCTTCGACCCATTCGACGGGGCGGGGCAAGTCCTCGAACCCGCCGCGGTCCGATCGCGGTCGGAACCAACAGCGACATTCGTGCCCCATCGACGACAGATAACGGACAATGTACCGACCCAGGAAGCCGGTTGCTCCCGTGACTCCTATGCGCACTAGAGG
>CAYQZH010000002.1:0-51015 GCA_964421865.1 uncultured Phycisphaera sp. | reverse complement strand
GGAAAGGACGAGGCACCTTCGCTATCTCTTCCCTGCTCGTCATGGCGATCGTAGCGTCGTAGCATAGGCAGAGATGCCGACCCTCGACTACAGAACCGCCGGTGAATCCCACGGTCAGGCCCTGATTGCGCTGATCGAGGGGATGCCGGCCGGTGTCACGATCGACCTCGCCCTCATCAACGGAGAGCTTGCTCGCCGTCAGGGCGGGTATGGTCGCGGCGGCCGCATGAAGATCGAACGCGACGAGGCGGTTGTCCTTTCCGGCGTTCGTCGCGGCGTTACGATCGGCTCACCCATCGCCCTTCAAATCGCCAACCGCGATTGGCGGATCGACGAGGCCCCGCCGATCCACCGTCCGCGCCCCGGTCACGCCGACCTGGCGGGCAGCCTGAAGTGGCTGACGACCGACTGTCGGGAGACGCTCGAACGCGCGTCGGCGCGAGAGACCGCTGCACGGGTAGCCGCGGGGGCCTTGACGCGGTCTCTCCTCCGCGAATTCGGCATCGAGGTGATCGGGTACGTCGTGCAAATCCACGACGTGGCGGCGACTGTACCGCAGGAAGCCGATATCGCTGCGCTTCGCGCCGCCCGCGCCGCCAATGAGGCGTACTGTCCGGATCAGGCGGCGGCCGAACGGATGATCGCCGCGATCCGCCAGGCGAAGATTAACAAGGATACCGTGGGCGGGATTGTCGAGGTTCAAGTTCGCGGCCATCCGCCGGGGTTGGGGAGCTGCATGCGTTGGCAGGATAAACTCGACGGGCGACTGATGCAGGCCGTGGGATCAGTCCAGGCGATCAAGGGCGTGGAGATCGGACGTGGATTTGGGACCGCGGCCCGACGTGGCAGCGAGGTCCACGATCCCATTGACTACGACTCCGCAACGCGCGACACCCCGAGGCTCGGCTTTCGCCGTCGATCGAACAATGCGGGCGGGTTAGAGGGCGGGATGACCAACGGGCAGCCGATCGTGCTTCGAGCGGCCATGAAACCGATCAGTACCCTCTTGCAAGGCATGGATAGCGTGAACCTCGTCACCAAGCAGTCCGAGCGGTCCGATTACGAACGAAGCGACGTTTGCTCCGTTCCCGCGGCCGGCGTGGTGGTGGAGAACGTCGTCGCCTTTGAGATCGCCCGTGCGTTCATGGAGAAGTTTGCCGGCGACACTCTTGCCGAGGCTCGCGCAGCGTATAATGAGTTTCTGCGTATCGCCCGATCCCTATAACCGGGACCCGGCGGGGTTGATGAGCGGCTGTGGCGGAATTGGCATACGCGCTGGATTTAGGATCCAGTGTCCGAAAGGACGTGGAGGTTCGACTCCTCTCAGCCGCAATGGGTTTGATCCACAGTCGCGTGCCGACCTCTTCGATGCTATAATGGATGGGATGACCGGGGGCGATTGGATTCGACCGGGCGAGTTGCAAGGAATGCGGCGTGCCGAGGTGGTCAGGAGGCCTCGTAAAACACCTGGCGAAAAACTATATGGCAACTACTCGTATGCCATGGCTGCGTAAAAACCCGTAGCCCGTCGCGCGGATGACGCCTGCTAATTCGCCCGACGACACCAGCAGGCTGGCCCGCGTGCGCCGCCTGACGGCGCGCGGGTAAGAGACAGTCGGGCTGGGGAAGGTGGCAGCCTGTCGACCGGCGTCCACCAACCCGAGAAACAAACGATCGACTATGCACGTAGAAGCGTCCTGAATGCCGTCGCGGGACGGGGGTTCGATTCCCCCCGCCTCCATTGTAACCTATTGTATAATAAGGACTTACGCGCGTCCGGTTCGCCTTCCTGGCTGGTTCCTGGCTGATCGGCCCCGTTTCGGCCTCCGGACGCCTGTCCAGGGCTTCACCGGGACGTCCGATTCGGTCCCGGCGGGCACGACGACATTGCCGTCGCGAGTGTCCGCCGGCGCGGGATCCTTCACCATCCGGATGCCGATTCATCCAGATTAGACCCTCGTGGTTGTGCGACATTCCGAGAACCCGGAAGGCCGTCGGCATCGTCGTCCTTGACGCGGAAAACCCCCTGACCCTTCGTCGGCCGAGGAGGCGTTTCTCTACGCCGAGGGAAGGTGCTTCCCCGGCTTTGATCCGCAGCGGCACATACAGACTTTGGCCGCTTTGGGTCGGACGTTGGACGCCCTTGAACTGCGGAGCATCCCAACTCACCCAGTCGCCCGTGCAAAGGTTCATGGCGTCACCGCCTCTCCAGCCTTGCAATCCGGGCACAAGATCATGGGATCGTTCGCGTCCAACTCCGCCTCCGTGGGTTCGTATGCCTCGACCCCGGAGTCGGCGTCCCACGACTGCGACCCCCACGTCACGCCGCACTCCGGGCAAAGGTAGGGGTAGCTTCCGTCCCGATCGACGATGGTGACATCAACGCCGTCGGGTTCCTCGAATACATGAGCGCAGCCCTCGTTCACCACCACGATCACCCGCTTGGGCTCGGGTGTTTTGGCGGCACACGCCCTAAGCGCGAACTGCCGCAGGAGGTCATATACTGCATCGCAGCCGTTGAGCCGGTCCATCCAGTTGAACGCATCCGTGGGATCATCACCCCAGGACATGCCCGCGGTGAACAGCACGGGATAGCTCTGCCCTTCCAGTTGGAGCACGACCGTGTCCCGGCGTCCCTCGCCTTGGAGATACTCCACGAACGCGCTCAGCAGTAAGCCGCGATACTCTTCGACGTTCTCAAACTCGCGGTCGTCGTCCGTCGGCTCGGCCCGTGCGATCACCGCCCGCACCTGTTCCGCCTGTTCTTCGGTCAGCGGACACCACGGCAGATATTGGACAATCAGGTCAGCACCCATCTCGCTCGCCTCCTTTTACCGTCGCTGTTTCCGGGGTCGTCTGACTATTCTTCGCGGCCCGGTAGCACTCGCCCGGAAGCCTGTGGCAGCACGCACAAACCCCCAGCTTCTTGCAGGCGTTCCGATGAACGAGAACGTAGTACCGCGCCGCCGTTAAGCTCTCCTGGTGCGGCGCTCCGGTCAGATCGTCGATCGAGACCACGGGCGCGCCGTCGATGGCGTTGTTCTCGGCGTAGTTTTCTCCGTCCGACGCGAAAACTCCCGCCGGGTAGGAGCCGCCCTCGTTGTGATTGCCCACGAAGATCGCGCCCTTGGCCGCCCACTCCACAAGCTCATTGCAATAGGCGTAGTTGGCTTCGCTTTCCTCAAGCTCGACGAGGGTTTCGCCCTCCTCGCTCTCGAAGTATTCCTGCATCGCCAGGCGCTCGTAATCTTCGCGCCGCGTCACCATGAGTACTCCGCATCTATCTCCCATCGGATTCACCGCCTTCCGCCATCGTTGGGTTGACCAGCAGGCCGATCACCCGCTCCACTCCGTCTCCCCCAATGTTCACGTTCAGCAGCAGGCGCTTGATCGTTCGCATCGCGGCCCGCAACGAGTCGCGCGGAAACATCTCTCGCCCGTACTCCTCGGATTCCATCACCACGATATAGGGAGTGACAGTCATTTGGCACCGCCTTCCCTGATCGCCGTCGCAACTTCCTCCACGACTTCCTCGATGATGGTCCGGCCAACGGCAGAGTTTGCTATGCCGTAGGGATCGTCCGCGAGCTTCGCTTCGTCGAGGTCGCGCTCCGCGGCATGACGGTCGCACGCGCTCGCCCACGCCTGATCGGCGGTGACGAGCAGCGCACCGCGGTTGCGGTCGGTCCAGTGCCGTACGTCTGTCAGCAGGTCAACGAGCGTGGACTCGTCGATATCGGGCTCGCCTTCGTGATCGCTTTCGCTGTCACCTTCGCGCGCGTCCTCGTCGTTCAGCCACTCGTAAAAGCGCAGCACGCACTCCGCCCGATAGGCGCGGCGATCGTTGCACGACTCATCGCCGTTGTCCTCCGGGCGCACATAGTCAAACCCGTACCGCCGGAAGCCGGCGACTTGCCCTTGCTCTGGTGGGCCTGTCGGATTAGATGCTTGCATTGTTCGTACCTCCCTTAAAGGTTCGGACCACGAGGCGGGCGACTACCATCGCGCCGCCTCACTTCATTACCGCCGGGACACGCCCCGGCGAGAGTAGTCAGACTAGCCTGTGAACGTGCGGGTAGGACGACCGCCCGGCGGATTGCGCCGCCGAACCGCCGCCCATGCTGGGGACTAACCAGCAAGTCCCACACTACAACTCCCGCAACCGTGGGCGACTGCTCCGCCGAAATCCGGGCGTCCGCCGGGCACCCGATGCCGCGCAGTCCCGCCGGCCATCGGGCAAGCAAAGATTCCCGGCTCATGCCCAACCCGATGAAGACATACTCAACCCCGCAACGCGCTCCGTGCAGCATGTGTCCCGTGGCGTAGCTCGTGTCGCACCAATCGTCGTCCGTTATCACCACGCACAATCGTCGCCCGGTACTCTGCCCCATCAGCCAGGCCGTTGCCTCACGCATCGCCTCGGCCCCGGCGGTGCCGCCTTCGGGGGTGCGTCGTCCGCATCGAGTCGGCCCGGAGTTGCCGGCCGTGTTGCCTGTCGATGACCCATCGGCCCGAAGCCTCGACGAACTCCCCGGCGGCGGCGCACGCCAGATACCCTACGACCGTCACCGGGTCCCGACGGCCCCTGACGTCGAGCTGGAGGACGGCGAAGCCGTTGTCGGCGTCGTGGTAGGTCACCCGTTCGATGGTGTCCTCCACGGCTCCATTCGTCGTGGCCGCCGGTGTCATGGCGGCATCATACACGGTTTCGCGGGCGAACTCCGTCGCCGACGCGCGGTTCCCGCGCCGCGACCACGGCGGGCCTTCGGCAGGTGTGGACGGGAGACCGCCATTCGTTGTGGGGAGCGACACAATGGGGCAACATCAAGCAGGGTGTGCCCTGTCTCCATGTGTCATTACCCGCTTTTTCCAAGCCTGCCGAGGACGCACGACGGAATGTGTGAGCTGACGACGCCACAGCCCGATTCGTGATCCGAGGCTGGACTGCCGGCGACGCGTACGGCCAGTCCGCGCTCGAACCTGAACGCGGAACTGTTCCGCGACGGGCGACCCCCCGGCGCGGCCGTAGCTGAGTCTATGCGGGAGTGGGCCGGGCGTCGGCATCGCGGCGGCGCGTCCCGTCATCGCGCGCGGTCGGCGGAGAAGAAGGCCGTGTCGAGGCGGCACTGCCGCTGCCTGAACGCCCGCTCCAGCCCCTCGATGAGCCTGACCTCCATCGCGGGCCGCAGCTTTCGCTTGCCGGCGAGGAAGAGCGATATGGTCGTGGGGCTGAGGCCGCTGGCCCGCGCCAACTCCCCCTGCGTCACCCCGCCGAGCAGTTCCATGGCAAGCCGAAGGCGGTCCGGGGACATACCCGCCGGCGCCCGGCGGACGGGTGCCTACGGAAACTCCTCCGGACGCTGGCTGGCCGTGCCCCGTCGTTATCGGGGCGTGCCGTCCGACGGGGATGAGGCGGGCGTCGGGCCGCGCCGCAGGGGACTCTGGGACACCGGCGCGGGCGAAGGGAAGGCCGGCGGTCCGCATGGGGGGAAGCAGCGCGTAGCCTTCGACAGGGGGGCGTGGATCGGCGTCCCGTATCCCCCGCCGGCGGCCGGGAAACGATCGGAAATGGGGTATCGGTGCCGTGGGGCAGGGTGAGGGGGATGCGGAGGGGAAGGCCCGCCCCCGGGCGAGCCCCTCGTCCGTTGCGGCGGTGGCCTGGGTCTGCATAATGGTGCTGAGGTAGCCTGTCGGGACCCTGGCGGATGAAGAAACTGAGCGATTACCTCACGGTCGGCGCGGCGGCATCGTACCTAGGCGTGTCAAAGGACACGCTTCGGAGGTGGGACGCCGCCGGGAAGCTCAAGGCGCGCCGCCACCCGGTCACCGGGTTCCGCCTGTATCTCCAGGAGGACCTCGACGCCGTTCTCGGCGGCGTCGGCGAGCCCGGCGGGGAGCAGGGCAATCGCCGGCGGCCTGCGAACAAGGCGGGCAAACGAAAGCGCCGCTATCGCGCTGGGTGGGAGGCCGAACCTATGTCTCTCCCCGCAGCGCGGCCGACAGGTCGCTCCAGAACGGAGACGGGAAGGCACCGTGGACCTCGCCGCGCCAGTGCCGGCATTCTCCGAGCGAGCAGTCGTCCTCCAGCTTCCACATGTAGGCGCGCGATGCTCCGCCAAGGATGTGCGACTCGATCGCCAGAAACGCGCGGTCGTCAGCCGCTGGCTGGGCGCCAACCCTGCATCGATTGCGACGGCCCGCCACGCGGCGTTTCGGGTTGCGGTTGGGGGCCTCCCGGCCCTCTATTCCTTGCAGACCTCCAGTGCCGTTTCCAGAAGCAGCTTGGCATCAGCCACGGTCTGGGGATACCTGCCCTGCCAGACTGAGACGACCGCGGCGACCGTGGGGGCGAGGGCGGCGGTCAATCTGGCATGGAGCGGAGCGAAGGCGGCGGATCGATTCTTGAGTCAGGGAGGGGTGATTTCAAAATCGCCACCCTCTTCCATCCCAATCGTGTCAGAATCGCCACCCTATAGATAAACATAATCTCCCTTCGGGATCTAAAAACCATAACCCGGGTTTCAGCCGGTCGGTTGGTGTTCGCAAGCGAACAAAGAATCCGGAGAAGCCCGTATGGCATCGGGTGGTGCCCGACGACCTACGTAGTGCGAAGCGACTCGACGCGCTGTTTGGGCAAGCGGTGAGCAACGGATTGGTGGGTGAGAGTTCCGCGGAACGGTTACGGTTTTTCGCGGCGGCGGAACATGCCCAACGGGTCGGTCGGCAAAACCCATGCGGGCTTTTCATCGCCGTCGTTCGCCAGGGGCTTTGGAGCTACATTTCGCAAGCGGACGAGGACCGCGCCTTGATGGCGCTCAAAGGGTGCGAGTTACGGAAAGGGCTGGCGGCTGTCCAAGCCGGAAATCGCCAAACGCGTGGTCGCTTGCATGACACAGCCGCGAGTGGAGCGGGCGGCGGTAGTGATTTCGTCACCGGATTGGTGCGAGAGTTGGCACGGCTTCGCTCTTTCGAGGGCATGAGACCTAGGGCTCGTGTTCGCCCGCTGTGCGACGAAGTCAGGGTTGCCGCAGCGTGAGCCCGGACCGGCGGAGAAAATCCCGTACCGGGATAACGCGGTTTTTCTAAGGGTGTCCTTGATGCCGTTCACGCGATCGCGGCAGCGGTTTCATAAACCGCAATTGGGCACACCAGCGTACTACCGAACCACCCGTGTACTGCTTGCCTCAATGCGAGTGGTTAGCTGGCGACGTAGAAGACGTAGGCGTTGACACCCGACGGACCCAGCGAGAGTATGTCGCCGTTTGTCAACTCTACCGCCTTGTCAATGTCCGCGGCATCTTCGCCTGCTTCGACCTGCCGGCAGTTCACGTACGTTCCGGCGCGACTGCGTTCGTCTCTCACCCAGTACCTAGCATTCCCGTTTACAGTACGACGAATGATGCTGGCATGGATTCTCGATGCTTCGCGCGGCAACATCCACACTGCATCGTTCAGCGTGAAGTCTGCGACAGACTCCGGAACTCCCTCCAGAGGTGACGGCGGGCGACCAAGGACCAATTCGTCAACGGTCAACGGCACAATGCCGCAAGAATACGGGCCGCAGCCGATTAGATATCCTCCGGGAGGAAACTTTGATATGACTGCCGCAACCGCTCGTATGCGGTCACTGCGGTCTGTCTGGGCGATCAGCGCAAAGTCACGGAGTCGCGACTCAACCACAAGCCGGGCCACCTCAGCAGCTACGTCAATGATCTGTTTGCCATTCATACTTAGTGCTTCGTGCTGCCGCCGTCAGGGGATAAGTCAAGGCACACATTACGCCATGACGTATAACCCCTTACGTGTTAAAGTCCGCTACGGCGCCATCCTATGTTTAGAATACACGAATTCAACGTCTCTGGCCCCCGCAGAAGCGAAAGCACTTTCTACCCGCGCAGCTATTTCCTTTTTGCTTTGCTGGTCAATCGCACAGACCCCAAGCCGCATCCTCCAATCCACATGAATCGACAAGTCTATGCGCGGCGTATCGCGCCCAGATTGACCTACTCCCGTCAGGCAAATCCAGCCGTAGGGGGTCCTGCCCGTGCCACCTTCTTCTACCTCTCCTTCGAAAATAGGGATCCTGAGTTCGCGCATACCGTCGCCATTCGCCGACAGTGCGACGGTCTCTGTTGTTGGGATATGCGACCCACGAGGAAATACTGTTACAGAATTACCCCCGGCCAAGCCAAGATGCATTGGATGCGGTAGGACATCCATCACGATGAAGCTCTTGTTCTCTCCACCGAGAATACGTGCGTACATCAGCGCGCCATCGACAGCACTTGTTTCCGATCCAGAAAAGATGCGAGTACAAGGATAGAACGCCTTTCGTATGAGGTCCTGAAAGGCCGGCATTCTGCTGCTACCGCCGTTGAGGAGCACGAGGCGTTCTCCATGCCATCTGCCACCCTTCCACTCGACGTCAACAAGGGCTTTCTCCGTAGCGCGCTCAACGCGAGCAAGAAGACCTTGCGACATCTTCTGGAAGGCGTCGCGCGTCAGTTCGGGGTCTTGGAGCCGCGTCGATGAAGATTGCGCAGTGAAGAGGCCAGTCAGACGGATCGTTGCGCTGGACGCGAAACTGAGGTCGGTCTTTATCTGGGATGCGACTTCGCGGAGGATTTCATATTGCGCGTTGCTGAGCCGATCTTGTCCTGCGCGCGCTGATGGGTTGCAAGCAACAATGTGGTCAACGATGATGTCGTCAAAATCCTGGCCACCGAGCTTGGGATCGCCTGCAACGCCAAGAACTTCAACGACGCCGATGCTCTTGTCGACCCCCATGAACGCGATGTCCAGCGTGCCACCACCGAAGGTCACCGACGCCAGGGTACACTCCGCCGGGCAACGCGGCGAGAAAATGAAGGGCAATGCTGCTGCGACCGCTTCGCCCAGAAGCCTGTCGACCTTGATTCCAGCGATCGTAGCGGCTTTTACGAGTGCCTCGCGATAACTGAGCGTGGCACAACCTGGTACCGTAAGCACAGCTGTCGAAATCGGTGAGCCCGCGCGGTTCTCCACCCTCCCTTTTGCGTATTGTAGGACCATCGCTGCAACTTCGTGCCGTTGGGCATGCCAGCTTGCCCAGGCGAGCCCCTCTCGCGTTTCCATCCGCCGCTTGCAACCCGGAATCGAAAGGCAACCGCCGCCGTACCTACCCCGATAATGCTGCGCCTCCGACCCTACTAGTGTCGTGCCGTCGGGAAGAACCAAAACCAATGAGGGGATACGAGAATCGTCGATGCCAGTGCCGACTATCAGAGGCTTTTCGTTTTTCCAAATCGCACCAAGACACTTGGTAGTGCCAAAATCTAAACCGACGATGCTCATGATGCAAACCCACTGGACGTCGCGTTCGCCCAGCTCATGGTCGCTGTCCCTCTGGCGGGGGCGACGGTTGGTCCGTTCTCTTGTCATCGTCGGCTCCACCAACATTCTGATCGGAAGCACCCTTAGGCGGTTTAACCGCAGCCGCAATCTCCGCAAGCTGCTCATGGAGTTTGGAGATTGAGTCGCCGAGTGTCGCGAGTTCGGCTGAAGTGGGCAGGGACTTCATCTCGCGCTTAACGGTGTCATCCATCGCATCGACGCGTTCGGCAAGACGGATCTCGGCTGCCTCAACACGCTTGCTGAGTCCTTCTTCAAGAGAAGCCAAGACCTTGCCCATGTCGGCGATGGCCGCTTCGAGAGTTTCGATTCTCTTGACCTGCGCAATGTCGGCCTCGGCGCGACGGGTTTCCAGACTGCCAGCCTCGCGCTCGAGGGCCTTCTGAAGCACGCCAATCTGCGCATCGACACGGGCGATCACGGCATTGCGGTCTTCTGCGGTCCGCGAGACTGTTGGCACCAATTCCAACCGTTCGGAAAGGCGCGACTCGAAATCGGTTAGGCCAGTGCCCAAGCTCGTGACGGTCGTGGCGAGGGCTTGATCCCGTCCCCGTGAAGCGTCTTGCAGTGCGGCGATTTCCCCGCGAATCGCGCTAAGCGAACTCTCGGCTGCGTCCTGGCGAGCGACAATGGTTGGGTTGACGAACGCGACCTGCCAGAATAAAAGGCCCAGGATTAGGAGTACGGATATAATAACGCTCACCCGCACAAAGCGGCCGCTCGAATGACGAGCTCGGCGAAGCCGGCTCAGCGCTTCATCGTATGCTGGAGTTGATCCATCGAGTTGTTTCGCCTTGTTCCAGCAGGATTCGGCATGCAAGTAGAGCCCTTGCTGAGCGTAGATGCGGGCCTGCAAATCTAAGGCTTCAGCATCCGAACACTCTCCGGCACCATGAGCCTTCTGAAGCAGCTTGGTAGCTTCGACGTATCGGCCCCTTCTCGCCAGGATGACGGCCGCAGAAAAGAGTCTGGCAGAACCCTTGTTGGCGCCAGACATGGAACTACTCGTATCCGCAGTTGTATTGCTCGAATTGAATCGCATGGCCGGCATCCTCTAGGTTTCTTCGGCACTGGTTTGTTTGCCCTGGTATCCCAGCAGCACGGCAATCATGGCGTAACATTACCCTCTTGTAATTGTGTCGCCGACATTCTCATGCTTGACCTGCTCTTGAATGTCCCGAGGCAGAAGGGAGAGGAGCTGGCGATTGGCGGCCTTCAACGCCTCGATGTCGTTGTTGTTGATCGCGCGGCGGCCTTGCGCAATGACCTGTTCTGCCTGCCCCGGGTCGCGCATCGACTGGACCCGCTCAACAAGCCGGTTAAACTGCCCGACATGGAAACCCGGCTGCCGGTCAAGCACTTGGAAGTACAGGCCCCAGAGCTCGTCGATATACCGGCGGAGTAGATCAGGGTCCCCTGTATCGACAGCCCGCTGGAGTTCTTCCTTGAGCGAACGGAGCCTGTTTCGATCGCTGGCTTCGCCGTACTCTCCCACTACACGCTCGGTTTCCTTGCGAGACTCTTCAGCTTTCACTAGAAGATCTGGCCATTCAATGGAATCCTCTACCTCATCGACGGCTGATGCTAACTCGCGGACTCGGCGGTCAAGTTGGGCAACAGCATCCGGGTCGTTGCCGGCAGCCTCGATAAGTGAATCGACGTGCCCGAGCAACTGTTGGTCTTCGATCGTTGACAGGGCAGCCTCGGCCTTCAGTGCGTTCGTTCGCTCAGCCTTCTCACGAGCGTTTGCCAAGCGCGTTTTTTGCTGGTGCGCGTCTTTGCAAAGGTCTGCAAGCGAGTTGTGTTTCATCTGTGGATCGAAACTGACGTCGAAGTCCTCGTCCAAGCAATTCACATAGGCTTGGAGACGAACCTGCTGAGACGTGTCCATGACGAGGGTGATCTCGATCTGGCTGCCGGCTGGCAGGTCGCGCCGGATGTCAGACCCCTTGATCGTCATCACGCCGATGCCGTGGTTGCGTTCCGCGCGAGCGTGCTCACCTTCGAGCAGGGGAATGCGCAGTTCGTCTTTTGCGTGCCCCGCACGGAGTGCGACGGTAGTGTAGTGATCGATCGTTTTGCGGGCTGGTAGCTTGGTGCCTTTCTTTAGGTAGATTGCCACTCCGCCATCCGCCAAGCCTACCGCGATGGTCATTGCCGCAGGTGGATTCTCCTGTGGGATCACGCCAACGGTGTACGAGACACGATCCGGCGTGGTCGGGATATGTGTGCCCTTCGCGTCGCAAAGTTCGATAGCGTACTCGTGTCGCCGCTGCTTCTCCGCATGGAGCTGCGTCATGAACACGCCATCCCCTCCAAGGGTGATCCGGCCCGACCGCCACTGCGTCTTCGTGTCGACGAGTTCGATGGTGAAGCCTGCAACGCTCCGACCATCCGGAGGCATGATACGACCGCCGATGTCCGGGTCAGGCACGTTGCCGACCGGCTTGTGCTCGAACTGGATTTGCCAGGTTCCCTTGGGGACCGCTGCCGAGGGGTCCGGCGGCAGGGCCTGCGTGCTCGCGAAGATGGCGGCCCCCCGCGCGACGACCGTTACCGGATCGATACCGAACTCGAGCCGGCTGGCCAACTCGGCTTGGACCGCCTCTCGAACCCAGGGGTTCAGTGTCGTGCCGCCAACCATCAGAATCCGCTCCATATCCGATCCGCTCAGCCGCGCCTGCTCCAGCGTCGAGCGGCACCAGCCCAGCGACTTTTCGATATGCGGTTTGCTGACCTGCTCCACATCTTTTGGCGTTAGCGTGTAGGCGAAGTCGACCTCCTTTCCGTCCGCATCCTCGCACAGCCTCTCGATCCAGATCTCGTACGGAGCCTTCGAGCGGCATACCTCGATCTTCGCTTGTTCGGCGTAGTATTTCATTTTGCCGATAGCGAACCGCCATCGCGGATTGCCGCGTCTGAAGTCGGGTAAGTTGAACTGTTTGGTAAGGGGCGGGATTAGCACCTTGGTCACGATATCCCAATCGATTAGTTTGCCACCGAGGAAGTTATCTCCATTGTGTTTCACATACTGAATCAGGCCGTCGCGGATGTGCATCACCGCCGCATCGAATGTGCCGCCGCCGAAGTCGTACACCATCCAGTAGACATTTTCGCTCTGGGTCTGGAAGCCGTAAGCCAGCGAAGCGGCGACCGGCTCTAGAAGCAGCGGACTGAGCGTAAAACCGGCGAGTTCAGCAGCCTTGCGCGTAGCGGTGGTCTGCGGGTTCTCGAAGGCCGCTGGGACGGTGATCACGACTGCGCGGAGGTCCTCGTTCATGTTGCTCCGGACGTCGGTTTTCAAGGACTTGAGCACCTCGGCCGACAGTTCTTCGGGCAGCATCTCCCGACTACTGCGGGCAAATACCTTCTTGCCCTCGTCACCGAGACCCATGCGGAGCTTAAACTCCAGGTCGGCGTTGTCTGCGTCATCGACCAAAGCGTGCAGCTTCGGCTCCTGACCGACGTGGATGCTGCCGCGCTTGTCGATCCACACGGCAGAAGGCGTGATTCCCGATCCGCCCTTGTTCGGGATGACCTTCGCGTCTATTCCATCGATCACAGCGACGGTGCTGTTGGTCGTCCCCAGGTCGATACCGAAATCAATGGTCGTTCGTGGCATATCTGAGACCCTTTCGCGACTATACCGTTCCATCGTCCTTGTTTGTCTTTGGTTCTTGTTTCGAGTCTGGCTCGCCCCCTGCCCGATACGTCTCCAATTCAGCCTCCGCGGCCGTAGTTTCGTGATTGGCGGCGTTGCATGAGGTTGCTGGCCCCAGTCGCTTTTCGTCGGCCACTTCCTCGTCAGTTGCGCCGGCAACTTGCTTTGAGGTCAGGGACTCGATGCTACCGTCGTCCGCCGGTGCTGCCCCTTTGGGGGCCCCGCAGTTCGCCACTTTGGCAGCTGTAGTCGTCAACGCTTCTGCCTGCGATGGCAAGGACTCGTCCGTCACGGGCACCTCTTCGACGCTAGGTGAGGCGGCCTGGGCGGTGGACGCCGACGCATCGCTTGTCTGTTCCTTCGGGACAGCGACAAATACCTCACCGCGCTGGATGAGCCGGTCATCCCGGTAAATGATGGGGGCGACAGTGTCGCTAACGACCTCGAAGGTCAAGCCAGCCGTCGGCTGAAACTGAAGTGGCCGCATCATACCCTCGCCCCCCTGTGGATAACGCTTGTTGGTGGGATCGTGGACCTCGACGCCAGCCCCCTTTAGTGCGGTAATCCCTTTGTTTAGCCGACTCAGCGATCGACGCACCCGTGGGTCGTCGTCGCCTGTTTCGTCGTCCTCCCATTTGCGATTGAAGTGCTTTGTCTTGAGATACCAGAGACAGGTAGCCAAGTCCGCAACGAGTTCGTTCGACGTGCTAGATTCAGTTGGAGCGGTGGGCCGTCCCGCTGGTTGCGTAACAGGTGCGCACCGTATCGCTGTTTCGACTTCCGTTAGCGCATCCAAGGGCATACCTGGCGCAGCGATGCGAAACTCCAGTGGGAAGCACCACTGTCGGACTGCTTCAAGTATGCCGCTCTTCACGCCAAGAAGCGGCTCGTTTTTGTGTGTCTTGTCATTCATGCCATCGAGTCCGTGGCGGACGATCCTTGCACCGTCCGAAGTTTACCTTCCTTTTGCTTGTTATTGTTACTACCGCTCGACCACCCCCGGTGTGCGCGGCCTTTCAATCATTTCATGGGTTGTGCGAAGTTCCTTCTTGACTGAACTGTGCATTGTCCGACGCGGCCTCCCGAACCAACGACCGCGCTGCACGCCGCGAAACCCCAGCTCCCTCGAGTTGGCGTCTGGCATCCTTGGGTGAAAAGCCCCGTAGCACCAGGGCTTGGACCGCACGCCTCGACAGCGTTTCCAAGTTGTCGTCCCAACACCGCATCTCACTGATTGCCGTCTTCAGTGCTGCAATCTCGACAATCGAACCCTCGCTCGCCCGCCTGACACCAGAAACAAGGCCTTTCACGTAGTCTAGGTCTTCAATGGCCGCCTTGCCGTTAGCCTCCGTCACGTGACCAAACCTCCAACCGCGGCCACATAACTCGTTGATTCGGTGGAACTCTAGGTACGCGGACTCTGACTTAATGCCGGCCGACCTCAGGAAAGACGCGGCCTCGTCTAGCTTCTTTTGCGCGATGTTGTGCGCGACATGTCGGCGTTGTTGGATCTCAGCCTGCCGCTTCTCGCTCATTTCCCGCCGCAGACATCGCTGCCTCCGCTTCAAACCGACCGGAACGGAGAGGACCATGAACAGCGGAATTGCACCACCTACGATAACCCGCACCCAAAAACCGGCGTCTGTGAGTGTCAAACCGCTGTTCGCGGCGACGAAGTCGGCCACGGAAGCCAAAACCTCGTAATAATCAGTAGCAAGAGCGAGGCCGACGGCTGGCAAAAAGATGGCGGCAGCAAAAGCGAAACCCTTCGAAAGTCGTCCGAGTTGGAAGACCCTGCTGTCGCAACGTCGGCAAAGGCACCGGTGCCAAAAAAGGCTGGATTTGCACCTGTCGCATTCCTTTCCAATGGACTCGGCCTGCTCAATGGCGGTCTGGGCCTCTGCTACTTCTCGGTGCGCGCCGAAGCAGCGTTTGCAGCGAGGCACGATAGCGTCACCGTACTCGTACTCGGTTCCCTTGCAGAAGAGTAGCTCGGCGGGCTGGAGGTCGCCGCACATTGCCACGGTGATGCGGCAAGACTCGTCTGCAGCATGTTCGCCGCAGAAGTGGCAGACGGTGTCTTCGGGTGACGACTCGAACTCATGCCGTTTGCCCCTCGTGGTCTCGGCCCCTAGCTTCTCTTTCAGTCCCTTCGTCTTGGGGATGCTCGCGCCGATATCGTTCGCGATCTCCTTCAACGACTTAAGATTCTCGCGGATTCCGGTGTTATTGGGGTCGAGCTCGTCGGCAAGGAGTACATACTCCAAGGATTCACTGATGCTCTTTCGGAGCACGCGCTTTCTTTTTTCTCGCTCTCGGTTGTCCTCCTCCGAACACTGGCTGCACATCCAATAGCGCTGTCCTTTGTATTCTCCATTGACCCAACTTGTGTAACTTTTCGTGCCGCAACATGGACAATCCGGGAGCTGCCAGGACTGCATGTTGGGGTTTGGAAGCGGCACTGACCCTAGGCGGCCAATGACATCCAGAAACCTTTGCACTTTGGGGGTGGGTTCGCTCGAAAAGTCATTCAAGCCCTGTCCCGCTATCTGTGATCCACGGTGGCTAAGGCAGAAGGCCAGACAGCAACGTAGAGGCTTGCCAATCTTCGGGTCGAGAACGACCAACAGTCGGCCTGCTCCTTCGTAGTCTCCTGCTTGGGTCTTCGCGCGAGCGGCCTCAAGCTGAGTGATGGTCTCCTCCGGCAGGTCCCAATAACCGGGGCTGCACCAGTCGTTGCCGTCCTTAGCGTTCTGTTGAACGATTGCGCGATCGTTAGACAGTTTCGTCTTGACGGCCTGGCCGATGGCCAGTTCTTCGGCCAGCTTGAGAATTCTGTCGCATTCTTGCCAATCGTTCGTCTTGTTCCCGAAATCAACCAAGCCTTCGCGCATCGTTTCTGCAACTAGATCGTGCAGCCCTGCACGGGTCAGGTCGTTTTCCGGGAGAATCGCGTCCACGATGGCGAGCATGCTTTTGGCCTGCTCGTGCAATTCTCGGGCGAAGCGATTCCCGTGATGCGGCGTCCTGGTCCATCGGCCTTTGGCATTGTCCGTGGCGGTCTTGATCCGGTTTCGGATTGGCTTGAGCGACTCGCGGATAGCTTCGTCGGCGAGGCCACATCGGAAATCTGCCAATTGCAGCAGTTGGTAGTGTTGCCGGGCGAGCTCGCTGTCGGACCGTTCCGCCGCACTGTAAGCGATCTTTGCGTTAATCAGGAGGAGAGCGGTGGGCAGGGTACCCCGAACACGGCGGACGAAGCCGGTCGTAAGCTGCGCGTCGTCCAGGTCACGAACACGGTTCTTGACGACGCTCCAGAACTCCTCGCCGTCAAGCACCTCCCCCCAACGCACGAATACTCGGAGCCAGAGGTCGGCCAGGGGTTCCTGCTCCTTCGTGTCCAAGCTCTGCGAGGCTAGACGGGCCTCGTAGTCGAGAGCGATGAGATGATCGAGTACGGCCAGGTTGTGGGTTGCGATCTCTCGCTGCCCGCCTAGCTCGGCCTGCTCTGTCCAGAGCTTGGCGGCCTTGTCGACATTTCCCTGCTCCACTGCTTTGAGAGCGGGATCGCCGGCGACACTTCCGTTGGTCGGCCAGAACCAGAAGAGCTCGTCAAGAAGCCTGTCCACCGGACGATTCAGGCGTTCCATCGCGGCGCGAATGTCTTCCTCAGTGGGTGGTGGTTCGAGGACGAGAGGACCGCCGTGATGAGCGGAGGCGGCAATGCCGAGCTTCTCCTGTATTTTGCGGCGATTCTGCTGTTGCTGGACATCCTTCGGGCTTGCGTTTACTGGTAGTCCAAGCACACGGAACAGGTTGCGGCGGTAGATGTGCGGCGTTGCCAGTTCGATGAGTTCCTCGCATTCTGGGATTGCGGTTGCCGCTACCCCGTCTCTACCGAGCTGCGCATTGGGCTTCGGATTGACCGCGGTCGCCCCCGACTCCGGCGTAGGTTCCCAGCGGTTTCTCCCGCAAGCCTGGCAGATTCCATCAGCTCGAATCTGCGCCTCCAAATGGCAATGCGGGCACTCCATTTCAGAACTTCCTTTGCAGGTCGTGCCGGGGGATTCCCATGAAAGAGGCTTCCCACTTACGACGCTCGAACCCTATCCACGTCAACCGGACTCGGCGATGTCTCTTGTCGTTCATCTCTACTACCTCGGTCATGTCGCAATGTTGCGCAGGCTAGGGGATTTTGCCCTCCGGGTTTCGCCCCCTCGACTTGGACCGTGAGAAGTCTGCCGTCGACACGTGCATGATGCCTTTGCGCCAAAGTTGAAGTTGCGACTCATACCGATCGCGAAGGGCGGGATCCTTGCTGATAGCCTCTTCCAGCAAGTCCGCGGCCGACATGAGCTTCGTGGGGTCGTGGGCGATCCCGATGGCTTCTTGGAGCGCATTTCGCGCCTCGCCCTTGAGGTCATGAGGAGAACGCTCGGCAATCGCCGTCTTCGAGCCTCGTTTGGACTGGCTGACTGACGTTCCCGGCGGCTTGTAGCCCGGTGTCCACTTCTCCAGGTCACGAAGCAACTCGTTGGCATCGGCGTATCTGTCCGAAGCAGAGGCAGCAAGGCATCTAAAGATGATGGACTCTAGGCCGGCATCGATGCCGATGTTGTAAATGCTGGGCGGACGAATGGGCCGCAGGAACCGGTTGGCGTCCTCCACGTCGCGATCGCTTAGCATCGGGAAAGGCATCTCGTCGGTGAGGAGCAGGTAAAGGGTCGTACCGACGGCCCAGACATCTGCGGCGCAGGAATCGACGTTGTTAAGCGACTCCGGCGGCTTGAAGCCCAGCGTGCCCTTGGCGCTGACCAACAAGGTGAGCGGGTTGACGGCTTTGGCTAGGCCGAAGTCACTGAGACGCACGCGTAGGCCATCGGCTGCGAACCCGACGAGCAGATTCTGCGGTTTGATGTCGCGGTGGACAATGGGGGGCGAGGACGAGTGAGCGACGGCCAGCCCCCGGCATGCCTGCCTGATCACCTCAACAACCTGTTCGACCGGCATCAGGGTGGTTCCGAACGACCGCCAGAACCGCTCCAGCGTGCCGCCAGGCATGTAGGTCATCGTGAAATAGCCGAACTGGGCCTTGCTTGCCTCCAGCACGTTGGCGTCGTAGACTTCAACGATGTTGGGGTGCTTGATGCCAGAAAGGAGAATGGCTTCTGCTATGTCGTGCTCGATGTCCTCTAGCGTCGCTCCGGTCGCTTTGAAGACCTTCATGGCCTGTCGGCCCATGAAGCGATGCTTTACGCGGTAGACCTCGGCAAACGCCCCCTCACCGAGGAGACGTTCGACCTCATAGGTGTCGCGCACAACCTGCCCAGGCGAAAGAATCGGCACAGCCAGACCACTCCTACGGTCTCACCCGCCACGCTGTAGTTCCCTCGTTTGATATCTACCTGCCATCCCTGGCAGGTCCGTTAGGCCGGATGGTTCGCCGGGGACCCGCAACGCTCCCGGGACGGACGGGGCGGCGTGCCCAAGGGCGATGCCTTTGTCGCCATTATCACTTTGCCTCCCTTCCCCGCAAGTCCAAGTGGGGCACCGATCGTGGGTTCGTGGGTTGAGCTTGCCCCAGCGGTGCCGACTGCGATCCCGTGCCGGTCGCATGGTGCTTCGGGCCGTGTGTGGCTTGCGTCTCAAGAAGGACTACCCGCTGGTCGCAGCCGTGCTGCGCAGTTCGCGGCTCCTCGCCTCGTCTGCCTTTGATGGCCGTTGACGCGGCAGGGCAACTTGCCCCTCTCGGATTGCGGCCCGCTTGGTCAGCCGGTAACTTGGGGAAGGCAAGCTTCCGGTGCCGAAAAGTGGGACGACCCTTCACATGTCGCCTGCCGCACGGATCAGGCACTTGAAGCGAAGTGGCTCGACAGAGGCATCGAATGCCTTACGACCGGAAGAAACCATCGCGATTCCCGGAGACCCGCTGGTCGCTGGTCGGACGCGCGGCGGCATCTGATGAAATGACCCGGCAGCTGGCACTTGCCGAGTTGCTCGTCGCCTATGCACCGGCGTTGCGGGCCTTCCTGACCGAGACACGTCGCTTACGACCAGACTTGGCGGACGATCTCCTTCACGACTTCGTCGCGGACAAAATTCTGGCCCGAAAGCTCGTTCACCACGCCGACCGGGGCAAGGGCAAATTCCGCAATTTCGTCCTCAAGGCGCTTAACAACTTCGTGACGACGAAGCTAAAGCAAGAGTACGCAGCCAGGGCGATGGCGTCAGGTTTGGACGAGTCTACGCTTGCTGTTCTAGCAACGCGTTCCGGCACTAATCGATTTGAGCAGGAGTGGGTACAGCAGGTCGTTCGGGATGCCCTCGAGTTGATGGAGTCCGACTGCGAGGGCCGTGATCGCAGTGACTTGTGGGAGATCTTCTACCTGAGGGTTGTCGATCCGATGCTTCATGGTGCCGAGGCCGCCGACTACGGACAGGTCGTTAGGCGATTTGGCATCCAGACGCCTCGCCAGGCCATGAATCTGCTTGCGAACGCCAAGAGATGTTTTGCCAAACACTTACGCGCGGCGGTCGGGCGCTATGTTTACAATGAGGATCAGATCGACGAGGAGATCGCCGACTTGCGTGAGATCGTCGGACGATAATGCGCAACACGGCCAGGGCGAAGAGGTAGTAACGGTGGGCATTGGAGTTCGTATGGTGCATCGATGACCAAGCCGCCAGCGGCAAGCCGCAAGAGCAAGGACATCCTTAGGGCGCTGATGGACCCTTCGCGGCCTGACGCGGTGCCGTGGTCATCTGCCGACCTCCGAGCCATGCTCGAGCATCAGTTGGCCACGCCGCTGGCGTCCGAACTTGATCGGTTGGCTGAGATCAGCGACCGTTCTCGCGAGGAAGTGTCGTCGATCATTGGCGGATACCAAGGCGGAACATTCGGCGATCTGCTCCGAAACGCATCGCCTTCTATTGACGCCATAAGGCTGGCCAAGGACTTCGCCAAGGCGTCTTTGGTTGAGGACGGCGGTCTCCCGCGCGATGTGGCTCGTGTCTTGTACGTGATGGCGATTCTGCGGGGGCGGCAAGCTGGGTTCGGTGATATTTCGTCGCTGGACATCGAGAACTTAAGACGCGAGACGCGGCGGTGTCTGACGTTTGGATGGTTGCCGGACGACGTGCGAAACTTACTCCGTGCTCAGGACAGACAAGACGATACAACGTGATTGTTTTGATGCCGCATAATGCCAAAGCGTTAGGCGCCGAAAGGAGATGAAAGGATGTCCGCGAGGAGCTTCTTGGAACGGCTATTTGGAGGAACCACCCCCGTGCAAAACCTGCTCGCCCAGCAGCGCAGGAACACAGAGAAATGTCTCTCGATACTCGCAAGATGCAGAACAAGACAGGAGATTCTAAGCGGCTTCAATGAGATAGCCAAGCTCCTGCGACAGACCAACGATCCTCTGGCTGAAGGGGCGGCAAAGACTGCCATGCAAGGTGGAAACCTCCCAGATGAATACCTTGTGCGCCTAAAAGAGGACTTCATTGCTGAATGCAGAGCGTTTCTCTCAGCTACTGAGAGAGGAGTGTGACCGCGAAGATATGCGGATGCGATTGTTCTCAGTGACAATGTTTATTTAGCCATAACGTAGCGAGTGGATTGAGTGGCTAACAAGGCGCTCCAGCCGACCGCCTCACGGCGGCCGCTGAGCTTGACCGTTAGCCTGACCGAAGCAGAAGGCGAGCCGTGCACATGCAGTTCCTGGGAAGGATACTCGGATTCGACCGCGGTCAAGCACCCGCAGCAGGTCCTCACGGGTACGTGGCGGAATCCGGGCTTCAGGAGCGTGGAATGGGCCATTACCGCAGCGGTGACTACCAGGCCGCCGTGCGTTGCTTTGAACGCTTGATCCAGGATCGACCTGCAAATGTACTTGCGTGCCTCTGGCTGTCGGACTGCCATCGGCAGGCGGGGCAATGGTCTCGGGCGGCGATCTCGTGGTGCGGAGTGAAAGGACTGGGCGAAAACAATGGTGGAAGCTCTGGAAGTAGAGCAAAGTCAGGCGCCAACAAGCGTATGCACTCCGACAAGGTGTTTTCCTGCGCTCCACGCCCTGCGGTGAGGTACAGCATTACCCGGGCCGGTGCGGCTCAGGAAGGGAATATCAATGGGACTCCTTGATCGGCTATTCAAAAAGCGAACCACGACGACCGACCCGTGCCACCAATCCTCCCCGCCTACCAGACCCCGTCCACAGGCGCAGCCTTTGAAGGTTTCGTCGCCCAACCTTCTCGATTACCTCGACAGGAGCGAAGGAACGAACGAGCTCTATGAGATGTTGCGAACTAGGCCTAAGGACGACATAGCAGATGAGTGCAAAACTTTCCCGATCGATTCGCTGCGTTTGGACTGGGGTTCGATCGAGCAAGACTTTCGTAACAACCGACGGTTTGAGCTAGTCACCGTTCTCGCTCAAGTGCTCGTGCGCTACGAGGAGACATTGAGGACAGAACCCAATCTTCATCTGCCACGGTCACTTCCTGGAAAAGAGCTCGGCGAAATCTTGATGGCTCGGCTGATGCCCTTCATCGAGAGGCAGCAAGGTGTTGACATCGCACAGGGTCTCAGGGTTCGCCTATACGATTTTGCGATGGCCTTAATGCAAGCCGGCCGGGACCGGCATGCGCTCACCTGCCTCTTGGCGTCGAGACCATCCGTCAAGGAAGACCATGAGTTCTGGATCTGTGCGTGCCGCTTCAACGTCGCCACGGGTACGAAGGCGGTTGGTGATATCAGCGCCGCGATGGATACCGCAAATCAGATCGTCAACGGGAGAATCAAGCTTACCGACAAGTACGTGCAGGGCGCACGGCAAATGCTTGACAAGCTCCGGCAGACGCAAGGCGAGGTTGCAGCTGGCAAAGCGCCCGTAAGGGCTACCGGTCTAACTGACAATGGAGATGGGACCCTGACTGACCACGGTGTGGGACTCATGTGGCAGAAGGACGACGACGGACTGAGACGAACTCAGCAGGAGGCTCTCGCCTACTGCGCTTCTTTGTCTTTGGGAGGGTTCAGTGACTGGAGATTGCCGCAGCTCAGCGAATTCCAGTCTCTGGAAAAAGCTACCTCCTGTGCTGTCACGAAGGTGAGCAGCACGTATTCGCAAAATGGGGACGTGTACTGGACAGCTACCGACCCGCCCCCCAGCTTTCCCGGTAACGTTGCCTATGCGGCGGACGGTACCACGTTTTATCGCACAAACAAGTACTATGTGCGCGCTGTGCGGCGGTTTCGTTGAACATGTGAACCCGATGCTATTGCGTGAGTGATGAGGCAGCGATGAGAGATAGCGTGGCTGATCAGCCGAGGAGCCAGTTGGTTGCTTTCGAGCCTGCGGCGAATCGCCAGTCGTTCGGGAAGACGTGCGCATGCGCATCCTGCAATCTTCGCCTTGTTCGGTCGCACGGTATGCGTGCGTTGCGAAAGACGGCCAAGGGCGTAGCCCGTTGCCAAAGTAGCGAACGCAAGCGATTTGTCCTGAAGTCTGGAGGCACTTGATGCAATCCTTCATTTATTCTGCGCGATCACGGTGGCACAGCGCACGCCCGCGTGCTTGGTTGTCACTGGCCACGGTCTCGGCCACAGCACTATTCATCTCCATAGGCTGCGTTTCACGCACCGTGTCCGTGGAGTCCAGCCCCAATAGGGCAGCCGTGTATGTTGATGGACTAGAACGCGGCCAAACTCCGTTCTCCCAAAGGCTTCAGTGGGAGCGAGACGACACTTCACATCGGATCACACTGCAGGCCACGGACCACGAATCGGTGGAAACCGTGCTTTCACGACAGGCGGCTCAGGTGGCGCCCAACCCCTGGAAGCTCGACGTGACCTTGCCGCGGCTTGCTGAGGTGCTCGATGTTCGAGTCGAAAGCGATCCATCGGGAGCCGCCGTTTTTGTCAATGAGTCCGATTACAGTAGGACACCCGTCACTGTGCCGATCAGGTACCTTCGCTCGTCGTCCAAGTCGGCGTGGGGCACAGTCGCGCTACGAGTAGAGCTGGAGGATTACCTTCCGGAGCGACGGTCCCTTTCGTATGACGAAGCCCAGCATGCACGTGTGAATGTCTCGCTTACGGAGGTTCGGCGTCGGTTACCCGTCAACGTGATCACCAACGTGGAAGGGGCGGAGTTTACAGTCAACGAAGCGTCCGTTGGACAGGTGCCGCTGCAATACGCTTTTCTTTTCACGCGCAAGGATGCGAAGAGCCCTTGGTCGACGTTCTTGGTGAGCGTGCGGAAAGATGGATTCCGTTGGCGACGGCCGCAAGGGCCAATCTCCCCCGGCGATACAAGTCCGTTCACGACCTCGCTTACACTCGAACAAGCCCTGAGTGGCGAACTGAAGGTGGAACTCGAACCAATTCGCTTCGTTCGAACACGACTTCGTACGTTCGGGTTCAGCGGTGAAGGAGTGGCTGTTGAGGAATCGCTCGTTCTCTCACAGGTAGACGAAATCGAAACGGAGCCGATGGTACGCTCGGTAACGCGAATGACCGATATGGTTCCCGGCGAGTTCATGCTAACGCGTCTATGGGTTGCGCCCCCAGAACAACAACTTGCCTATTCGATCTCATTCAGGCGGCCGGAGTTTAAGGACCCGCTCGCCAATCTTTGGCGCCAGGCGGGACAAGGTGTTACGAGGCTCACAGATGGACCGACAATCGATGTCGAGGCATGTGTCTCGGCGGATGGACAGTTCGTCTATTTCGCTGCAAATCGTCTTCGGCCGGACAAGGTGAACCTCTGGCGCGTTCGTACGACCGGGCAAGGAGGCTTCACGAAACTCACCGATAGCCCATCCAGTGTTACCGATACCGAACCTGCGGTGTCGCCAGACGGCACACGAATAGCTTTCACTTCGTACCTGCGGGAAGCCAAAGCGCCGCAGATATGGGTTACGAATGCAGACGGCACGCTCCCCACTCAAATCCGCATCGGCAGGAGTTCAGCTTGGTCGCCAGATGGAACGAAGCTTGCATACGTGGCGCCGGACGACGCCGGCCACGGGCAAATTTGGGTGATGAACGCGGACGGAAGTAAGCCGACACAACTCACCGTAGGCGACCACTCTTACGAGTATCCAATCTGGACTCCCGACGGCTCACGAATCGTATATGCCTCGAACCAGGCCCTGAATGAAGAGGGCGTACCAAACTTTGATATCTGGAGCATGAGGACCGACGGGACTGAGCGTACGCAACTGACGGTAAACGGGTCGCACGATACCCGCCCCGCGGTTAGCCCGGACGGCAAGTACGTTTACTTCATCTCCAACCGCGGGGCAAAGAAGGAATTTAATGATAACTGGCAGATCTGGCGAATGGAGCTTTCTGGTCCGTGACAAGGGGGAATCGGATGTCCGTGGCTCGCTTTTTTAATTTCGAATCAAGGTGGACCTGTGACTGGCAGAATACGAGCAGAATGATAACTTTATGTGCATTCATCAGGTCCACACTTATGTTGGTCGTCTTCGCAACGCTGGTCGGATGCGAGTCCTCGCCTAGTGAGCCGCCCAAATGGCGCGCGGTTCACGTACAGCCCAGGACGACAGACGGGTCCAGTCCGGAGGCTGCGGCGAAGACAGGACCGACACCACGATCTCAAGAATCAAAGGCTGGTGGGATTCCAGAAGCACGAATATCCCAGCCTATCCTTCCGCCCAAGCTAGGCTCGTGGGAGTATGCGAAGCTCAATCCGGAGATCATCAATTATGAGAATTTCATTCGGGCCAACCCGAAAGATGCGCGGGTGTCAGAAGCTCGAGGTAGGATCATTTTGTTGGCGGCAGGAGAAACTGCATTGCAGGCGACGGAGGCACCAAACAGCACTCATCATGTCGCTTTGGACTTTGGAACAGACTCGCTGACTATGGCCTTGGACGGCCGCAAATTGTTTATGCAGTTGAACCGAGGGAAGGGAGAGCTCCTCATAGCGGGCGACGACGCGCGGGTCGCTGATGCTCGGCGGCTGATTGTGAAACAGGCGCCCGACGGCGCGTACTGGCCCTGGCTGGAGATCAATAATTACTTCGCTCAGTTCGAGGACATCGAAGGCGCGACGTATAACGAAGAAAAGGACCGCCTCGAGATTTGGGGACCGAAGGCGATCGGAACGACCTCCACAATCGCTATGCCGCCGCTCCTGTTCGATGATTTTGTGACTGCCCTAACCATTCTGGAAGCGGGCCAGAATCCTGGCGTCAGCATCGGCACAGAGAACGGCCGAGTACCGAGCGAGGAGAACCTGCGGCAGGATATCGCGAATGAGCGTTATCCAGTCGAGTATATTCCTCCGTCGACTAGCGGAACACACCTGGGATCTGTCCTTTTTGAAGTCGACCGTTGTCTGAAAGGGCTTGCGCACGGTGAGGACAACCTGACACGTCAGCCGGTAAGCGTCTCGGTGCCGGGCTACCTTTCTGTGGCCAAGCGCCTGCAGGGAGACGCGGCTTCGGAAGTTGGCAAGCTGCGACCGATAGGGCTATGGTGGTTCGTGCCAGACGAAACCGGAGTGGCCGTCGAGGGCTACTCAATGCGATTCGTGCGCTATCGTATGCGCGTCGAATACCGTGCCTTGGCTAATGATCCAGCCGTCGCGGCATTCGGCGAGCACATGAGTGCGCACTTCGAGGAATTCGCAAACGACCTGGGCCTCTTCCGTGAGTTGGTCCGAATTCACAAGCTGGTCCAGATCGCCCGTTGGTACGAAGAGTCCGAGTTTCCCGCCGAACAGTTTCGCCACAACTACCGACGTTTGGTCGTAAATACGCGACCCCACACGCGCCTTATCCGTACACTCGTCAGTCGACAGACGACGCCTGGTGCGACGCGAGAATCCTACTTCGTCAACGAATCATTTCTGATCGGCGGCATAAACCTTTCGCCGCGGAACCAGTACATTGCGGCTCGTTCTTTAGCGGCGCCCAACCTCGCGCCTGGGGTTGTCACCCATTGGCGGCCTCAGGAGATGAACACGGTCCAGCGCGTCGTCGCACCGCCACGTTATGGGTCCTTTCCTTCCGGATCGGTGCCCGTTCCATTGTTCACCGCGCCGGTGTTGCACGCTCGCCCAACACCGGAAAGTTACGGCTGGACCGCGAACCTGGGCGGGCGCGATTACGCAGTCGTTTCCATTCCCACGCGTTGGCCGCGAGGCCTTAGTACAACGGAGGAGCACAAATGAAATCCACGATGATCGGCGTGCAGGAATGCGGAGTGGCGCTTGCGCTACTGCTGATAGCTCTGCCCCTTTTAGCAGCTGGCGGCCCGCAACAAAGTATAGAACTTCCAACCATCAATGTAGTCCTACTGGACGACCAAGCGTCGGGCCTACCTCATGATACAGAGCTGCGGCGCAACAACTGGCGAGCGTGGGACATTCGTTTGCCCACTTTCTTGGAGAGGCTGCGTCTAGTTGCTCAATTCAATCGCGCGACGGACGACGAAGCAAGTGTTGCCGCTTCGTTGTATGGCGTGGAGATTTCAGCCAACCTTGTGCCTGATCGGAGGGAGGGGCTCGTCGCATCGGAACTTGCGCATCTTCAGGCGTTGACCAAGCGCCCTTCAGCAGTTTTGGCGCGTAGCTCCACAGGAAACGATCAGTTGCGCATAGTGTTCCAGGACGCGCGCGATTACACGCCGGAATTCGCGGCGAAGTTTCTGCGCGTCCTAGCAGAGATCTCGCCGCCTATTGCCCTGTCGCGTGTCGCCGGAAGCTTCGGTCCCTTCAATCCGCCGCCGACCATCATTTTCGACCCGCGTACTGAGGCGCTATGCGAGACAACGAGCGCAGATGGTAGAGCTGCGCTGCGCTGGGGCGTCCTTGAACGGACCTATCTGTTGCCGCACTATGTGCTGAACCTCCTTGCGACGTTGAACGCGAACGTTTCTATCTTCGGGGATACCTTCTATTCCACGAGCGTTCCAGAGCCGGGTGCGCTCGCTGCTAGGACTGGGTCACGCACGGAGTTGTTCATTGCCGGTGCGGGCATCAACAGTGCCACGGCACGCGGGCCGACGGAGGTTTCGCAGATGGCACTGGCCCATGCCGGCCGTGATTCGATTGTGGCGACTATTTACCTGCACGACTGGAAAGCCCGCGGGTTCACGTCGGACAATCCCAAGACAGCACCTGAGATCCGTGACTATGCGAGCGTAATGACTAAGCAGGCCGTGGCCCAGGGAAAAAACATAGTTTTTGATGTTCGACCAGACCTGGATCCGTATCTCAGTGGAAATACTCTTCTGAAAGATGCGGCTGACTACATGAAGGACTCGCCTCGTTGGAAGTCAGAGTCCCAACTGTATGCTCACGCAGTTGACTCGGTTTTTAACGGATACAAGGATGTCATGCCGGGAGGGCAAACACATGGCATGTTCCATAGCGAGGGTGGGTACGCCTATTCGCTGACAAAGACCACGCTAGATACCGTCGACCTGTACAAGGTTCGAGTAGGAGCCGACATGGCGAAGCCCAAGATCGAACAGGTTGTCCGCGCAGGTGGCGAGGCTAGGATCTTCACGGGACGAGGAGACTGGCCGAGTCTCTGGAACCTCGCGACGAAGTCCACTGCCCAGCAGGTTGCCCGAGACACCGGTGCAACCGCACTTCACGATCTAACCTGGCAAGGCCACGGTTTGCCGCTGGAAAGAAGCCGCTTCGAGGTTTACGCGGGAAATACGAAGGCCCTCTCATTTGTCAGTCTGGATCCAACACGGTTGCGCGATAGCGGCCTAGGTCAGTGGCGTCAGCTTGACATGGGCGGTGTACTCTTCGATCGCGGAAACAGGTATGTCCTCGATCTTTCTGGCATGGTGCGGCGTCAGGGCGATCGCGCCACGGCAGCGCTCGACGCTAGCGGGGGTGTAGGTGGCACATTCGAGGAAGGCGAACGCGAGAAAATCGTTGTTGGAATTCCAACGGGCGGCTCAAAGAAGAACGCCGGTGTCGCCGGCGCAGATCTTCTGCTGTTTGATATCGACGCTCAGCTGAACGGGAAGGGCGTCCTGCCGCTAGCGATGGCCCGCTCCTGGCTGTCCGATGCGGCGCCCGGCTACACCTTCGGTGGCGGCTGGAGTTTTGAGCCGGCGATCCTGCAAGGTCTAGAGACGATCAGCGACGCCCCAGGTGCGAGGGTGCGCCGCGAGGTGACGGTCCTGCCCTTCGAAACCGGAAACCGCCTAGCTTACCTCCCCAATAGCGTACGCACCGAAGGTGACGTCGAGGCACGGCCAGCCGAGAATCCCGCGGTCGCCTTTGTGCCCAAGGGCGGAGATTTTCAGCCTGATCTCGTGGCTAATGAAGACGGGACGTTCTCATGGGTATTGCGGCATGGCGTCATGATCGACTTTGACAACACTGGCCTCGTGAAAGCCCTTCGTGGTCCCGGCGACGAGAATATCGCGTTCGCGCGCTCGAGTACGAAGATGATCGCGCAGCGCGGCACAGCCGGTCGCACCGTCACGATCGACTACGCCGGGAACAGCCCGGCGCGCGCCACTGTCGGCGATTCGCCCGTGCGCTATGATCACGAAGGGGAGCATTTGAAAGGGGTCGTTGGCTCGCCTGGGGTTTGCTCGTTCGACTACGACGAGGGGGGCCACCCATCCACGGTGAGGCGGGGCCTATGTACGGCACAGTTACGATTCGATGACCGCGGTCGGCTCATCAAGGTCGCCGGTCCGGGCCTCGACATCCGCCTCGAACATGTATCCGGCCGCGGACTCCTGCAGGTTTCCGGCGGGCACCAGGAAACGGTCCAATGGCATTTCGGCCCGCGTGGACGCATTGCTGGTGTCACGCGCGGCGACAGCGGCATACTGTGGACTCGTGACTCGGAGGGACGGATCATCCAGATGGCCCAGGGAGCCATAAAGACCTCCGACGGCAGCTACGAGTTCGAGCCAGATATCGTCATCGGCACACTGCCGTGTGACAGATGATGACAAAGAGCGTTCGGACAACGTGAACAGAGGAGGACCCAATGAGTTGGCTACGAAGGGTGCTGAGCGGCTTCATGACACCAGCGCCACAGGAACACGCAGGGAATCAGCCAGGCTCCCATCAGGGAGGCTTCACCGAAAAAGACAATCTCGGCACGAGACATGACACATTCGAACATGCCTTCGCGTACTGGAGCGATCGCATGGTGAAGCAGAAAAAAGATCCCTTCGTCCTTTATACGTTCGATACGGAATCACAAGCCAAAGCGGCCCTCCTCGATCTGCCCTGCATTCATGTCGCCAACGGTTCCCGAAAGCTGATCTGCACCGAGGTTTTGATTTTCGGACATTATGCAACTCGTGAGGGAACATACGAAGCAGTTATTTGTGGCGAGGACCTGAGCCACGAACTGTGGGCACTTGCTCAGGAGAGTTTCGCCCGTCATGGGGGTCGGCGGAAGAACGATCGGGAACCCGAGCGTTCTGTGAATGCGAAATCCGCGCCAGCACCGGCCGCTGTAGAACAGGTTGTGTTTCTCCGCGAGGACCGCCTTCAGGACGGCACGGTATACCGAATCCATAAGGCACCCAGCGATGGCGCGGCCAAAGCATGGCTTCAGCAGCACCCCGTCAATAAGCCGCTTTATTATTTCATCGTCGAGACGCCGCAGGGCAACTACGGCAGGGATAAGGACGGCATCTATAAGGAACAGAGCAGCAAATAGGAAATAATGGGCTGTCCCCAATCCCAGACCGGTGACCGGTGTACATTGGACCATGCAATTCAAACAGGTGCGGCAGGGGCCCTAATTTAGTGGAGGAGGAACAGCTGTGCGGCCACTTACTTGGTTTACGAAACCGCGTATTCCTAGACTGGTATCCAGGAACGACTGGAGGGGCGTAATTTGCACCCTCACTTACCCAGACGAAATGGTACGACAAAATGCACTGATGGAACTCTTAGGATGCGGTTTGGGAGGCGGGAGAGCATCATGAGCTACACGGCACTGCTGGCAGCCGTAGCGGCTGGTGAAGACTCAACGAAAATCTTAACACTGGCTCAACAACTCCTATCACAGTCTGCGTTGTCGGCAAGCGCCCGCGCGAATGTCTATTTCCTGGCAGGCCATGCTGCGGGCTCGCTGCACAACTACGAACTTGCCATATCCTATGGTGCTCAGGCGATCGAGCATGTGACCCGGGGTGATGCGGCCAATGCTACCCCAGATTTCCAGCGGCAAACGGCGCTGTTCTACTATCTAAGCGTGTCTCATTACAAGCTTTACGTGATAAAGGGAGCTTCTTCTCGTGATCTCGCCGCGAAATACCTGGAAGAAGCCTTGAAGTCGTTACATCACCTTCAGGCAACTGAAGGCACGCAGGCCGGGGCCGACATAGCCTCAGCGCTCACGACACTTTCGGCCCTCATTGAAGGAGCTCCAAGGGAACTAAGCGATGAACTGTACGACGAACTCGTTGCCATCTGTCAAAAATCGCAGGCGGCAGTGCATAAGATAGAGGACCCGTGGCAGGCTCTCATCACGGCACTTGAGCCACATTCTTCGATGTGGAAGGCGTATCACGATCTTGCTCCTGGTCAGGTCACACTCCGCAATGCAAACTTCGCTGGCCTCCTGTTTGACAGGGCCGAACTTAAGAGCCACTTCTTTCTGAGGTGTAATCTAAATGAGACCCGTTGGATTTTCGGGAATATCGAGGACTGCGACTTCTCCGATTCACAGTTTGTTGGTGTTAGCTGGGTTTGTACGAATATCTCCCATACGAAATTTACGAACTGCAACTTCGCCAAGGCCTCGTTCAAACCCACGTCATTCACGGGCTGCAGCTTTGTCGGAGCGGATTTTACGGATGCGATGTTTCGTCTCAGAGCCACAGCGATTATCGACGTTGCCCGTGGCTTGACGTTGGATTTTGCTGATGCCGTCATGCAGCGCTGCAAGATAGTTATTTTCGAATTGCGCTGCCCAGCGGGTCACAAGACGCGACGGGAAGTCGAAGTGGCTCTCGGAAGGCTCTGGTCAGCCGGCCAGTTGGCGGTGATGACCATTGAGTATGAGGATGAGAATGAGGTCGCTGACGCCGCTGCAAGCAGATCTGACTGCTTTATCGCGACGGCGGTCTGCGGAGAAGAAGCACAGGAGGTTACGGTGTTGAGGCGGTTCAGGGACGATGTGCTACTCGGATGGTGTATCGGTCGACAGATCACCCGACTGTACTATCGCTGCTCGCCTCGATTGGCCGCGTGGCTGAATAGGACAGCGCGGGGCCGGCGTTGGGTTCGACAGCTGTTTATCTCACCAGTCGCTGCGGTCTTGGATCGGCTCTTGTCCCACCACACCTCGCGCGGCACGGCTCCGAAGAAGTCGAAGGCCTCGACCATGCCGGCCAGGATCGCTTCGGTGCGCTCGGTGGGCATGGCCATGAGGAAGGGACAGTTCGAGAACGACCAGACCGCCACGAAGACCGAAACCTGTTTGCGTCCCTCGGGAAAGTCGACGTAGATGTGGCCGAAGTCGCACTCCAGCCGCTGACCCACATCGTGAGCCAGCGGGATGAACGTCTCGCGCTACGGGTGGGAGGACCTTCTTCGTTTTGTGATTCGAATGAAGGCCGGCTCGACCATACCTACGACGCGACTGACACATCCGAACCGGTGCGCCAGCCAGTAGGAGCAAGGTCACAACTGAAACCAGAAGCGTATTACCAATGTCCCGGGAAGCAGACATCTCCATGCAGTTGGCTCGCGCGGTGGTTCAGGAGGACGCCAATGCACTTAAGATCGTTGTCATTCCCGACAGGCGAGTAGCCGGATTCATTCTAGAGATTCTGGTACGTAGTTTTCATATTCCAAGGAAGGAGATAATACAGTTGGGCTATACAGCCTCAGACGAACAGAACAACGCTCTGTTGCGCGGGCGAAGCCGCATAGTATTGGTGCCAAAAGATATGCTCCGTCATCGCCCGTGTACGTTCTATCCCCCAGTCGGCAGTAAACACGTTGTGCTGATCGATGGAACGCGTGCGACCATCGAAGTGCGGCACATGTCATGTGGTGATGGACCCTTTGAACTTGTTTGGTCCACAGGAGATGTGAATAGGGCCTCGTTCAATGAGGCAATTGACAAGTTGGTCTCCCTCTACCACGTGCACCCAGAAGGATTCCTCAAAGGATCGCCAGAGCGCTGCGAAGTGCGACGTATTGGAGAAATGCTAAGCGAAATGGGTGGCCTGCCCTTGATGCAAACCGCTCACTCCCGGTTCGCTTATCGGTGCAAGACTTGCGGGGCTGCTCGGAACCTCGAAAGTGTCTGGGACGGAATAGGATCCTGGCAGGGATAAATGGTGTTCCATATACGCGATTGTAAGACACGCGTGACGGACCCTACGAGATTGGCCTGCAAGGCGGGGAGCCTTCTTAGGCGGAGGTGTGCTGCTTGGGATCGAAACGGATGTCGAGGGCCAGGTCTAGGGCTACGGCGATGCGCTGCAGCATGGTGTGTGGTGTCTCAGTCGGAAGTAGTGTTTCCCTCCGCAGTGCTTAGTATAGGGCCAGACGGAGGAAAGCGAGACGAGCGGCACAAGAGCGCAGGGAAATTGCACAGGCGAGGAGCTGGCAAGAAACGCTATTCGGCGTTGCAGATGAAAACACCTGCGTTCAACGGGCTACGCCCGCCCACTTCGCTTGATGGGCTCTATGCTTTTTCGGGGACGCCCAAGTTGGAAGCAGACGAAGCATGGGTTCGCCAAGTCATCCCGGACCACACAGACTGGGGACTGGTGTCCGTCTTGTTCTTCAAAAGTCGAGAACTACTTGGGCGGGAAGTGACCACGAACCGTAGGCAGGTGCGATAATGGCCGACGACTACATTCCACGCGGCGACGCCGACCGAATTTTCCAAGCCGGCCACGACGCCCGCCGCCGCGGCAACTTTGACGAAGCGCTGGGCCACTACCGCCAGGCGTCGCGTCTCTATGAGGATGCGGCCGGGAAGCTGGGAGCCGGCGAGGGCACCGACGCGATCACCGCCCGCCGCCAGGCCGCGCAAGAGGCCATCAAAGATATGTTCGACGCCCGCGAACTTGTCGCCCGCAAGTCGGTGTTGGAAGCACAGGCCAGCGTACTCGATATCCAGCGTGAGTTATTGGATGCCAGCTTCTTGCTAAATCAGGCTGCGTTGGCCGACCTTCGCCCTCGGCTTAAGCGGGTGAATGCCAATCTGGCTGCCGCCCAACGGCAGATGCACGAGACGTTGCAGAGCAACGATTTCTGGAGCCGGGCATGGGAAACGGATGTCGTGCCCTCGGCGATTGCCTATCGAACCGAAACCGGTATTACACCGAAAGAACCGAGTATTGGCTGGTGGGGCGGTCGTGAGCGCGCCGCGTCGCGCGCCTGGAAAGACTTATTCACCGCCCGCCGAAAGATTAAGGAGGCGTTTGCGCAGGGGGACTATGCGCGCGCTCAGCGGATGTATGAGCGCGACTACAGCTCGGCATTTTGGCGGCTGTCCAGGCTGGGTGATACAGAGAAGGGCGCAGAATTTCTTAAGGGTATTGATAAACATCTCGTCGACGAACAGAATCGGATCAGGGTCGGCGATAAGAATGGACTCGGTCCGATTGAGCTTCGCAATTTGGAGTTGACTGCGAGCTGGCGGGCTGGTACTCGCCCGGGGTCTGCGCTTAGCTTTGGGAAAACCGTCGTGTCCGACCTATGGAAATGTCCAAAATGCGGTACGATTCTAAAGAAGGGGATGGCGGCACAAACGATGGCACCGTTCGCCCGAATTAGCGGCTATGCGACCTGCGGTGCTTGTGGTGCCACGTTGGCTGCTGCCGAAGTGTATGGCGGCAAGTATGACGTAACCGACCAGAGATCGTCCTTCCCTTAGCGAGTTCGTACGAAAAGATGGTGAGCGTTTTGGAAATAATCATGGCAAGGGCATGTCGCGTTCATGCGGGCGAGATCCTACAGTGGCGTGCCCGACCACTCATGAAGGGCCGGGATTGTAAACGTCTGCCGAGCGCCCAAGGCAGCGTTACCCAAAAGGTTTCTCGATAACCGGCCGCCAGCGCGGGACTTCCAGGGGCGTGAAATGGGTTTTCTGAAGACTTGGCGGGAACAACGAGCCAAGCGGCGATGCGCCTGGCCAAACGCCGTCTGTCATTCGCTTCTCCTCCTTGTATCCAAGTATCGTTCTGCATCTGCACGGGGGATTCTATCGAGCTCGCCTTGGTTCCCATCGAGTGTCACGCCCCGGATGGGCGGGCACTGGCCGGCGGTCACCACTGCGTCCTACGGGAACAGGTATGACCTGAGCGAAGTGGTAGGGCAGGGCACCCGCGGCCTTGGCCTACGCTCGCTACGAGAGCAACGCGTGTCCCCGTCGTCATGTCGGACGCAGGACGTCCGGACGTCCGCGGCACCGATCTCGTTCAAGCTTCTTGGTGGAGTGACCGTCGCACGAAGGCCGTCACCGTGCTGCACGTCAGGCGAGACGCTATCCGGTCGGCTTCAGTTCCAGCGCATCGGCATAGCGGGAGAGTGCGGCTCGCACCATCCGCGACTCCCCCGGCCCTCCATGTCGGCCTCAGTTCGAGCGCGTTGGCGTAGCGAGAGAGTGCAGCCCGCGCCGCCTCGCCGTCTTGGGCCTTGGCGGGGCGCGATTCGGCGGTCCCCTCGAAGCGGCAGGACAGGACGCGCAGCGTGCCCCTCTTGCGGTCTGCCTTCAGGTCGAAGCGGGCGACGAGCCGCTCACCCGAGAGCGCGGGCGGGCAGTAGTAGCCGTAAGTGCGCTGCGCGGCCGGCTTGAAGATCTCGAGGACCTGGCTGAAGCCGAAGAGGCGCTGGACGCGGGCCCGGTCCCGCGACTGCTGGTCGAACGGCGACAGGAGTACGCCACTGCCGTGCCGCGGTCTCACGGTCTCCAGCCGCGCGGCCACTTCCCGATCTCCGAACCTTCATCCGTCTTCATCATCTTTCCCTCCCTGTTCCGACGGTCCCATTGCCGTCAACGCTTGACCGCATCACTTCCTCTTGGTGCCGGACACCCATGTATTGGGTACATCTTGAAGTCCACGCGCGACAGCGGCGTGAAGCCCGCGTTCGCCAACTGACGGAGGGTCATCGCAACCACCTGCGACTGGTAGGCCGGCTCCGAGCAGCAGCCCCCGTCGTAGAACCGCCCGACGAGCGGCCCGCACATCCTGTAATACCGTTTGCGGGTTTCGCCGTCCCACTTGGGGTCGCCGATCCAGTTGCCGCCGTGTTTGGCCGCGAGCTTCATCAGTTTGCTGTCCGTCATCTTACTCTTCTTCGTCTTCATCCTCTTATCCTCCGGTTCCGACGGCCCCATCGCCGTCGCTTCATCATTAGAGCCACACCACATGCTCGTATTGCTTCATCATCTCCCGCGCCTGTTTCGTCAGCCGCGTCGGGTATTGCAGGTATTTGACCGGGACGGTCGCGCCTGCGATCACCCGGGCATACTCCAGAGTCACCGCCGACCAGACGTCGCGGCTCCCCATGCCTTCCCTGAACGCCTTCGAGTCGATCCGAGCCGCATCGAGCGCATCGCCGCACTCATCCACATTCGCCCCCCTCGCGTTGAGGGTCTCGGCGAATATCTCCTCGGCACCCACGGACTGGACAAACGCGACCATCTCACGCAGGTGTTCCGTCCCGATGATGCCGGGGACCAGCGGGCACAGCATCCCGAACGTCCGCAGCCCGCGCTCGTGGGCTTCGACCATAGCCTGCATGCGCTCGAGGTTGGTCGATGCGTTCGGCTCCAGCACCGACAGCACCCGGCTCAGGGAGGCCGGGGCGGTGATGCTCAGCCCCACCAGCACGCGGTCGCGGTGCCTGTCGATCAGGTCGAAGTCCTTGGCCACCGCCGCGTTCTTCGTCAGCACCCTGACCGTCCATCCAGCGTGCTTGAGGATGGCGTCGAGGCACCGCCTGCCGAGGTCGTGCTCCTGCGCCTCGGGCGACCAGGCGTCCACGGTCGTGCACAGCTCGACGACGCCCGGCTGCATGCGCCCGGCGTCCCTGTCCACGGAGGCCACGAACTTGTCGGCGTCGGCCAGGATCGCCACGCCGTCCGACATCCGCAGCGTCGCGCCGTCGCACACCCGCCGCACGCTGTGCCTGTTCACCGCCGCCGTGCTGCAATACAGGCACCCGTGTCCGCACAGGATGCCCACGTTGCAGGAGTGGGTGGCCAGCCCCTTCTCCGCGAAGGCCGGAGCCGGCCTGATGCCCGCCTTCTTCTCGAAGTCGATGACCTCCATGTTCCGTTCCTTTCCGCGAGGCGCGGCCTCGCCGCCCAGTCGCCGCATGACCGCGTCACCGCCCTGTGACCCCGCCATCTCGCCTTCAGTGAGATGGACGGTGTCCCCGCCACCACTCAACCCTGTTCTCATCGTCGATTCCCCCTTTCGTCTTTTCATGGGCGAGCCTACCATCGAGTCGCCCTTCGCCACTGAGCTATACACGCGTCGCGATATCTCCCGCTCGGGTCACGCGCGGATCGGGAGCCGCAGCCGCCTCCGCATGCAGTTCTAGCGGGCGGTGTCCGCGAAGTAGCCGGCCGCCTCTCCGGCTTTGGGGACCGCGTTAGAGCCACGAGACGACCGTGCCGCTCCGTCCCGCGCCTGTCTCGGGCCTCGGGGGCGGGGCCAACCGACTTTCCGCCCCCAGCGCGGGCCTTACCGGACTTACTCCGGATGTCCCACTTCCCGGCGGTGAAATGGGACATCCCCGCGATTCCGCCGCCGGAATGGCGATTCCGCTGTCCCACTTCCCCGTGGGGGAAAGGGGGGCACTCGTGCCATCCACTTGACACCCCCACAGCCGCCTTGTCCGTCCGCGCTGGGCCGCGTATGAGGAGTAGAGCCTCGGACAGGCTGAAGCTCGAAACGCCTTGATATGGAGGGTTTGACAATGAAAACTCGGACGAAGGTTTCGGTGAGCGGTTTGGTGAAGGGCGCGGGGAGTAGCAACGAACAGGCGGCGATGCCGCGGACAACCCCTTCGGGGGAGAAAGGAGACGGGCTGATGTTCGGCAGCGATGAATCGAACGAGAGTGCTTTCGACACCATTATGCGGAGGATCGACGAGGCGCGGAAGAGGAACGAGGCGTCGTTCCTGAAAGACCCTCGCCGGTTCCGTCCGGCACTCCGCGTGATCGGCGACGACGGTGAGGAAGTCATCGACAAGTTCGGGCGGAGTCGTCTTCCGTCACCTCGCGTGCTGGGCGAGTTGCTGCTGCGAGAAGGCAAGTCGGTGGTGTTCGCCGTGGCGGCACGCCAGAGGAAGGGGGATCGGTGGTCGTTGGTCACGCTGTCCTACGACGGGGCGGCCGAGGAAGCCTGCTACGAACGACGTGATCTCAACCGATCCGGGACGACGGTGGTTCTCGAGGAAGCGGACTGGTGCAGGCTGTCCTACGCCATGTTCCGCAGAATCTACGAGACCGCCGCAGGATTCGGCATGTTGCTGGTCCCGATCTTCGCGCAGGAGGCGGCGTGACCTTCGGACGAGAGGGGCTGCGGGGCGCGGCCAAGACGCCGCGCCCCGCACGCCGCCGAGGTGCGGAGTGTCTCCGGCGAGCACGGCGGGCCGGGATTCGGCGGATGCGACTCACCCCGTCCATCCCATCGGCGCCGGACGCTGCGGGGGCGCGGCTCCCTCCCGTCGCCACACAGGCTGGGCGTCCCCGGGACCGGGCGCTTCATCCGAGCTCAGCCAGACCAAGATTTGCCAGCGATCGGGACGACACGGACCACGGAAACGAGACCACGTCCACGCCCCATTCCCGGGCCTGGTCGAGGAAGTCCGCCGGCGGACGCCGCAGGCACACATACTGCTGCGCCGCGCACTGGGCGCCGCGGATCCACCCGACCTCCTTCAGCGCGACGAGCTTCGCGTCGCCCGGCCCCAAGCCCCAACCGACGTTGACGAGGAGGTACGGCGGCGACGGCATCGGCCCGAAGCGCTTTCCCGCCCGCACCGCGGGCAGCGCCTGCGCCGCCGGCTCGGCGCGCCGGGGCCTGACCAGCCTGCCACGCGCGGGCCTCACCAGCCTGGGCCACCACGCCGCGATGTCCGCCCCGCCGGGCGCGGCCGGCCACCCGCGGACCAGCTCCGGCTTCCGCCCGCGCCGCGAGAGGAGCGCGTGCCAGACCTCATGGACCGCCGTCCGCGAGAACTGCTCGTAGTGCTCGTCCTCCCACTGGCGGCGCTCGCCCATCCACTCGCCGGCGCGCCGCCGAACCCTCAAGAGGCGGGGGCGCAGCAGGCGGAAGCAGTTGACGACGTTAGGGCGGGAGTCGCACTCGACCAGCTCCTCAACGCGGACGAAGGGGTCGCCGTCGCACCAGGGCAGGTTCACGCGGTACGCCTTGCACAGGCCGCGGTCCCTGTCGCAGGCCCCGCCCAGGGCCTCGGCGACGACGGGCTGGCCGGCGTGCCTGTGCCACGTCATCCACTCGCGCGCGGCCAGGTACAGCGGGCGGCCGCCGACGCGGGTGGACGCCCCAAAGAACGACGTCCAGGTCTTCTGGGGGATGCCGATCGCGTGCCGCCCGCGCAGGCCGGGCCGCGAGACGTGCCGGTGGAAGTCGCGGAAGAAGAGAAGCGCCCCCGGCAACTCGGCCAGCAGCGCGGACAGGACTCCGGCCAGCGTCTCCACGGTCGATTCGAAGTCGGCACGGTACATTCGCCCCTCCTTGGTTGGGGCGTTGGCGCGGCAGCGCCAACACCATAGTACATAGATCTGTATTAGGGATCTCTTCTTGCATTGAGCGGAGAAAACGATGGATGAGATCCGGATCTGGATCTGGATAGGGACAAACCTGAGCGGTGCGCGGTTCCCCCAATTCGCGGGAGCCGAAATCCAGAGCCGGAGCTCACATACGCTTCGCCCGCGCGCCGGACCGCCGCTCCCCGTCGAGCTCCGATTCCCCCTCGCCATACGCCATTCTATCGCACCGGCTTCCGGCCATGCTCCGGCGGGTGTCGCCGCGGGCCGAGGCCGACGCGCGCGACCGACGGCGACCAGTCGGCGAGTGTCGCGTCGGATGCCCATTCCCACGTCTTCGCCGGGGAGACGCGCGCAAAGGGGGCGGGCCCCTCCTTGGGCCGCCGTGTGCGCGGTGTGTCACATCCTGTGTAATGGCCATGAACCGGCTGGTGTGTCCCGCGAGTGAACTGGCCTTGCCGGACTGGATCCGCAGCACGGCCCTGGACGATCTCCTGGGGATCGACTGCGAGCTTTTGAGTGAGGATTAGCTCTATCGGAATCTCGACCGGCTGCACCCCTGCCGGGCGGCGATCGAGTCGGCCCTGTCTGCGCGTGGCGCTTCTGCATGTTGCTTACGCGGGCGGTGAACGCGTTTCGCGCGATGAAGAGCCCGCTGTTGATGCGTCCCATCCACCACCGGCGCGAAGAGCGGGTGGAGACGCACATCTTTCTGAGCGTGCTGGCTTATCATCTTCTGGTGGCGATCGAGAAGACCCTGCTGGATCAGGAGGTGCATACCTCCTGGGCGACGGTGCGGGAGACGCTCAGAACCCATCCGGTGTGCACGGTGGTGCTGCCCGCCGACGGCGGATCGGTCCTGCGCAGTGAAGCCGACCCACCATTCGGGTCCAGCAGCCAACAGACCCAATCTCCAAAATCTGTTATCTTCGACATTACCATCCGCTCTCGCTCGTGCCGATTTCGATTCCGGCGGCGTCGCTGGTACTCGCCCCTGCCCACCGCTTTCGTTTGCTTACTTCGACTCCCTCCCCGCGATCGGCACCCATGTCCCGCCGCACTTGGCCTCAAGCACCTCCGGCGGAATCCAGCGGTCGGTCCAGAGGTTCTGCCCCTCACCGTATGGATCCCTGCCCCACATCTCCGGCCACGGGAACCGGAGAACGGCGTCGTTCCACACCAATGCGTTGTCCTCGTCGCAACAGAAGAACACGCCCGCCTGCCCGATACCACGCCGTTCACCGGCGCGCTCCCGGGGCTGTCGCCGCGGCACGAGGCCGACGCGCGCGACCGACGGCAACCACTCGGAGAGTGTAGCGTGGTATGCCCATTCCCCGTACATGCCGTACAACGGAGCGCCCACCCTGGCTTCGAGACCCACGCCGTCGAAGTCCGCGAAGAGTCGTCCGCCGCATGATGCGCAGGCCTGCCGCAGCCGCCGAAGGCAGGCAAGGCAAAGCGGTTCCATCGTGGACTCTCGCGGGGACGGAGGCGTGGCGCCCGGACCGCAGACAACACACGGCGTCCCGCGCGGTGATTCCCGTGTGAGGAACTCCCTGACCATCTCGTCAAGAGTATCGAAGACCATCCGGTCGGCGTCCTGCACGCCGACGTCCGACCAGGCGGCAAGACGCTTCCGCGCCAGGATGAGGCCCCGCCGTGTTCCCCGTCTGATTCCCTCAAGTACCGCGTCCACTGCCATTCTTCTCATCCTCCACCGTCTCACGACTTCGAGTACTCCTAGGCGCCGTCTCACTCGCCCCGAGACGCATCCCGGTTCTCGACCTCCCGAGGCGCGCCCTGGGGCCAACCCGGCGTCATGACCCGCCCGGATTCCATCCGTCTGATGTCTCGCTACGTCTTAGCTGGGGAGACGCACGCAGACGGGGCGGCCCCTCCTTGGGCCGCCGTGTGCGCGGTGTGTCACGTCCTTGGCCGCACCCCGTCGCGCCGTGCCGCGAGCACGTACGTCCGGCGTGTCGCGCTACCCTGCGGCATCCGACCTTCCGCGCGCCGGTGCGTCGTTCTGGCTGTTCCCAGCATTCACGCCCAGACCATCTCCCGCGGACCGATGTCGCCTCCGCCAGCAATCAGCGCAAGACTTCGCGGAGTATCTCGCTGAGCGAGGCATGCGCACTCCGCGCCCGCTCCAGCAGCTCGCGGACTTCGGCCAGATCGACATCGGCGCCGTTCTCGCCGTCCGCGAGCAGATCGGACACACTGGATGTCCAGTGTCTTACGTCGTCGGCGTAGCTAAGCAGAGCCTCCCTCCGAACGGCGCAGGCGGCAGCATCGGACGCTCGCTCGATTGCGGCCCGTTCGGCGGTCGTGGGTTCGCCCCACCATATCAGCCCGCCATACTGTTCCGTGTGCGTGTTCTCTCCGTTCCAAGCGTGAAGTCCCAAGTTCGACAGGTCGTACTCGATGTCGGCGTTGTCCAGAACCGCAATCGCCGCCTCCCGCCACCAGTGGGCCACCTCGGCGTGATCGACTCCGCCTGGCAGTTCGTCCCCGCAGACCAATCCCCAAAGCACTTCACCGTTCGTACACAGCTTGAGCCTCATGTCCCTCCTCCCAATGAAGGATGATCGTCGCCAGCTTTCGATTCGTCTTCCGCCACAACGGCGACGAACGTCGCCAATCCCCGGAGGCCGCCTCGGCCTCCGCCTATTTCTGTTCTATCCGGCGACCCGTGTCGCCTTCGCCCCGGACGGCCGCCTCGGCCGCCCTCTACCTACCTATACACCGGGGCCGGCCGCTTTTTTTTGGGGGGGGGAGGGGGGCCGCGCCTGCGCCGTGGGATGAGGCGGATCCGCCCGAGCGGAAGGCCCCCCCACACGCTGCCTGCCCTGCCCGCCCGAGAGTCGCGCCGCCCTACGCCCTCGCGGGGGCCGCGCGCGTCCTGGGCGGACCGCCGTTCCGGGACGCCCGCGTCGGGAAAACTCCCCCGCCACCACGGGCCTCCCCCTGCGGGGGAGTCCCCCCCTCTCCGGAGCCGCCTCCCCCGGCGTCCGGGGCCGGGCGGGCGCGCGGGGGGCCTTCCTGCTCTAATTCTCTTGCCTCGCCGACGCCGGGAATCTCCCCCGCCGCGACGGGCCTCCCCCCACGCGACGGGCGTGTGCCCGGAACGCGGCAACCCCGAGGCAGGCGATAGAACAAGGGGGAGGCGGCGGCGGTCGCCGTCGGAACCTGGACACAAGGATGTTGGAGGGCGAGCGATGACAGCGAACGAGATGGCGGGCAGGTGCGCGTGCGGGAGGAGGCTCCTGGACCGGGACAGCTGGCAGTGCGGAGCCTGCGCCAGGAAGGATGTGGCCAGGAGGGTCAAGGCCGGCATCGAATACGTGCAGCGTTACCGCCGGGACGGCGAGACGAGAAGGGATTTCATCGCCCGGCTGGAGGCGCAATGCCCGCAGTGCCGCGCCATGCTGGACAGGCCGGGCGTGCCGGGCCGGCTTGGCTGCCCGGCGTGCGAGTGGACGAACCCCTACACCCTGCTGGAGTCGCTCCGCGGACCCGCAGAGGGCGAAGGCATGAGTGCCGAGAGAACGGGCGAATGCGATCCAATGGACGACGAGGCGTTCGAGCGCGAGGTATGGGAGGGCATCGAGGCCGAGCGGCGAGCCGTGGAGGAGACGGAGGAGCTGCTGTGCAAGGACGAGCGGGTCCTCCAGCAGGTGATGAACATGCTGTGCCTGCGGGGCAAGGTCCTGCATAGGTGCAGGGCATGCGGCAAGACATCCGTGGCTGTCTCCCGGCCGTCATGGAATGTGGTGACCTTGCGGTGCGGAATCTGCGAGGGTCGTTGGTGATGCGCGTCGGGAGGTGCTGCGGCGGGACGCCGGCCTCGGTAGACGCATCGACGCGCGTCGTCAAGCCAGCGACCTGAGCCACTCCATGACGGCCCACGTCGCCTCCAGGTCCTCGCGGTTGTAGTCCTCGATCTCCTGCACGATCGCCTCGCGCGCCGCCTCGTCTTCCGTCTCGACGGCCTCGATGTAGCGGGCGATCGACCAGTCGCCGCCGTACTCGTCGAGGGTCCGCCGGTAGCCCGCCCGGCGCTCGACCACCTTCAGGCTGTAGCTCGGGTCGGGGAGCACAACGGCGTCCCGCGTGATCGGCAGCAGATCCACGCAGTTGCGGAGGACGCGCTCTGCCACGCCGGTGTCGTCGCCGTACCGGTCCAGGTACGCCCTGACCTTGGTCGTCTCGTAATGGTGCCAGTGGACGAACGGGATGTCGCCGTGGGCCTCGAAGATCGCGCGCGACTGCGTCAGGAAACCCTCCCACCCCCGGCGGTCCCCGTCGGGGCCGAACCCGGCCAAGGCGGCGTGGTAGCCGCCCGCGTCCGCGCCGAACACCTGCGTGCCCCAAAGGTACACCTTGTCGAGTTCGTCCAGATGCGGCGGCAGGCCCTCAAGGTCGAACATCACGCAGTTGTCGGCGGCGGGAAGCGCGGGCGGGGACAGGACGGTCACGCTGCCGTCGGCGGTCGCCCGCGCCTGCTCGAGGATGCGGCCCGCCCTGCGTCCGACCCTTTGGGTTCGGCCTCCCCATGGTCGAGTGACACCGGCGAGCGTCGCCTCGTCGAACCGGTCGAGCAGCCCGCGGATCGTCGTGACGCCGCCCTGGCGGAGGGCCCGGGCGAGACCCTGATCGACGCCGAAGACCAGCGCCACGTCGCCGCGATCCTCCGCTTCGGCCCAACAGTGGCCGCGGAACCCGCATCCGAGGCACTTCGTCCAGCCGACGGGCGAATACGGCGGCGCGTCGAGCGCCGTCGTCCGCCTGATCTCGTGGAGCGCGGCCAATGCGCGATCCCCGCCGTCGAAGGGGACCTCGACGATCGTCGAGTTGCCCAGTACGACCTCCAGCGCGGTCGGCGGCGCGCCCGCCGTCCGCTCGAAAAGCCAGCCGTACAGTTCAAGCTGCCGGAGGATCTCCGGATGTCGCCCCTCGTCCGCGTGGAGGGCGAGCTTGCAGTCGCGGACGCGGTACGTGGCGCCGTCTCGGATCAGGAAGTCCGGGATGCCGACGACCCGGACCTCCTCGCCGTCGATCCGCGTCGCGCTTCGGAGAACCGGCTGGTACATGACCCGCTCCCCGCGGGCGATGCTTTCGCCAGTACGTTCGATCCGCTCGGCGAACGTCCCCCCGCTCAGGTCGTTGATGGGGCCAAGTTCCGAGAGGTGCTTGGCCTCGTGGCGTCGCCCGAGGCGTACCAGCACCTGCTGGTACGCGCCCGGCTCTGCTTCCTGCGCCCCGTGGGAGAGCAGCCACGGTCGCAGTTCACAGAGCGAAGGGCAGTGCAGGGAGTAGATCGTCGCGGGGGACAGGTCCACCTTGGGTTCTCCATCGGGTCGCTCGCGTAACCGGGAAGCCGCCCCGATCATACCGGCTCCCGCCCAGATCGGACGACGCGATCGCGCCGGCAACCGGGGCGGCGAAGGGAGGATCGCCGGAGGGGAGCATCACGTCCACGCCCACCGATCGCTCCACTCGTCGGGCGGGCGCAGGACCACGGGACGCCTACGGAAAACCGTGGATCCACGTTATGGGATGGGGGTGGGGCCGTCGGAGGGGGAAGGGGCCCGCTCTGCGCGCTTCTCCGCGCCCCCGGCCCCGAAAGCGCGCATGGAGAACGGTGGCGCACCGCGCACACACTACTTGCCCTGTCCGCCCGAGAATCGAAGCACCCCCTGCGCGCTTCCCCTCGCCCCCGGCACGGGCGATCGCCCCACCTTATATTGTTCTGACCGCCCGCTCTGGTGTTAGGCCGAGAGGTAACACCAGACGCTCGTGGAGGGAGAAGCGGGATGGTCCAGATCCAGTTGCGGCACGGGTATGCGGCCCTGATCGACGACGAGGATGAGGCTCGCGTCCGGGAGCACAGGTGGCGGCCCCTGGTCCAGGGCCGCACCGTGTACGCGATCGCGAGGCTGCCGCGGCTTCGGGGCAGGCAGCGCTCTCTCTATATGCACCGGCTGATCGTCGAGGCCAAGCGGGGCGAGCGGGTCGAGCACCGCGACCGCGACGGCCTCAACAACGCGCGGGCGAACCTCCGGGTCCGGACAACATCGCGCAGCGGCACAAGGCGGGGCGGGGGTCTGCCGGAGGGTCTCCGTTGGTCGATGTACACCGGCGTGATGTGGGACGCCGAGGTGGGAAAGTGGGCCGCGGTGAATGGCCCACCCGGAGCGTGCGTCCGGATTGGCCTGTTCGCGACCGAGGAGGCAGCCGCCAGGGCATACGACGATGTGGCGTTCGACGATTGCCCCGGCCTGCTCGGTCTAATCGGCAACTTCCGGGACGAGGCGCCGCCATCCGGCGGTCGCTGCGCCGGATGACCAGACGCGGGAGTGATCCGGCGAGGCCAAATGGCACGGGGCCAGCGCGCCAAGAGACAGTAGGGGGTGGGTCGGGGGTGGGGTGCGCTCTATCTCACTTGGCGCGCTGGATGAACCGCCCGACGGCCTGAGTCCGGCGCGCGCCAAGAGACAGTTGGGGGGGTCGGGGGGGTGGTGGGTGTGCTCTACTTCTCTTGGCGCGCTGGATGACAGTCTGACCACTGTGGTGCGCGCAGGCACACCGTGCGCTGCACAGATGTCCCAATGTTCGTGTCGCGCCCACGCCGGAGTCTGCGCGGCCACCACGGGCGCCCCTGCGGGGCGCCCCCTCCCTCTCCGGGATCCGAGCCGTCGGCGTCAGTTTCCGGACAGGCGCGCCCGGGGCGGCGCGGGCCGGGGCCGCAGGGACATCCTCCGCGTCCGATGGACACGAAGGAAATCCCGGCGGAGGGCGCGCCGCGGCGCAGGGCAACCGCCAGAGGGATCGGGTAGGAGGGTGCCTCGCGGCGCCCGTCCTCCCACACCACCGGACGTACTCATCGTATCCGGCGGTTTCCCTCAATGTCGCAACGCGGCATGCCTGTCGGTCAGGCACACCAATTGTAGATTCTTGAACCAAGCCGGGGGCATGCCCTCACAAGCCGCTGGGCCGTGAGCCATTCGCATTACTCTCGTTCAGCCGCGTACTCCTTTGCCCGCGTGGACGGTTTGGAACTCCGGAAATCAAGGCTCCAAGAGTACGCCGTCTTTTCTTGCCCGCTATCAACGACATTTGGTAACATCTCCTTTCATGGCCGCGCCATACACTACATTCGTGCATTCGACCGTCGCGTCCGTACTCGGCACGGCGAAAAACCTCGCCTTCCTGGGAACGGTCTTCGGCATTGAGAAACTCGCACATGGCTTTGGTGTGGATGAGCATTCCGCTGCCGGACTCGGGGTCTCCGTCGCTCAGTTCCTCGCACTCTCGGCGCATTCAATCCATTCCAGCGTTGAGGGGAGTCGCATCCACGCTCATGAGGAGGCGGAGGCGTCGGAACGCGAACGCCTGTTCAACCACGACCTCGCCAAGGCCGTCGCCCGTTCCATTCGAACGATTCTCACCTCGCCATCCATCCTTGAAGATGACAAGTTACCCCTGAAGGAGCGGAAGGCGCTTCGTCTCGCAGCAGAGAGAGCGGAAGATGCTTGGCTCGAAATCGTTAAGAAGCACGTTGATGGTTCCTCAGATGATCGTTTCGCACCTTTGCTCGAAGCCAAGGTCCGTGATGCCATCACGTTGAACCCGGCCGATCCCGCGTTCCCCGACTGGGGCGATGTCGAACTGTGGACGGCAGTCGTCCGCGAGATGGCCGATGCGGCGGGGGAAAGGGTATCCAAGGCTCTCCCTGACAACTGCGCGACATTCCTCCGCGCCATCGCGGCATCCCGCGCCGAGTTCTCCCGACAGTTCTACAACGACATCAAGCACGACCTCGCCGGCCCTCGCGGCGGCGCAGCGTTCGCCGCCGTGCATCTGCGCATGTTGGGCGAGGTCGTCGTCCGCATCCGCACGATGAGCAGCACGCAGGAGGAGATGGCGCGGAAACAAGATCAGATTCTGGAGGCTGTCGAAACCCAAGGTTCGTTGGTCCTGGCCTCCGCTGCTTCGCGACCCGACTTCAATGTGGTCGTCAAGTACGCCGCCTGGCTCAGGAAGCTCGACCGGCGGCTCGACGGGATCGACCGCCGATTGGCCGGTTTGGGCGGCTCGGTCAAAGACGTTCACAAGGCTGTTGGTCGCGTCCAGCAGGCGGCAGAAACGGGGTTCCGAAGCGGCGAACGCCACACATCGAAGGAACATGGTCGAACACGCAAGACAACGTCGCTATTGATCAGCACCAGCGCCCTATTCATTGCGGCCATTGTGGTGCTCGGTTTCGTCTGGAGCCATCTGCGCACACGAGTTGAAGAAAAGAGGCAAAAAGAAGCTGCGCTTAAATTGCTCTCAAATGAGATCCGGGAGAATGTCGAGACTGCGGATCGCCGCATAGGTTTGTTGACCGTCCTCGCGAAGGCGGACCTTTGGCCGCCTGATGTCGCTGGCGACGCACTAAGGAATCAACGGGAGTTCCTACGGCAGAACGCGTACAAACGTGAAGCGTTCGCCGCCGCTAGGGCTTTGCCGGCGGTGGTCGCCGAGCCGGCTTGGAAGGACATTGAATCCTTCTACGCAGAAATCGATCCCAACGGCGTGGCCGACAGAACCCCCAATGAAACGATGAAGTCGCTCGAAGACCTCCTCGTTAAAGTGCCGGCGCCACCTCAAAGTCTGCTATGTGACGCCATGAGACTTTGGGCATTGTCGCTCGAGCAACATTGTCACCGAGTTGGTATGCTCGCGGAAGAAGCGCTTGCAGCAACCTGCGACTTGCAGCCGCTTCGGGAATACCGCAATCTCCCGCTTGCCGCGGAGACAGCCGGCGAGAGCGCGCCATCGGTCCAAATCGCGAATCATTGTGCTGGCGCAGGTCGAGGGATCCTCGCCGAAGTCATTTGCGGTGATCTCCAACAAAAGTTCAACGCGCTGATGCGCTCGGATCGAGATAAGTTGCCGGGCCTGGCGGCACAAGCCCGCGCTGCCGGATGCGCCCCATTAACGCGCATCGCGTACGACCGAATGATCGAATGGTCTGGGGACGACCCGGTGACAGTGTCATACGCCAAGATGGGGCTCGACCAACTCGATCGTCCCCAAGTGTACGGGAACCTCCGAGGAGCCTTCATCACGGGCTACGCCGAAGATTCCCCGGGCCGACGAGCGGGCCTGCTCATCGGCGACTTAATCGTTAGACATGGGGAGTATTCGGTCGACACTATTGATGATCTGATTCGCGCCATCACAAAATCCGAAGGCGATGCTGTCGCAACCGTCGTAATCCGAAACCAGGTACAGGTCATCGTCAAATGCCCGAGTGGACGACTTGGCATCGAGACCGTCGGATATTGAATCTACTTGCCCCTCCACACCGTTCGGCCCTTCGACCGTCGTTTCCGGCTCGGCCTATCTGTTCGCGCGCCTTTCGGCTCGCCGGATTTACCGATCGCACATCCGGATGATAATTGGCATCCGCGTCCATTGCCGCTTTAGCCCACGCGACCGGCCTTCTATCCGGTTTCTGTTCGTCGAGTCCGAGTCTTGGGCTGGAGCTCCCTTCAGATTCCACCTCGCGATGGACACCCTGGCCTGCCCTGGCGGTTCCGACCATCACGGCCCGCAGAGGACTCGCACCTCCAACACGCATCACATGCCTGGCAAACAAGGACGCGGCCCGTATACTCCGCGTAGCCGCACAAGCTTAGGGCCGCGGGCGGACCGCGCCGCCGGCGGGCGCCCGAGAACCCGGCCCGCCCCCCCGCGTCGGCCAGGATCGGGCGTCGGCGGCCAGGGAGGCCGTCCCGTGGAGGAAAGGGCCCCCGGAGGCCCCGAGCGCCTCGCCGGCCTGTCCGCGAATGGCGCTCCCCCCCCATCCCATAACCGGAGATCGCGGCCGTTTCCGTAGGCGTCCCGCCGCCCGGCCATGTTCAGTCGCGGCGGCGGGGCCGGGCGTGGCGGGCCTCGGGGCCTGCATGTCCCCGGCCCCGCGCCCGCGGCACGGCGGAACGCTGAGTCGCGCCCACCGGGACATTGGGTACGCGGAGCGCGACCGCGGGCGGGCCGCCGCAGGGGAGCGACACGGGCATGGCATCCAAACGGCGAATGTCGGTGTGGGAACTGCTCGCGCGCCTCGGCCACCGGGGCGAGCGGGACGGCATAATCCAGCATGTGTTCGAGGCGACCTCGCGCGTGGCGTTGCGGTCGGGCGGCGGCGAGCCGCTGGACGGCGGCGACTTCCTCGTCGAGGTCTTCGAGTCCCTCGGCACGACGCAGGACTGGCCGCCGAGCGGAAGCCGGGAGTGGGCTCGCCTGCGCGTGGCCGCACTACGGAAGATAATCGCTCGCCTCGCCCGCGAGGGGCTGCTCGACGCGGTCGCGGTCGGCGACGATAGGGGAGCGACCGCGCCCGAGGGGAATCACCTCGGTGCCCGCGGCGCGGCGGAGCCGGAATGGAGCGGGGACGGGAACCCCGAGCGGAACGCGGCGGACGCATGATGCGGATGCCGCCGTCCGGCCCGCAGGCGCGATCCGGGGGCGCCCGGACCCCGGCTCGCCGGCAGGCTGCCGAGCGGGGGGATGCTGGAGGCGATCAGGACGGATGGGGGACGGCCCGCAGGGCCGGCCCGGAACTGAGGAGACCGTCACGAGCATGTTCCGCGTGTCGAGGGCAGCACGAACGAAGGGTCCGCCTGGCGCGTCAGTCCAGCCGGAGCGAGCGTATGCTCGCCCGGCCTCTCGGGCAAAGCAGCACATAATCCTCGGCCGCGTAGCGCGGCACCCACCTGCGTTCCCGCTCCCAGGCGAGGGCGTCGATGGGACCGGCCCGGATCCCCGCCACCGCGTCCCGCGCGCGGTTCACCAGCAGATACAGCGCCGGCGGCGGATCGAGCGCCTCGTAGCGGGACTCGTCGTCCACCGGGACTCTCTCCGGCAGTCCGCCCTGCGCCGTGAAGTCCATGTCGGTCTGCCGCACTTCCGCCACCCGCCGCCGCGGAAGCGACCAGATGGTCGCGCCCCGCGAGTAGACACGGTCCGGATTGTGCACCAGGCCGCCGACTCGGAGCCAAGCCACGATCACCCTCGCCGTGGCGACGTGAGCGGCCTCCGTCGCCGCGACGCGCCCCCAATCGAGGGCCCAAGGTTCGGGCGGATGTCCGCCGGCACGAACCCTGCGGGCCGCGCGCCGGCACTCGGACGAGCAGAAGCGCTTGAGCCCGCGCCGGATCAGCATCCCGCAGGGGCACACGCTCCGGGCCACATTGATCTCCTCGCACGCGCGGCAGAGCCTGCGCGGGCGTCCATGTCCGGGGTATTCGATCCTTCGCCCGCAGACGCAGACCCGCTTGCACATGTCGCACCGCTCCTCGCCGAACGGCAGGCGCCTGTCCGAACCGCACAGCTTGCAGCGGGGTTTCCTCGGCCTGCCCGGCCCCACGCGACGTTCTCCCTCCACGGCACCACCTCCAGCACAGGCCTTCGCGGGTCCACGAACGCGGTCCCTGCGCGAGTTCCGCGCGACATCGACGCGTCGCACACGCAAAACCGTTCGATAACCCCAACCGCCCACCCGCCCGCAAGACACCACAAAGCGGGGTCCATGGCCGGGACTGTCCACGCCGCTGCGCACAGGTGGGCTCCGAGCCGGCATGGACGGCGAAAACTGGGCGCGTCGGCGTCACCCCCCGTCCGGGGTTGCGGCGGGCTCGCGGCGAGCCGGAAAGACAATACAAGGCGGAGTGCCACTGGTGGGCACTCATAGAGCAAGGAGCCGCCCCGACTCGGACGGGACGGCGCAAGGCGGCGGTCGTGTGCGATGATGGATGCGTGTGGACAAATCGACGTGCTGGCGCTACTGATCGTAGTTCTACTGTTGGCCGTCGCCGCGGCCATCCGGCGGTCTGCGCCGCGAGCCTGCCCGCGGTGCGGCGCCATGGACCGGCGTCCGTGTCGCTACTGTGCCCGGTGCGGCTTGCCGAGGTGCGGTTCCCCGAGGGGCGGCGGCGCTGAATCGGTTGCCGAGGCGATTGCGCCGGCGTCGTCCAAAGTTGCTTTCGAGCCAAAATCTCCGGCATCGCGGCTCCGCGTCGGCTGGTGTCAGGGAGCGCTGGCGAGGGACTGCGCGGGACACGCCGTCTTCCCGCGGCAGTCCGTCGCCGCGTCGTGGTCGCTGCTAGGTGCGATCGCGGCGTCGCTCGACTGCGGCACGCCGGAGTGGACGGCATACTTCAAAC
>CAYQZH010000001.1:53223-73207 GCA_964421865.1 uncultured Phycisphaera sp. | reverse complement strand
ACACGACGGCCGAGGTCACGATTTTCTTTCCCGTGTCGGCGTGATCGGGCAGTTCGTACATCGGCCCCAGCATCAGCTCTTCCATCACCGCCCGCAGGCCGCGGGCGCCCGTCTTCCGCTCCTGGGCCTTCTCGGCGATCGCCCGCAGCGCGTCCGGCTCGAACTCGAGCGGACAGCTCTCGTATTCGAAGAGCTTTTGATATTGCTTGACCAACGCGTTCTTCGGCTCGGTGAGGATCCGCATCAGCGTGTCCACGTCGAGTGGTTCGAGCGTGGCGACGACGGGCAATCGGCCCACCAACTCGGGGATCATCCCAAACTCGACCAGATCCTCCGGACTCACCGCTGCGAGCACCTCGCCCTCCTCCTTGGTCACGTCCCGCGGCTCGCCCTCGTTGCTGAACCCGATGGCGCTCTGCCCCAATCGGCGACGGATGATGTCCGAAAGTCCGACGAACGTTCCGCCGCAGACAAACAGGATGTGCGTGGTGTCCATCTGGATGTACTGCTGCTCGGGATGCTTCCGCCCGCCCTGCGGCGGGATGTTGGAGACCGTCCCTTCGAGCATCTTCAGCAGGCTCTGCTGCACGCCCTCGCCGGAGACGTCTCGCGTGATGCTGACGTTGTGCGACGTGCGCCCGATCTTGTCGATCTCGTCGATGTACACGATGCCGCGCTGGGCGAGTTCCAGGTCGAACTCGGCGTTCTGCAGCAGACGCAGGAGGATGTTCTCGACGTCCTCGCCGACGTAACCGGCCTCGGTCAGCGTCGTGGCGTCGCCGATGGCGAAGGGGACGTTGAGCATCCGGGCGAGGGTTTTGGCGAGCAAGGTCTTGCCCGAGCCGGTCGGCCCCAGCACCAGAACGTTGGACTTATCAATCTCCACTTCGTCGACGCCGCCGGCGTCGACGTGCTGGAGCCGCTTGTAGTGGTTGTGGACGGCGACGGCGAGGATGCGTTTGGCCCGCTCCTGGCCGATGCAGTATTGCTCGAGGAACGAGTGAATCTCGCGCGGGGTCGGAATCTCACGGACCACCGCCCGCGAGGTCGACGCCCGCCGCGTCTCCTGCTTGATGATGTTGTGGCAGAGTTCGACGCAGGCCTTGCAGATGAAGACGTCGCGCGGCCCCTCGACCATTGGACCGGCGTCGCGCTGTCCTTTGCCGCAGAAGCTGCACGTGCTGGCCCGGCGGACCCGTCCGCCGCCATCGCCGCTACTGCTTCCGGGGCCTCGAACCGTCGGCATACCCTGCTCCTACCAGCGTCCTTGCGTTCCCAGGGGCCCCGGTTCTTTACCGGTGGAAATACGCCCTCATATCGTCACGATCGATGCGCACGCTGAAACAGATTATCGCGGAGCCACCCCGTCGGCGACCGCAGCTCTCCCATCCTCACACCCCAGGCTATCCGAATTCCGCGGGCCATGCAACGGCACCGCGTTCGCCGCGATCCGCCGCCTGATGATCCTAGGCGCGCCGGCGGGTTTTTTCCAACCACCGCCTGGTGCTTTGACGCAGCTTGCACTCTCGGTTCTGGGTGGCGTGCCCAAGCCCAACGGAGTTGGGTGCCGGCATGTCATGTTCGGCATGGCGGCGCTGCGCTTGGCCATGCCACCCAAAGTTTTGGCTGGTTTCCAGCACTACGTCAGCCGGATCGGCGGGCGAGGAACGGCGCGCTCGGTGTGAATCGGCAGCACGACGATGAAGGCCGCACCCTCACCCGGCGTGCTTTCCAACTCGATGGTTCCCCCCAGTATCTGAACCAGGTCCTTGGTGATCGCCAGACCGAGTCCGGTCCCCGCGTGCTCGCGGGTCTCCGAGGAATCCAGTTGGTGAAACTTCTCGAAGATGGCCTGACGCTGCGATGTGGGGATGCCCGGTCCGGTGTCGCGAACGATCAATCGGACGCCCTGGTCGCCGTCGCGGTCGACGTTGAGCGAGACGGCCCCGCCGGTCGGCGTAAACTTCACCGCGTTGCTCAGCAGGTTGTAGAGGATTTGCTTGATTTTGCCGGAGTCGCTTCGACAGCGGGGGAGGTCCGCCGCCAGCCGCGCGTCCAGCGTCTGGTTCCGCTTGTCGGCCAGCGGGCGGACGAAGTCCATCAGGTCCGTGCACAGTTCCGCGATCGAGAACTCGGAGACGTGCAGCTCGAGCTTGCCCGCCTCGACCTTGGCCAGGTCCAGCAGGTCATTGATGATTTCCAACAGACTCCGCCCGCTGGTCAGGATGTTTTCCGAGTACCGTCCCAGGCGCTGGGAGTCCACCTCCGGGGTTTGCACCGCGTCGCGGAGCAGCTCGGCGAAGCCGATGATCGACACCAACGGCGTGCGGAGTTCATGCGTGACGTTGGCGAGAAACTCGCTCTTCAGCCGGTTCGACTCGTACAAGGCGACGTTGGTTTCGGCCAGTTCGCCGAGCTTGATATCCAGCGAACGGTTGATCGTACGCTGCTCGTCCTGGGCGGCCTTGAGGTGCGCGAGCATGTCGTTGAAGGCGTCCGACAGCTCCTCGAACTCGTCCCCCGTGGTGATCGCGGAGCGGACGCCGATGTCCCCGGTCGCAACCTGCTCGGCGGCCCTTCGCAAGCTCGTCACCGGCGAGAGCACAATCCGCTGCGCGATCATGTAGAACGCGAGGATCGCCAGCACCGCGCCGCTCGCCCCGGCCAGCGCCGTCACCACGGAATTCCACACCCCCTCGTCCTGGGCGATGGGCAAGGCCACGTCGATGATTCCGTGGAGCACATCGGGATGGGGATCGACGGCGGCGCCGCGGACGGCCATGGCGAACCGGAACATCCGGCCTTCGTCTTGAATCCGCCAGTAGGATTGCTGCCCAGGATTGCGGATGAGGCGTTCGATGGCGTCCGCCTGGAACCCCGGTCCCTCGCTCCCGATGGGGACCAGACGCGGTCGTTGATGCGGAAGCGCCCCCAACTCCCGTACCAAATCGGGCCACTCCCGACCAAGTTCTTGCTCCGTCATCCGCCAATCCGGCTGGTGGAGGTCCGCGGCGAGGTACGCTGCGGCGGCCACACGCTTCGCCTGCCAGAGCATGGATTGCTCATTCAGCGCCGTCATGTGTAACCACGGGAATAGCAGCGTGGCCGCGATGGTGAGTAGAACCGCCGCGCCGAATAGCAGGCTGATCTTACGGGCCAGGGATACCCGAAACCGGATTCGCCGGGGCATGGTTGCAGTGTACCCCAATTCGGCGTCGGCGTTGACTGCACAAGATTCGACCCGCCCCCGGCCCCGTCGCCCGTCCCAGGCCGGTACAATACCCCGAAATGAACAGATTCCCCAGAATAGCAGTTCCTTCGAGTCCTTCGAGGCTCAGGACAAGCCGGTGGCGACGATGGCCGAGCCTGATCGCCGTAGCGATCGTCGTCCCGCCCAGCGTCGCGCTCGGCTCGGTGCCGGAGTCGCTGACCCAGGCGGTTCCGAAAGACGCCGTCGCCTCCTACTTTGTAGCCGGTTCCGATTCCGATGCGCCAGGCGGTCGTGCGGCCTCCTCGTTGGGGTTGGCCGCGTTCGTGATCGAGCGTGCCCAGGACTTCGGCCTTCTATCCGCACTCAGCAAGCGAACGCGGATATGGGTTGACGAGTTCGCCGCGATTTCGGAGTTGCTCGACTACCCGCACGCGGGAGTGCTGCTGGACTTCCGAGCTGCGCCGCGTCCGGACGGCGGACACCAACTGGCCGGGCTTCACGCGGCCCTCATCCTCCGCACCAACGGCGCCAACACCCGCATCGAGCAACGCATTCAGCACCTCCTGAGCAGCTACACGAACAGCGAGAACTCGACTCTCTCCCGCCGCGAGCGCGACGGCGCCGCGGTGTTTACTCTGCGCGACAACCGCCTCCCCGATTGGGTCGAGCTGACCTGGGGAGCGGTGGGGGACCACTATGTCGTCGCGATGGGAGCGGGCAGCTTCGAGCGCATCGTGGCGACGATGGCCGACCGTACGTTGAGCCTGGCGGACGACGCGTGGTTCAGCAAAGCATGGGAAACTGCCGGCGGGTCTGCCGCGTCGCTGGCCGGTCAGATTCGCTTCGACGCCGCCCGTGCCGCAGCCGATGATTTACTCGTTTCCAAGATCGAACGGGTGCAAGAAACCCTATTTCTGACCGGGGTCGATCGGGGATTGTGGACCCTGGGGCGACGCGGCCGCGCCATCGCCGCCGGTGCGTTTCTGCGTCGCGGCGACCGTGACGAATGGGCGCCCATCACCCGCGACGCCGACGCCGGCCTCCCGCCGGGCGTGATCCCCGACGAGGCGACCTGGTTTATCGTCCTCGATGTGGAACCCCGCGCCCTAATCAACACCGTGTCCAAAGCGTACCTCAGTACGAGGAGTCCCCAGGCCGAGCGAAAGAGCCGCGAGTTTTGGGAGCGGTTGCAAGAGCGGGCGGGCGTGTCCATCGACGCGGACATCCTCGCCCACTTGCGTGAGCCGATGGTCATCCACGATTACCCGCAATACGCCCTTCGACTTCCCTTCGCCTGGACGCGGATGATCCCGGTGGACGACCCCGCGACCGTCCGTCGCAACCTGGACCGCGTGCTGGACGCAGCCCAGGTCGAACTGGCCAAGGAAGCGTCGATCCAGCTTCGCCGCGACGCGGACGGCGTGTGGTACCTTTACTTTGGGATCGCAGGCCCGGCGCTCGCCGTCGCGGACGATCGGCTCATCATAAGCTTCTCACCGGAAGCGGTACGAAAGAACATCGACTTGCTCGCCCGCAGCCGCTCCGCCTCAGCGACCACCGTAGTGACTTCGCCGTCCGCGCCGTGAGCCGCCCGCGCAAAAAAGCGGCCCGGTGGGGTGAACCGGGCCTTAGGGAACCGTCCAATGGGGGATTGGACGGCGAGTAAACTGTTTGCCACGGGCGCGACGCGGATCGCCTACGCCAAAGTGTAGAACCGATAAACGCCGCCGAAACCGCCCGCTTGTAGCGTTCGTATGATACCACAACGTCAAGCCCCGGGAAAGCCCCCCGATAACTTTTTTTCAAGTTATTGCCTTTTCTGCCGCGGGGTCGGGAATGACACCCCCTTTTCGGCGTTTCAGGCGACCTGCGCGGGCAGACCCCGGCGCGCCGGGATCCCCGGCACCCGAAAAAGCCCGTTCGCCGGTCCTTCCTGCCCCGTTCAATTGACACGCGCGACCGGCCGCCTATACTGCCCCTTTGGTGCGAGAATGGCTTCTCGCACCAGCGGGACGGCGGCGGACGAGGCGCGGAACCTTCGCGTCGTCCCGTGATTGACCCTCTCCTTTTTGGGTCCAATCCTGAATGTGGACGCGGCCTCGGATCGGTCGGCTGGCCGTACTATGCTGTCTCGGCGCCGCCGCGTACGGGCAGCAGCCCGCGCCGCTCGCCGACCGCATCGAACAACCCCTGCTCCCCAGCGGCATCACCGAGTTCCCCGTCCAGCTCAACGGCGAACTGGTCTACGTCTTCAAGGACGATGACGGCACCGACGCCCTCCATTTCATCGGGGACTTCGTACTCACCGTCGGCGAACGGGAACCCCAAAAGCTTCGCAGCAAAGAAGCCGTGGTCTGGATGGACAATCGCCGTCACGAGGACCGACCCTACCGCCGCCTCCAGGTTCTTCTGTGGCGTGACGCGGAAGTAGACGAAACCGGCGGCACGTTGACCACCGGTCCGGCCCTGTTCGTGACCTTGAGCACGTTCGCCGAGATCACCACCCACGCCGACGATGTGGCCATGCAGTCCTCCGCCGACACCCAGGTCTACCGCGAGGGCAACACCATCCGACAGGCCTTCGCCGCCGGAAAACTGCCGGGCAAAGACGAGGAGGTGTCGCTGCGTGTTTTCGACCCGTCCGGCCTGGGGGCCAAACCCGAAAAGCCCGCGCCGCGCCCGATCATCCATTTTCAATCCCGCGGCGAGATGACCATGTCCAAGACCGACGACGGTCGGCAGGTCATGACGATGATCGGCGGGGTCTACCTGGCCCGGGGCGTGCCCAGCGCCGGCGACTATCTGGAGATTCAGGCCGACTCGGTGGTCGTCTTCCTGCCCCCGGGGAAGGGCTTGCCCGGTGCGGAGGGTGCGGAGCCCGCCGGTCTAGGCGGCGACGTGAAGCGAGGTTCGACGGCAAAAAAAGAGCGTACGGATTCCCCCGATCGTCAACTCATGTCCACGGGCTTCGGCGACGTCGAAGTGGAGGCTGCGTACCTTGAAGGTGACGTGCAGTTGTCTCAGGGGCTCAACGCCATCCGCGCCTCGCGGCTGTATTACGATTTCCTCCAGGATCGCGCTTTGATCCTGGACGCGGTGGTGCGGACGACGCTCGTCCAGCGCAATGTTCCGCTCTACGTTCGCGCGTCGGAGATCCGGCAGCTCTCCGCCAACGAGTTCACCGCCGAGGATGCCGTCCTCACCACCAGCGAGTTCCACACCCCGCACTATCACATCGGCGCCAGCCGAGTGGACCTCATCAACCGTACGCCGCCGGAACCCGGCGAACGACAGGCCGGCATCCGCGCCGGCAGCTTTCGGATCAAGGACGCCACGCTCAACGTCAGCGGCCACCCCATCGCCTATTGGCCCTTTATTCGCGGCAATGTCGAAACCAGTGAGACGGCCATCAAGAGCCTCCGCACCGGATTCAGCGACGACTTCGGATTCGAGCTCGAGACCAAGTGGCACCTGTTCAACCTGTTGGGGTTGCAGACGCCTGAGGGATTCGACTCGACGTTGAGCCTGGACTATTTTTCGGAACGTGGTCCGGCCATCGGCGTCGACGCGGACTATCAGCGCGATCGGTATTTCGGGCTGCTGCGAACTTATCTGCTTTCGGACGGAGGCGAGGACGACCTCGGAAACGAGCGTGAAAATATCCCCGCGCCGGATGTTCGCGGTCGGCTTCTCTTTCGACACCGCCAATACTTCGAAGATGACTGGCAGATTTCGCTTGAGTTGTCGTATCTGAGCGACCGGAACTTCCTCGAACAGTTCTTTGAGCCGGAGTTCGACACTGGAAAGGAGCAGGAGACGCTTCTCTACCTGAAGAAACAACGCGAGAACTGGGCCTTCACGGCGGCCTTGCAAGCTCGAATCCTCGACTTCACCACGCAGACCGAGCGGTTCCCGGATTTCAGCTTGCACCTCGCCGGCGAATCGCTCGGCGACGGCGGCGCCTGGTTCAGCGAAAACCGCGCGGGCATGGTCCGCTACCGCGCCGCGGATCAGACCTTCCGCGAACTGCTCCGCGATGGGCGAGCGATCAGCTCCGGGTCGACCGCCCGCGCCGATACCCGCCAAGAAGTGGAGCTACCGGTGGACGTCGGACCGCTGCGTTTCGTGCCCTTTGTGGTCGGACGCGGCACGACTTGGAGTGAATCGCCCGACGAAGGTGGACTCACTCGCGGATTCGGCAGCGTCGGCGTTCGCGGCAGCCTGTACTTCACACGGGTCTATCCCGACGTGCGCTCCCCCATGTTCGACGTGGACGGCATCCGCCACATCATCAAGCCCACGATCACCGCGTGGGCCTCGGAGACCGACCGCGATAAGGACGAGCTATTTCCGTTCGACGAAACCGTCGAAAAAATCGCCGGCACGGACGGCGCCGCGCTGGGCGTCCGTCAGCGGTGGCAAACCAAGCGCGGGGACGGCGACAATCGCCGCGTGGTGGACGTCTTCACCCACGATCTGGAACTGGGCGTGTTCAACGACGCCGAGGGCGATGAAACCACGAACGGTTACACCTCCTTCACCCGTCCGGAAGACAGCATCTCCCACAACTACGTCAATTCCTCGACGATTTGGCGGATCAACGACCGCACTGCGCTGCTCAGCGAGACGAACTATGACCTGAACGACGGCCAAGTCGACGTCCTCAACGTCTCCCTCGCCGTCGAGCGGACCCCGCGGTTCAGCTACCTCATCGGATACCGCTTCATCGACCAGAGCGAATCGAACCTGCTCGGCTTCGACATGAACTATCGTCTCACCGAGAAACACACCCTCGCCGTGCGCGAGCTGTTTGACCTGGACCGCGGTCGGACGTTGGATTTCACCCTGGCGTTCATCCGCAAGTTCCCGCGGTGGTACGGGGCGATCTCTTTTGAGCTGGACCAGGCCAAGGACGACTTCGGCGTCTCCGTGAGTCTTTGGCCCGAAGGGTTGCCCCAGGCCGCTCTGGGCTCCCGCCGCTTCACCGGCCTGGCCAACACCACCCGCCTGCGGAACGACTGATCACGGTTCGGTGTAGATCGTATTCTCACCGGAAAACGTGCCGGACCGAGCGCGCGATGCACTATCCCCGCGCACTTGCTAATAGCACGTTGGGCAGGGATCGCAGGAAACAATGTCGCCATCGTAGGTGCCGGATTGAGCCAGGCAATCGGCACGGTCCGTGACGAAATACGCGCCTCCCGGAAAGTGACAGTCTCCAAACGGCTGGACGCCGCTGACCACCACGGCGAAGTCGACGTCGTAAGGCTCGCCGGGCGTTTGCACGTGCCCGTCTTGGTTGACGTCCGACGCGTAGACCAAGACCGTCCAAAGCCCGGGTTCGGGGTTCTGCACGAATACGTTTTCCACCGTGTTCAAGGCATCCGCCGTTCCGCCGGAGGTAGACCAAACCCCCGACGAAAGCCCGCGATTACCCCAGTAGGAGTTCACGCGGGATGGCCCAGCCACGTAGAGGTTAAGGTCATTGATGCGGTGCATCGTCGAGGACGTTGTGCCCGGAGGATCCTTATAAACCAGCGTCGCTTTCAGCGCCGGCTCGCCCGCGTAGACCTTTACGGTGACCCCCAAACTGCCGAACTGGGGGAGAACACAGGTCTCATTGATGATCATCATCTTGCTGCGCAAATCGTAAAGGTTCTGGACGCCGGGGAATCCCCAGCCTTGCTTGAAGCGGCCGATATCGTGATTAGCGTACGGTCCGTTGACCCAGTCGTATTGCCTGGCCGTGTTGACCAGCACCGCCTTGGCCGTGCTGGCGTGCGGGCGGCGCTTGAACACGCAGTTCTCAACGGTCGGATTGCAAGACGCCACGGGGACGCCGAAAATGTTCTTCCCGTCATTGTCGCTGTCGTCGGCCCACATCTCCATGAGCAGTCCCACGTGACCGCAGACGATGGGGGTGGCGGCGCTGGTCCCGGCAAACGCCGCGTTACCCGTGGCGTAGTCCGTGGTTCCCGGCCAGCCCACCGTATCGATGCATTCGTAGAACCCGACCAGGTCGGGCTTGATCCGTCCGTCTGCGGCGGGCCCGATGCTGGCACAACTAAACCAAGAGACCCCGCAGCTTGACGGTTCCTGATACTGGTTGCACCACCGGTCATTCGAATTGTATTGGAAACTGTTTGCGTCGTTGTAGTGCTTGACCGCGCCGACCGCAATGGTGTTCTTGCCCCAGGCTTGGGGGCGCGAACAACGGGAATCCCCACAAGCCCGACAGTCACCGCTCTCGCTGGTGCCTCCGCAGTTACCTTGGGATTGGCAGTGCACGAGGTCAAAGTCGAAGAGCATATCATCCATGTCAAAGGAAAACGTGGTGTAATCCGTCGTGTCGGCGGTTCCGGCGCTGGTCGACTGGAACACAGCCTCGTAAGGGGAATTGGGATCCTCCTGGCAATTGGGATCCACGGGATTGGTGGGACAGCAGACGGATTTGACGAGTTGGCATGTATGGCGGTATCGGCTCGCACCGGAAAGCGCAACATTGCCGGTCCAGGCTACGATCCCCTGTCCGCAGGGCAGAAGACCCTTGGCAGTGGCGTTACCCGACCCGTTGCCAAAGATAATCCCGGAGGTCGACGCCCCGTGATTGGCGGTTCCCACCGCACCGCCATGTTCGATGAGTGGGCTGCGAGTGCTGGGCAGACACGCATCGCCCGAGGCGAAATCGACGTGCTCGGTGTTGAACCCGATGTCGAAGACTTCACCGCGCACGCCGGTGCCCCGGTAAGCGCCGGGCGTGAAAAACTCGATGGTATTGGCCCCGCCAATAGCTCGCACGTTGTTCATGTCCGGCGTCATCTCGCTCCAACGGTCGATGAACAGCACCTCATCCAACCGGGCGACCTGCAAGAGTTGGGCGGGAGTGAGCGTGGCCGCCAGCAAGTGCTTCCCGGTGTCCGGGGAGTCGACGACGCCCCCGAGCGCTTTGATCCTTTCGGCCACCATGGGCTTGTGACGCGGCTCGAAAATCTGGACATTGTATCGTCGCAACGGATAGAACTCCTCGGCGCGTTCGAGATTGTGGCGCAGAAACTCCTCGAGCTTGTACCCGGGATGGTAGGGCACGACGGCGCGAACGAAGGGCAGGGCCGCAACCGCAGCGCGAGCTTGCGCTGGCGCCCTGGCGATGTACGCATGGTTGGGAAGGAAATTGTGCAGGGTGGCCCCTTGGGTCTCTACGGCGCGGCGGAACGCGGACAAGGGCTGGGTCACGAACTGCACGATGTAAAGCTGACCGTCCGGGTCCGCGGTCAACGCCATGGGGATGCTCGGCTCTTTGGTCGCCGGATCGAACCCAGCGTAGCGAAGCAGCAGATCGTAGGAGGTGGCGCGGACCTGGTTGACGTTTTTTCCGTCGAGAGCAATGGCGTAAAACGGTTCGCTCGGTCCGTTGGCGTGGGTCTCGTTCCAAAGGACGACGAGCCCGGGGGAGTCAGGGATTGGTACGGACCGCAGGTTGGCGACGGTCTTGTCGGTGCTGTGAAAGCCCTCAGCGTCGCCCAGTCGCAAATTCGTCACCCCGCCCTCTTGGGTCGAGCCCACCTCCGCCCGCGCAGCTGGGCTGGCGGCGAAAACGCACACGGCGAACAAGATTGAAATCGTTGCCCAATGAGAACGACGACGCCGAATGACAATCGCGCCTGCGACGCCCACAGCGAGGCCCAGGGCAAGGAGCGCCCATGCGTTCAAGGTCGGGATGGTCAGCGTGCGCGCCCGCACGGCGTTCGAGATGATTTCCTCACTCAGGGGAGTTCCAGGGTCAACGAAATGCGTTATGTATACTGACACGCCGCCCTCCCAAATGTTGCGCATGATCGCCACGTTGCCTGCGCCTCCCTCCAACCGCGCCAGAACCTTGGCGCCGGGATGCCCTGAGGTGTCCGCGACCGCACCGCAGGGGAAGTCCGCGCAATTCGTGATCTCGGTTCCTGGGGGGATGTCGCCGAGGATTGGATCGCGCGCCACCGTGACCAAGGCATCCCCGCCCCCCGCAGAGGCATTCGCGCCCATCCAAGCCTGGACCGTGGGATTCGCGGTCAGCCCAAGCGCGTAAGGGGCATTTTTTGCCGTTACTACAGTCTTCCCCGCGCGCATAAAATTTACCAACGCGCCGGAGGGGTCGGACCAGTCAACGGACATGTCGATGACGACATCGAACGGGTCGAGCGGTCCCGTCGGCCCGTCCTTGGGAAAGACGGTGCAGGCGTACCCATGGTCCGTCAGGAATTGGTGCCATCTCTCTCCCTCGGTGAGTGGGGACCCGCCTCCGTTGTCGATGATGGCCACGTTTTTCCCTCCGGCGTGAGCCGCGTCCGTCGGGCCCGCGAAGACGGCGAGTGTGACTAACAACAGCGTTCTCTTGAACATGATTGAAACCTCCTAGCGAAAAGCGGATGACGTAGACAAGCGAATCATAGCGGACATGGGGTTCCAATGCAACAGGGCGTCAGCGCGTGCGACGCGGTCGAAAACGTGGCCGCGAGCAGCGACATGGGAACGGCGGGGGCCTCGATCGCCGGGTCGAACCCGGCGTAGCGAAGCAGCAGATCGTAGGAAGTCGCGCGCACCTGGTTGACGTTTTTTCCGTCGAGACTAATAGCGTAAAACGGCTCGCTCGAACCCTTGCCATCGGTTTCGTTCCAAAGGACGAGCAGCCCAACGGAGTCGGGAATCTCGACCGACCGCAGGTTGACGACGGTCTTGGCAGTGCTGTGAAAGGGTTCAGCGCCACCAACCCGCAGATAGGTCACCCCGGCATCCTGAGTGGAGGTTACCTCGGCTTCCACGGTCGCCATGGGGACGAAAAGGCACACGCCCATTAGGAGGAGCGGCAAGTGCGATCCGGGACGCGACGCACGAGGAGCACGACGCCGAATCACAACCGTGCCCGCTATACCCACACCGACGCCCAGGATAAGCAACCCCCACGCATTCAAAGTCGGGATCGTCAGCACCCGCGCACGCACGCTGTTGAGAAAGATCTCCCCGCCAATGATACGTGTCATGTACACGGACACCCCTCCTTCCCAAATGTTGCGCATGACCCCGATCGGACCCGGACCTCCTTGTAGGCGCGCGAGGATCTTGGCGCCGCTATGCCCGGACGTGTCTGTAACCGCGCCGCAAACGGACAATTGGCAGTCGACGAGCACGGTTCCCGGAGGAATGCTGCCCAGGATCGGATCGCGTGCAACCGTCACCAAGGGCCCGTCGCTCGCCGCCGCGGAATTGACCCCGATCCAAGCCTGCACGGTGGGATTGCTGTCAATGCCCAGGGCGAACGGGGCGATCCCCGTGGTGATCACCGTCTTGCCGGAGCGCATGAAGTCGGCGAGCATGCCGGTGGGGTCGGACCAATCCGGGGACGTGTCGATGACCACGTCGAAGGGATCGAGCGACACTGTCGGCCCTTCCTTGGGAAAGACGCTGCATGCGTATCCGTGATCGGCAAGGAACTGGCAATGTAGATGCCCGTCCCCGCCGAAGTCGTCGATGACGGCGACGTTCCCGCCGCCGCCAAAGGCCGCGCTCCCTGCTTGAGCCAGGCAGCCCAGTAGCGTGATGATCGTCATTCTTCTTGACATGATTCGTCCACCTGCAGATACGTTCCCGGCTAACGGCAATGGTACCACATTTGCCCGGGACAATCCAGGGGTCCCTTCGGGGCGGGGCACGCGGACGGGCGACGCGCCTTCAGAACAACCGATCCCACGACCGGGCCGATGGCGGGAGGAGCCGGCGCTCGATCGAATCGAAAAATTCACAGGTCCGGTTTGCTCCCCCCAAAGGCGTCTCAACGTCCCGCAAGAGGCCGGAACCAGCCTACCGCTCGGAGGGGTGAACCCCCAGCGAGCCGGGTTCCGGCTGGGGCTCCATTGGGCTGTGATATCCCCTGCGGGACTCGAAACCCTAGCCCGGCGAACGAAATCGCCGGAGGCGTTACGGTGCCCAGCCGAAAAAAATTTTGAGAATCTAGGATATTTTCGATTGACAGGTTTGAAGATGACGCGGTAATATGCGGGCCGTTGATACGACCGGGTGGTGGATCACGAGTCTTTCTATGACGCTGTTGACGACCGCCCGGCACTCCAACGAGGTTGGAACAGAGGGGAAAACAGGAGGAGTTGCATTAGCGTAAGGCCGCGCTTTTAGCGCGCGCATCGGGTCACAACGGGCGTCCGGGCGGGCCGCCTGCCCGTCGGTCGGCGATGAAGCCAGGACGCCTGTGACTTTTTCGGGAGGGGGAGATAACATTCGGCAACGCCCCGTTTCAGACGGGTCGCGGAGCCGAATGTTTTTTTACGCCGATCACCAGTGCCGCAGCAGGACTGACCGAAGTCTCCCGTCCTTGCCGTCAGTCGATGATCGCAAGGAAGGAAGGGTCGATTTCAAGCTCGGCCGATTGGCCCACAAACTCCACCCCGACGTAGACTCGCCACGGTCCCCGACGGCGTAACACGACCCCCTCGATCCCCGACAGCGTTCCACGAATGACCCGACAGCGAGTTCCCTTGCGAAGCCGTGGGAACAGGTCCACCGCTTCGTGACTTTCCACGACGCGCTGGATTTGCCCCAGGTCCGCTTTGAGCCGCTCCTGGTCCGCCACAAAAAGAATGTTCGCGACGCGATGGGTCCGCAGGGCCGCGACACGATCATCGTCCCGCCCGCACATGAACACCTACCCCGGAAACAAGGGGAAGCTCACCCGCCGGGCTCTTCCGCCGTGGATCCGCCGATAGCGAACCAGGGGTGTAGGAAGTGTCGGATGTTCAGTCGGCCCAAGTCCTCGGCCACCGCCTTCTCCTGGCGAGCGTGCGTGTGCAGCACGAACCATCGCCCTTCGAACGCGTCGATCGTCGATCCGGCATCACCGATCTCCGAGGGCCTGACGATTTCTCTGGCCGCGGACTCCGTGACGACACGACCTCCCGGCGAGTCGTCCACCGCCGCCTTGACAGGTTGACCGACCATGTTTTGTCTGCCGAAGTTGACTCCCGCGACTCTCCCCGATCCACGACCGCCGCCTTCGGAACGCACACAAGCTTCGCTCCCGAGCGAGGCTACGGGCGGGCACGCGGTCCATCAATCGGAGTCGCCGGCGATCAAACCTCTGGTGGCTGCGGGTGGCGACGTCGCCACGTCCGGGTTGAACGGAGGAGTGGTTGAGCGCTTACCCGAGCCATGCCCCGCGAAAACCTTCCGCGCGGGCCGCTAGGCCGGCCTCTGGATTCCATATTTCTTGATGCGGTGTCGAACATGGTATCGCGTAATCCCCAGGGCCTCGGCGGCTTTCGACTGATTCCAATTGTGCGTCTTCAGCGCCTCCTGGATCAACGTCCGTTCCTGCCCGAACAGGGTGCCGACGGTCTGGTCGGCGTGCGCCTCGTGATCGGACGTGACGATATCCGGCGGAAGATGGCAAGGAAGGAGGTGCTCGCCGTCGGACATGAGCACGGCGCGCTCGATGACATTCTGCAGTTCACGAACATTCCCCGGCCAATGGTAATGCGTCAAGATCCTCAGCGTGTCGACGGCCGTATGCAGCTGGCGAATGCCGCACGCTCGCCGGGCGCGCTCGACGTAGTGTTGCACGAAGAGGGGAATGTCCTCTCGGCGCTCGCGCAACGCCGGCAAATGGATCGGAAAGACGTTCAGGCGGTAATACAGATCCTCGCGGAAAAGTCCGTCGATCACCATGTTCTTCAGGTTGCGGTTGGTGGCGGCCACAACGCGGACGTCACAGGCGATCGGACTCGTCCCGCCCACCCGCACGATGCGCTTCTCCTGCAAGACGCGAAGGAGTTTGGCCTGCATCGGACGACCGACCTCGCCGATCTCGTCGAGAAACAGCGTCCCGCCTTCGGCGACCTCAAACCATCCGCGGCGTCGGGCGTGAGCGCCGGTGAACGCCCCCTTCTCATGGCCGAACAGTTCGGTTTCCAACAACGTCTCGGGCACCGCCGCGCAGTTGACGGGTACGAACGTGCCCTCTCGGCGCCTCGAACCATTGTGGATGTAACGGGCCGCCAACTCCTTCCCCGTGCCGGTCTCCCCCAGGAGAAGGGCCGTGGCGGAACTCGGCGCCACTCGATCACAGAGCTCGAGAACCCGCTTCCAGGCTTGGGACTCCCCCAGGATCACGTCGCGGGACAGGACGGCCTCACGGAATCCGGCCAACTGTTCTTTCAAACTTTCGTGGGCACGAGCATTCAAGCACGCACTGGTCGCCAGGGTGGCGAACAGTTGGAGGACTTTGAGGTCGGTCTCGGTGAAGAGAGCATCGTCACGGCGGTTCGCTACTTCGATGACGCCGACGACATCGCCGCGCTGCAGCATGGGCGTCGCGAGGATGGAACGTGTCCGAATGCTTCCCAAATCGTCGAGTCTCTTGTCAAAAGACACGCACGTTCGGACGTCGTTCACGATCATGGGCGCCGCGGTACGCACGACGCGCCCCGGAATCCCCACGTCGGCGTCGAATTCATGGCCCGGCAGAGTGTCCCGCCATTTCCCACTCGCAGCAAGTACGACCAATTTACCTGTCGAACCGCCGAGGGCGTATAGGCAACTCGCCTCCGACCGGACCACGTCGCACGCCAGACGCGCGACCCCATCCAGGACGGAACGCAGATCGAGTGTCGAACTAATGACCGCGGCGGCCTCGGTCAGTGCAGCCCATGTCGAGGGTGGGATGGATGGGGATGCGTTCACCCGAGGATTCGCTCCGAAACTGGATAAGCCACGAGTATGATGCCCAACGGCGGCTGCGTCAACTGACAAGAGGCTGTCACGCGCGCTCCCCGACTCGACCGCACCGAGGCACAACCCGTCGTCGTGGGTATGGGCTTCCCGGCGGGTGAGGGCATGCGGACAGGCTCCCAGGACGCGCGACGGCAGGCGGGCCACGCAGGTAGGTTCCGGGTGCCGGGGATGACCCTACATTCATATTGCGTGTTTGGATAAGTAGGCTAGATGACGGCGTATCCCCGAACGTTAAACTAGTCAAGATGTCCGATAATGCTAACGGCGAAGCTCGGCCAAACATCGGAAGAGGCTGTACGGGGCTGGTTTGCGGGGCAAATCGGTCGATAATAAGCCGACCAACGTGGTTTGAGACCCGACTCCATGAAGCTCGCAAAATGCAATCTCTGGATTGAGCCGGCCGACTATCGCGGCATCCCCACGAGCGGGGCGTTGCGACCGGACGGTACGGCCGTGTTGGATCGCGGGCTGGCCTTGGAGGCGGCGAGACGCTTCACCGACATCGACGTCGATCTGGGCCGTTTGCTGGCGTCACGCGGCAATCATGTGCATCTGATCCGGCCTGGGTTGTTCTCGTTCCCGGTCAAACAGTATGCTTGGTCAGGGCTGGACTTGCGGATCATCGAACGCAGTGGGCGAGAACTCTGCGCGTTGGTCGGAAGCGCGCGCACGTTGCTGCCGAAGCCGACCACGGATCATGCTGGTTTTCCGTGGGAGAAAGTGGCTGAGGTGCTCGCATTCCTGCCCGACAATGTCGTGGTGATCGACCACGGCTGACCAGACCGGCGTGTCCGCGGCCTGGGTCGCCTTCACCACCGCAAGCCGGCCAGGGGCCGTCGCATACCGGACTCCGGTTGAGTTGCCGCGTGGAAACACAGATTGAATCGCCCTGCACGACTCATCGGCGAGACGGTACGTTGACGCGAGCCGCCAACGGTCGTCCGTGCGATCGACCGCCAACCCGCGCAACTTTGGGGCGAAGGCTTTGTACATTGGCCCGCACGGGAACGGTTGTGTCGGCGCTCGTCGTGGCCGGATGCGGATTGCCGGCCAAGCCCGCAGTGCATTCCGCTACAGGAGCCGTACTAGGGGCGGAAGAGCCCTCGCCCGCCGGCGAGTCGGTTGATCAGGCGGCCGCGCAATGGGCTGCGGAGGACCAGCAGCGAGCCGACGAAGCACTTCGCCAGCGCCACCCCCCGCCTTCACCGCCGCAATCTCCCATCCGTCCTCCGATCCCCCGCTCGCCATGATCCTCGACGCCATCGTCGGCGCCGGTCGCGCGGCGTCAGCATCCGCGCCGGCGGGCCCACTTTACGAGGCCCAGGGTCGTCGCCAAGAAAACTAACGGGATCATTGCCGCCACGCCGCACCCCACGCTGCGAAAGAGACGAGCAACTTCCGGGGCCTCGATCGATCCGTTGAACTCCGGTGGCTGGACTTCTGCTTCGCCGATCGGAATGCGGTCGTCGAAGGGTTCGGCGGCTTGGCACACGTTCTGGTCCGCGGAGACGGACAGCGGAACCTGATTGTTCAGGTCAAATGGGCCGGTGGCGGAACTTCCGCACAGTGCGACGGATGCGACGGTCTCATCGCGGGCGTTGGCGACCGTGGATGGGATATTCGGGACACCGACGAAGCCGTCGCCGTCGATGTCAAACCCCGGCATCCTCCAAGCGTAGAGGATCGCCCAGATTCTCAGGTCCGGAATGAACTGGGGAAATTGTTCGCGCGAGGAAGGCTCTAGGACCTCCTGCCAGCCCAACCCAATCCCGCGTCCGCCGTAGAGAGCGAAATCGGGTGCATCGAACACGTCGCGGAGGTGCTCGAAGGTCTGCGTACGGTAGAGGTCCGTCTTAGGGTCGTTCGGGTCGAGGCGGAAAAACTCCGACGGCGGGGTTGCTTCGACGGTAGGATCAGGGTCGATCACCAAAGACCATTCGCGTACGTCCGTAGTTCGCCACAGGCCGTTCCCGTCCCAATCCGCGCCCAAAAGATCCTCGATCGTCGACTCCGGAACAACACCCTGTTTCAGGAGGTCCGAACGGAACAACTTCAACACCTGACGCAAGTTGGCGGGATTGTCGACCGCCTGCGATTGTCGAAGCCCGGGCGCCTCCGCCGTCGTCAGATCGTTACCCATATCCATGGCGTTGCCCAAGCCGTCCTTGTCGATGTCCGGGTCGCCCGTGGCCTCAAAACGGACGAGGATATTGCCGGTTAGACCAAAGGATTTCGGATTGATCAGCGGATCCAAGTCCGTGCCGTCCGGCTCTCCGTCGCCGTCGGTGTCCGGGTTGGTCGGATCGGTGAACAGGAAGCCATCATAATCGTGCAGGAGAAAATGGCCTTGTAGATCCTGCAGCGTGCTGGGCTGTCCCGGGGCGGGGCTTTGGTCCAGGGGGTATTCACCGGGATTGGGCAGGCCGTTGCGGTTAGACGGGTCTTCGGACCACTCATCCTCGTCGAGGATGCCGTTGTGGTTGTCATCAATGAACATCAGACCGAAGACCTCGACGAAATCGCTCAACCCGTCGCCGTCCGTGTCCGCGTTGTAGGCGTCGGTTGGAACGGCACGACGGGCGAAAACGGGCGTCGGCGGCGTGCCCGGGACGATGGCCGAGGGCGCGGGGAAGAAGACCACCAGATCCTTGCCCGCGACCGCGTCCACGCCGCCGAGTTCCCAGTTATCCGGCAGCCCGTCGCCGTCTGTGTCCGGCGAGTTGTCCGGGACGCCGTCACCGTCAACGTCCAGTTGACTAAGCACCGCGGCGGCTCGGAGGTTCGGTGGGCTGAGCCGGCACACGCAGTCAGACCCCGGTGGACGGCACCCTACCGGGGACCATGTGCAGATGGGTGGTTTGTTGACCTGACCGTCCTGCGCTCCGGCCGAACTCACCACGCCGATGGAAAACAAACCGAGGACCATTCCCTGTCGACCGCGCCACATGTCTCATGTCCTTTCACACAAACCCGACTATGCTTCCACCGCCGGCCTCGTCCGCGAGGTGACCCCCTCACGCTCCGTGACGTCTCTTTGCTTCTATGAAAGACGGAGTTCCCGTCGATCAACCGCCCGTGCCGCTACGGGCGAAGCCCAGAGGGTACCTCAAACCCACCCATCGATCGCGCCGTGCGACCCCTCACGCGCCGCGGCGGCGGCAGGCGTGGACGCATGGGGACGGCCCAGTGCGCCCGGACCGAGTCGGCGCGGGAGAATCGCCGCCTACGGAATCGTGCAGTCGTTCGGGCAGCCGTTGTTGTCGTTATTGTCGCCGTCATCGCAATCCTCCCCAGCATCCACCACCGTGTCACCGCAGAACGTGCAGTCGGTCTGGCACGTGCGCCCGGGCGGGGAGCCGGGCTCGAACACCAGCAGGTCGCAATGCTCGCCCGCCTGGATAATCGCGTCACCGCAGCAGGTGCATTGGTCCGGACCGCCTGCCCGGCATCCGGCTGCGTTGCACACGACTCCGGGTCCGACGGTTGGTCCGTCGCACGTCTCCGACGCTTGATTGACGACGGCGTCGCCGCAGAGGGGCAGGCAGGTGCAGTTCGAGGCGCACCCGCCCACACAGCTCCCCGTCGCCGCGCCGTCGCACTGTTCGCCGCCCTGGATGATCCCGTCCCCACACCGGGTGCAGTCATTGCGGCAACTGTCATTGTTGACCGCGTTGCCGTCGTCGCAGGTCTCGCTGCCGTTGACGATGTTGTCGCCGCAGCAGGTGCATTGGGCCGGACCCCCGGTCGGGCGGCAGATCGCATGGCACGCGACGCCGGCTCTCTGGGCGGCCCCGTCGCACGTCTCCGACGCTTGATTGACGACGGCGTCGCCGCAGAGGGGTACGCAGACGCAGCTGGAATCGCACCCGCCCACACAGCTTCCCGTCGCCGCGCCGTCGCACTGCTCGCCGCCCTGGATAATCCCGTCTCCACAGCGGGTGCAGTCATTGCGGCAACTGTCATTGTTGACCGCGTTGCCGTCGTCGCAGG
>CAYQZH010000001.1:38552-53123 GCA_964421865.1 uncultured Phycisphaera sp. | reverse complement strand
TCTCGTTGCCGTTGACGATGTTATCGCCGCAGAAAGTGCAGTCGTTCCGGCAGACTCCGTGGGTGCCCGGGGCGCTGGGATCGAAGTCCGTTCCGTCACACTTCTCGCCGGCGGCCGCATTTTGGTAGCCGTCGCCGCAGCGGGAAAGCTGGCACCGGAAGCTTGCCGGGGCCGCCGCCCCATTGCAGATGGGCGTGTCGACGGCCGTGGCGACCGCAGCCGTGCAGTCGACTCCTGGGAGTGCCCCGCCGTCGCATTCCTCGACTCCAATTTCAACCACTCCGTCGCCGCAACAGGCGTCCTGGCAGGTGGTCAGACAGGCGTCCGTGTTGTCAAAGTCGCCGTCGTCACACTCCTCGCCGGGGTCCGTATCGACGCCGTTTCCACAATTACGCAACGTACAATTGTTCTCACACCGAGCGGCGGCGTTCGGTGGATCGCACTGCTCGTGGGGGAGGGCACCGACCAGGTTCAAGAACCCGTCGCCGCACTTGGCGATCTTGCACCCGCCCACACAGTCGTCGACGGAACTAGCATTCCCATCGTCGCACTCCTCGCCAGCCCCCGGGTCTCGAGTTCCATCGCCGCACCGGCGCTTCTTGCAGTCGGGTCGGCAGGCGGCATCGGAAGCGTTGGAGTTAGCAGCGCCGTTATCGCACTCCTCTACCCCCCTCTGGACGACGCCGTCTCCGCAGGCGGCGAGTTTGCCGTTATTGCGGCACCCGTCCGTGTCGATGGTATTGCCGTCGTCGCACTCCTCCCCGAACGCCGCATTGACCAGACCGTCACCGTTCTTGGGGAGGGTGCAATCGCGATCACATTGCGCGGTGTCGCCGCGGGTGTCACACTCCTCGCTGGTTTGCTTGACGCCGTCGCCGCACTGCACGCCCGCTCCCGCCGAAACGTTGAGGTTGACGAGGGCGCTTGTCGCCCGGGCCGACACGCTGTCGATGGCGCGGACCTCCAGCTGAACCAGACTCCCCTGAGCCGGTGCCGTGTAGAGACTGCTGAGTTCAACGCCGGACGAAAGGTTGCACACGCAGAACGACGGCTTGTCTTCGGCATGCGCTGCGGAATCCAACGACAGGAACTTCTTTAGCTCCTTTTGAACGTCGAGGCTGAACCCTTGTAGCAAGTCGAGATTGGCGGAGCAGTTCTTGCGGCCGGTCGGCAGCGTCAGCGACCCGGGTTCGCCCGCGACAGATGCGGCATACCAGCACGCATCATAGGGCGGCGTTCCACCGGCCACCTTGGCATCGAGATGGGTGCTGCCGCCGGGCTGGATGTCCGATTGACCGGCGTCCACCGCGACGGAAAGACTCTGCGCGGAGATCCTGATCGTCACGGTCTGCGCGAACGAGGCCCCTTTAGCATCGGAAACAACGATGGTGGCCTCGACGTTCCCCGTGCCCACCGGGGAAGGCGCGACATACGTCAACGCCGCGATTACAGAGCCGTCCGCCTGGGGCGTCAAACTTCCGGCCTTCACGTCGCCGTCATGGGCCCGTGCCGCTAGCGCGACCTTGGGCGGCGGGGAAAGTTGCGTCTCGTTCACCGTCCACTGGACGCAATAGGGGTCGCCGTTGTTGTCGGGGACGAGGGCAACGGGGATGGAGTCCGTGTCGCCGCCGGGGCAGTTGAGACCGGGGGGGACAAAGGGCTTTCCACCCGATATTTTCGCGGTAAGCGTAATCTTCCCTCGCGGGGCGACTTCGTTCGCACCTGCCGGGGCCGAGGTCTGTAACGGGGCCACCAGGAGCGGCGCATCCGGCCGCCGGACTTGTAACGTGATCGGGGCGTCGCCGGGGACGGCGCAATGGATCGGTTCGTTGTTGGCGTCGACGTCATCCACGGTAGCAACCACAGTGATGATGACTTGTTCGCCGTCGTGCTCCGCATTGCCCGGTCCTGGGTCTCCGATGACCTTGGTAATATTGACATGACCGCTCAGACCACCACTCTGGCTGCCGGTTGCTGTCGTGACACAGCCGTCGTTGTCCAGCGGGGGATCGAACTGGAGAAGCGCATTTGCCGCCTTCGCGGGATTCTCGCGCTGGACACACCACTTAAAAGAACTCGCCGCCTTGTCGGTCGTCACCGTAAGCTGCGCATGCCCGGCGTCAACGTCGTCACGGATCAGAATGCTCCGATCGGAGGACAGAAAAACAGGCACCGAGTTTACGACTTCGACACAATCTTGAGGGTGAGTCGTAACGGGCTCCTCGACGTTCCCGTTTACATTCCCGACCCCCTCAAAGAAACTCGGCCCTCCCGGACAGCCGGTCACGAGCAGTGTCGCGGACGCGGCTGCAAGGAGTGCAAGGGCCAACACGCCGGTTATGAAACGATCATAGACGTACTTAAACATTGGACTTCTCATATCCCACACGTCTCGGCGGAGTAAATCCGTTCCTCAGAATGAGTCCCGGAGGTCCCGCCTGTCCGAAGTGCATCCGTGCGGTATCGTATCGCCCGCAAAAATCCTTTGGGCGGGCGCCCACAGCGTCTAACGACCGGCCAACACGAACGGGAGCCGCGCGAAGCGGTTAAAGGATAACGCTCCGCTCGCTGAACTCCCGACGACCCTGGCGTTCAGGAAGCGGGCGGCGGCCACCGCGGTTCCCGGAGAGCTGGATTCCGCCAACGTTTGCCCCGGGTTGCGCGCCGCCTGAACCACCGCGAAACCCGTTCGAGCAGGCGTCCGCGGCGTCCCCGCCCGCGGCTGGTCGTACTTCAAAAGCAACTCCGAGGGCTGTAGCAACCCCGGCGATTCCCGTCCGGCGGTCCGCATGGGCGTGAAGTCACCTTGCTCGGCTGACACCACCCACGCAATACTCTGGGATCGCGCGAACTCCGAAACGACGCGCGACGCTTCTGCAGGCAAGAGCACGCCAGGCGTCTCCGACGGTATCGCCACGGCAGGCATCGGCGTCACGACCTGCTGCCCTTGGCCGAGTGGGGTTAGCCCGGCCGCCACGGGCTCGCCCGACGCGTCGAGCAACGCCCGATCGGGCAAAGCCCCGATCCCAAGCCACGCTCTCTCCTGGACCCCGGTGAAGCTCACCGAATCCCGGCGGACCTCAACGCGCAACGTGGCGTTGCGGGTCAGGGCGAACGCCGCCGCTGCGGGGACCGCCGCCTCGCCCGAGATGACCATCCAGCGGGCGGCACTGCGACCACGTACGACGGTCGCCCGCCCCGAAAAAACCACAACGTGGACCCCCACGCCGCGTTCCGCGGTGGGCGGTTCAACCAGACCGAGTTCGCTCGACGGTTCGAGATAGATGACGACCTCGTAGCCGGGAATGATCAGCATGGCCGCGGACGTCGCACCGGTCCGCACGCTCTCACCCGGGCTGATTCGATTGTTCTCCGTACTGAAGATGGCGCCGATCTGGCTCGGCTTCGGGACGTCGGGACTACGGCGATACACCTGTTCGCCGGACGCCATCGTCACGTACGCATCCCGGGCGCCCGCATCACCTTCGGCGACTGCGACGCGGCACAACGAAGCCGCGATCATCGCCAATCGGATCCAGTCGCCGACTCGTACCGCCATGCCGACACCTCCAATGCTCATGGGTCAGTTGATGGTAAACGCCACGCTAACGCCGTACACGGCGCGATCATAGGAGAAAACCGCCTGACCGGCGCGATCCAGTACGTTGCTGTCGTCGTCAGTCCACGTGGCGTGGGCCCGCACGGTCATCAACATGCGATCGATCGTCGGCGTATAGCGGTTGGCACGCACCCCCTCACGCAGCACGAAGGTGCGGGAGAGCACGACCGCGTATTCCTGAACCAGGTCGCGCCGCTCTCGGCGGTGGAAGTCAACGAGACTGCCGTGGGAGTAGTTCTCCCATTCGAGCACGGCCGCGGCGCCGAACGCCAAGCCCCAGGGCAACGGGACCCCTACACCGGCCAGCAACGCGTTCGCCCGGCGATCGAACTCATCGCCCGCCGTCGAATCCCAGGAGTGACGAGCCCCGATGTACGGTTTGAGGTAGCGATTGGGGTAATCCGGTTCGCCATCGGAGTCCTGGTCGTCCTGGTCGAGGCTGGCGTCGCTCGGTAAACCCCACGGTTCGAGCCCCCATTCCTTGTACACCTGCGTCATCTCGACGGTCTTGAATTCTTGCAGGACGCCGATGGTGAAGTAGTCGCCATCCCGGTTAAATCGCCGGTCGAACAAAGGCTCGGAGTAGTCTCGCCGTTGATAGTCGAAGAAAAGCCCGGAGGTTGCGCGGCGGTTCGCCCACTCGAGCTTCACTCCAGGACGGACGGCGTGGTTCTGAAGAAACTCCTCTTTGCCCAGAAGAGTGTAATCAAAATCGTACTGAAGCGTGAAGAACCCCGGCCCCATGCTTCCTTCTTCCTTTTTCAGGAACTCGTACTGCCATGCCACGCTCGCGCCGTACGTCTGCTGGTCGAACTGCTCCACACCGGCGTTCCAAAGCTGGGCGGTGCGGATTTGCACGCCGACGGCCAGCCGCTCAGTCAGGTCACGAGTATAATCCACCGCCCAGCCGGAAGCAAGGCCAAAATCCTTCTCCCGCGAAACATCTCGCGGCAAGTCTGTCCGCTCCCCGAGCAAAATGACATTCGTGTCATAGCGAGTTCCGAAAAAAGCGGAGAAACTTACGTCGTTTCGCGGCTTTTGCTCGGGTCTCAGACTCTCAATGAGCTCGCGCTGTTGAAGAACCAGCTTCGGCATGTCGCTGAATTTTTTTTCCCCCGTTGCTTCCAACTCGGCTAGGTATTGAGAATCTAGTCGAATGGCGTCGGCGAGGCGGCGGCGGGCCTCCTGGAGCAAAACTTCTCTTTTTTCTTCGGGAGTATTCTCCGAGCTTGTGATCCACGGAAGCACCAAACCCAGATAGAACGACGCGTAGCTTCGCCAAACAAGCGGCGTCGTCGCGTCGTCGGCAAGTTCGGAAAGGTGCCGTTGCGCGTCCTGAAACATGGGTAGATCGGGCGCGGGGGGCTTCGCCGTGCCCTTGGGCTTCGTCGGCGGAACGCCTTGTCGATAGCGGACCACCCCCAGGAAAAACCGGGTGCGGGCCAAGTCTTCAGCACTCAATTGTTCCTTGGGCACTTCCAGGAGCGCTTGCAGCGCGGTGGCGGCGTCCGCCAGAAGCCTCTGGGCCGTACCGCGGAGTGCTTGCGGCGTCTCCCCAGCTTCAGGCGCAAGGACCTGCTCGTCGATCCCTTGCGCCCGCAGGTCGCCGATGCGGGCAACGTTGGCTTTCGCCAGCACCTCGGCGAGGCGCACGACGGCCTTGGGGTCATCGGCGCTGCGCACGACGCGCTCGAGGTCGGCGATCATCGCGAGGTAATAGTCGCGCTCCAGCCCGGCCCTGTGGTATAACTCCTGCTGCTTGGCGTTTAGATCACGCCGGAGCTCTTCTTCCGAGCGCCCCTTGTGCTTCGCCAGCGCCTCTTGAGTGTCCGTGAGGTGTTTGGCGGCTGCCTCGGCCACTCGTTTCTCACCCTCATCGCCGCCCTCGGCAAGCTGTTCAGCGCGTACGGAAATGTCCTTGATCCGATCCTGCTCTCGGTCGTCCTTGCGGATCTTGAGAACCGTCTCGAAAACGTCCATGCTTAACCGCACGGTGCGCTTTTCGCGGCGTTCATCGAGGGCCTTTTGTCCGTAACACAATCCCCGAAAAAGAAGCGCGGTTTGATCGCCTGGCTGTCGCTCCAGAACGGAGTTGAATCGTTGGATCGCTGCGTCCTTGTTATTGGCGAGGTATTGGTAGATGCCCTCGTTCAGTGAAACCAACGGATCCGCGTCCGAGGCGCCTTGTCCACGCGAGTTGCTGGCGCCGACACCGATCGTCGAGAGGAGGACAAATACGCCTGAGGGCACTCGCCATCGAACCCAAAGATGCCGCAACGGTGATCGGGACGCCGTTCCGCCTGTAAAGGCGGCGCTCCGTGGCGATGAACGTTGTGCGTTTGGAACGAGGCTTTGGCGGACCGCCCGCAAAGGAACGTACGGGCTCATGGCTGGGTGGACCCCGCCTCCACGAGCGCGGCCTGGACCACCCCCGCCAGCGTGGTCACCGCCGTGCGAATGGTCGAGGAGACGAGGAAGTCCTGTAATTGAAGCGACGTGATCCCACAGGGGCCGGAAAACAGACACCCGAAGGCCAGCGCGACCCAGCAAACGGCCCGCGCAGATCTCAACGGTCTCATCATTCGTTCCATGTTTTTCGTGTCCTTGGCAGGCGACGGGCTTCCTAAAACAGCGAGGCCGCTGCATTCTCTAAGAGGAAAATCGCAAGATCCGAGCCGGCGGACAAAGAGGCCTGAAGGCCGATGTCTGGATCGATTTCTTGTCCGGCAATGGTACAGCCGGGAACGAACCCAAGACTCGCCGCCGCGATCAAGAAAGAAATACACGCTTTTGTTGTTCGCAAGCTCATCGCTTTCGAGCCTCAAACTTCATGGGACACACGGTTAATCCGAGGGTAGGCGACCCGAACCGATTGCCGCACCCGTTCGCCCCCCGACGGCACAAGATCAAGGGGGGATGGTAGCTATGAGGATTCCCCTGTCAAGGATAATTTCCCAAGGTTCTTTGACAGCCGTTGCTTGGACTTGGTTGTTCTATTTCACGATCAGCTCGCCTTCCTGAACCCCCCCAATTGCCCGTGTTGTCAGCGTTGTTTCACCTGGTCGCGCCATTCGATCGCCTGAAGCCGCGCGGCGCTCAAATTGGGATCCACCCATTTGGACTCAAAGCCGTCCGCCCGGAAGTTCGGATTCCTCACTAGGTCGAACAGGGTCGGTACGAGGATGTAGTTGGCGAGTCGCCCGCTTACGTTCCGAAGGTCTGCGAGGCTCTTGAAAGGTACCTGGGTAGGCCCTGAGGCTTGGTCATCATCGACGACGACTTTTCTGGGCGTGAATTGCATCGTCGCGAAGTCGCGTGGAAGTCCCTCGTCGGCGCCTAGGACAATGCCGAGTTCAGCCACGTCCGGAGCTTGATTTTCCGGAAACACCTCGCGCAGAACGCGTCCAACGACCTCTTCACCCTGCTTGAGGCTCGGTATCCGCAGCAAGAAGGGTCCCCGCTGGAATTGAGTCGGCGGTTGCTTCTGTAGAGTGCTCCACCCCAGCGCGTACGTGGCCTTTAGGCCGGTAAAATACTCGACGAACACGTTCGCGTGGAGGTTGGTGAGGCTTTCTAGGGGCTTGCCGGGGCGGGATTTCGAGCACAACTTGGAATCGGCTACGGTTCGGACGCCCTGGAGGAGCTTCCCCGTGTCAGCGGCAGGTCTGTCGGCGCCGGGTTCACGTTTGGCCGCCCAGATCTCCTCGAGGGCCGAGCGAAAATCTTTGTCGTTCAGCGGGTCCGTCTCCTTGGGGTGGAGAATCTTCTCGAGACGGTCCTCGGCCTGAATTCGCGCGGGGAGTTCTCCAAGCACTTTGTCGAACTCCTTGATCGCTGCGACGTCCGCGCCAGCGGCGGAACCCTGAACAATTTGAATCTTCTCCGCGCGGTGGGCGGCCTGCTTTGGATCGTAAGTGATCTCAAAGCGGCACGGGTAAGCGACCACCGGTGCCAGCAACTTGTCCAGCGCGTCCGTGTCGACCTCGGGGGGTATTGGATTATCCATTCGCCGGCCAAGATTGATCTTCGCCGCGACGGCGAGTGAGGCGCTTTGCGGCGGATCAGAGTTACAGGACCATTCGACGCTCGGGGCGGTGTCAAGCGTGAGTTGAGGCCCAAACAGCTTGAGGTTTAGAAGCTCTTGCAGAAGCTTTTTGTCACCCGGTGCGAGTTTCGCGAGGTCGATCGATTGGACTTCTTCCTTGCTGAGGGGCTGCGGTGTAAGCGTCAACTCGGTGTAACGATCGAGGATAGGCCAATAAAACGGTGGTTCCAATGGGCCGTCGTTTCCTTCGATCCTCGCGTCGATGTAGAGCATGTCGGGTTGGCCGGGGTTGCCGGGCCAGGGCGGGGGAAGCTTCAGCCGCCATATGTCCTTTTTCGGTACGCCGGCTTCTTGGAGCAGCGGCGGCCTGTTCCCGTTCCACGGCTTCCGCATCCAGTGGTCTGGGGCGGCGATCCGTTGATCCATCTTGTCCAGGCGCTGGGTTAGTCGAACGATCTCGTCAACGGTGTTCTTCCACTCGTCCGCATCGAAACTTAGCTTCGAGACGTACCAGGAGGTTTGCAACCGGCGTTCGAGGAGGCGCGGGGGCGTAAGCGTCCAAGCAGGGTGTGTCTTCGTGAAGTTGGCTGCTTTCGTGATTTCCCAGCCGTCGCCCCGACGGGCGGAGAGCGTTTGCTCCAACTTCCTTTGCTCGCGGTCCCGTAATTGCTCGACATAGGAATTCACCGCATGTGCGAGTCCTGCGGCCGGCTCGGTTAACTCCTCCGGCTCAGGATTCAGACTTCCGTTACTCGCTACGAAACGGATCGGTTGGGCATCGGACAGAGGTTCCAGCGGCTCGCCGTCTGTCTTGAGTCGTACTTGGAACGTAAGTGCCCTTGTGCGCCAGAAGGTCCTTGTCTCGTCCAATTCCCAGACGGCGTCGTCACTCGGCTGCCATTCGACCGTCATTTGCTGCGGATCGACGAGGTCCGGATGGAGTTTCTCTCCGACCGATTTCTCAATTCGTTGGCGAGCGTCTGCCAACGCGGACGCAGCACCGGCAAGGAGGCTCTCCAGTTTGTTCGCGTCATCGTTGATTTGCTTTCGAAGGTCGTCGGGGAGCTTGGACGTAAATCTGTCGTTCAGCGAAACGCAGCGGGGGTAGCATGGGACCTCATCGCCTTCTCTTGTCGTTTGGGGGGCGCGATCGGCCTTCGCGCATAACCCTGGGATTGTGTAGCAAAGCAACGGCGTAGGGGCGGAGGGTTCGCATGTGACGAGCGAGTCCGCGTGCTGATCGAAGTTCGCTCTATCCGGGAGGTCTGCCTTGCGAAGCAGGCTCACGGCCTCGTTGCGCCGATCGTTGCAGATCTCGGTCCAGGATGGGCCAGGCGTAAGCGGTGGCGGATCCGCAGGGAGTTTCGGCGGAGCGGTCTCGTGCGTGTTGTCGTTGCGGTTCGTGTTGCCGTCGCCGTGATGCCCATTCGGTGTCGAGGGCCAGACGGCCCAGATCCCCGCCGCTAACGCAACGGCTGCGGCCCCCGCCAAACCGATTGTTGCTCGACGGCGCGGGCGGGCCGTCGGCGGCTGGGGGGCGGGGGTGGCGAGTGTTTGCAGAAGCGCGGGCCAGTTGCCTGGAGGGTCGAACTGGAGGGTCTTGTCGTTCCACGCAGCGGAAAGCTCGCGGATTTCTCCGTGTTTCGGGCGGAGGCTGAACACCACAGCTTCGACGGGTCGCTTGATGGATTTGGTATGGACCGCCACCTTGGCCTTGGTGGGTAGGGCTTGCACGTCGGCGCGCAGGGTGCGTTCAAGGGCGGTCCTCGCGGACTCCTGGGCGGCGGCGATGACGGCGAGGAGCTTGGCCTCGATGGGGCCGGGGTCGGAGTCGACCACAACTTTGCCGGCGGCCGGGCAACTGACCGGGAAAGTGGCCGAGGCGCGGTGTCCGGCTTGCTCGTTCAACGCAATGTCCACGCGCCCTTCGAGCCGGAGCGGTCGGGATGCGGCGTCAAACCGCTGTCCAGGCGGGAGGGCGACCTCAACGGAGAGAGCGGATTCGTGCCGGGCAAGCAGCGGCGACCGTTTCAGGAGCAGGGGTTTTGCATGGGGTTGGGCGCGGGCCATGACGAAGTCCCGCAACCGCCGATGGAAATCCTCCGGGCGGAGGATGGTCCATTGAAGCGCTCGGGGATCCCATGCCAGTTCGACATCGAGGATTTCGGTGGGGACGTCGTTGCCGAGCAGGTGGATGGCCGCCGTCGTCCGCGGAACGGGGCGGTCGATAGGAGCGTCGGCGCGGGCCTGGGGAAACAACCCGTCCTGGAGCGGGCGCACGACATCCGCGATGCGCGTCTGCTGCGCTTGTTTAATGGATTCTATGAGGGTCGATGCTAGGTCCGTGCCGAGAGGCTCGGCGTTAACGACGATCACCCGGGCAGCGGCGGACCGTAGCTCGACAGCATGGGTGTGCGGTGTCTTTCCCGACGGAACGACCCTTGAGGGCAGGGCGACGTGGACGCGAGCCTTTGCATCGCTTTCGAGCGTCTTGGCGTCCCATGCAATCGGATCGAGCCGGACCTCGACGAGACCGGGATCGATCAGATCGCGGAACTGTTGACCCAGAAGGTCGCGGACGACCGTTTCGACCTCTGCTTTCGCGATTTCATCGCGCCGTGCGATCCGCTCGCGCAACCCGCGCTTGTAGTCCTCGACCCGCTTGTCGACCTCCCTAAGCGTGTCTTGGGCGAGGGGCTTCGCGTTAGGGGGGGGTTCACTGAGGATGGCGATGGCCCGCTCTAGGTCGCCGTGGTCGGCGGTGCTTTGGGCGGACTCCAACCAGCTACCCACCACGATCCTGACGAGTTCTTGTTGCTTGAGCTGCAGATCGATCTCGACGCCCAACCGGTCCGCTTCTTCGAGCACTTCGGCAGGCCAATGCGCGAGCGTGGGTCGCCGGAGGAGCCGTTGCTTCGCCTCGGGCCAGTCAACGGCGTTCACGGCTTGCGACACGCCCGTGATCCACTCGCGGGCGCGGCGAAAATCGGTCGCTCGGGCAAGGTCACCCCGGAGCCGAGTGGCGACCTGCTCGACGTCGCGTGAGAGTCCCCGGGGGTCTCCGTGCAGTTCGGGCCGCTCGGCGAGAAGTTGCTCTAGGAGGGTCACGTCGTCCTCGGGAAGGGTCTGCGGGACGTGGGCGACCCACGCAACCGCGGTTTGAACGATGCGGTAGTATTCTTCCAGTTTTTCGAACGACTTTCTGACATCGTTGGGCCAATGGGGAGTCGTCGGTCGACCTTGACGGCAGGTCTCGAACGCGGGCCAATCCTCCGCCTCCCAGGCCTTTTTCACGGCGGCGAACCACGCTCGGACCGCCTCGTGCTCCGCGTCGATTCTCTGCTTGGCGGAGGTCAGATCTCTGCGTTTGCGGATCAGGGTTTGAAGGAGCTGATCGCGTCTTTGGCGTTGCGACGGGACCGTGGACTCATCGGCGACCTGTTCGAGACGGCCGACGAGGCCCGTGACGACGCTGAGGGATGTGTCCGCATCGGAGACCGTCAGGTCCGCGCCAACCGTCTCGACGGCGTTCAACTCGTCCTCAAGGCGGCGCAGTCCGCGAAGCCGGTCGAGCACCTCTTCCCGGGCCTGGGTTTCGTCGGGCGGGAGTCCGGTCTTGGGCAGTTGGTCGATGAGCTTCCGCGCGTTCCTCCAGTCGTCGGTCGAGGCGATCCGCTCGGCTTCGCGCAAGAGGGCGGACAGGCGGGCGCGTTCCCGGAGCCTCTCGGCTCGGTCTCTGTGCGGCGGTGAAGTGGTGGCGTCGGCGAGGAGCGGCGCGACGAGGCCTTCGATTTCCTGCCACCGTCCCGTTTCGGCCAGCGCGTTCGCCTTGTCCAACAGCCCCTCCGTGAGCATCCTTCGGTCCCGCGGATGAACGCCCACCTGGGCGAAGACATCAAGGACCTGCTCGACGGTCGGACGATCCTTGGGCTCGGACGAAAGCATCTGGGCGACAAGGTCACACCACCGCAGAGCGGCGGGGTTCTGGGACTCACGCAGGTCTTTGCGGCGGGCGCCGGAATAGGGCCAGAAGGCCATGGATTCCGACGTCGCCACTAGGCGGTGATCCTCGCCGCCGCTGAGAAGCGGGTGGCGGTGTTCAGCGAAGATGTGGAGGAAGATTCCCAGGGCGATGATATCCGAGGCGCGCTCAAAGGTGTCCAACGCGCGGCTGCCGTACTTGAAGGGGTCGACAAAACCGCACAGACGATCGTCGCGCGAGCTCTCGTCGGCCCGCAGGACTTCCCAGCATCCCGTGGTTCGGTGGGAAGATGCGCGGAAGTCGCCCGGGGCGACGGCGAGTTCCAAATACGACTTCACGCCCAGGGTCCGGCAAAGGACCGGGGCGAAGCCGAAATCGGTGAGTTTGATGATGCCGTCGGAGCTGGTGAGGACGACGCCCGGACAGATGCCGCCGTGGACCGCTTGCTTGGGGTTGTCACGGGCGTGGGCAGCGCGGAGGGCGTCGGTGAGTCCGACGGCGGCGGTCAGCAGGTGCATCTCATCGGCGCGGGGCCCTTGCGGATCAAACAACGGGGCGGCCTCCACCGCCTCGGCGGGCTCATGTTCCACGAAGAAACACGTTTCATCTTCCTGAAGGTCGCCGCACAGTTGGAGAACGTGGAGCGATCTGCCGGCCAGTTCGCTTTGGAGGCGGACGGCTTCCTGCAGGCCCCCACGGAGCAAGTCGAGACGGTCCGGCGTTGCGTCGGCCGGCTTGGGGACCACGCGTCGGTGGACGTCAGCCATCAGCGGCGATTCCGAGGACACGCCAGCAGTTGCCACATTGGCGCCGTGTGGGGGAGCGAGGTCACGCACCCATCGGGACCCATCCGATTCACGGGGAGGCCCCAGGCTCGACCGGGGCAACCACCCGTGCGCGAGGCAGTTTACAGGAACGTCGCGTCCGTGGTAACATCGGGGGAGGTCGGCTCCGTCGACCCGTCCGATCTCCGGACACCCGATTGAGATTCACGTGATGAAGGCTGCCGGAACGAATAACCCGGACATGGACCAGAACCCGCGCGTGACGGAGACGCTGGAGGGGGTCGCCGCGTCACTGGCGGCCGGCTCCGAAGCCGACCGGTATCGAGCGCTTCGGCTATTCATCGGAGCGCTGGGCAAGGCGAGCGGGGTGGAGGACGGTCGCGGCGATGGGAACGGCGAGGAGTTCGATGTCCTGTCGAAGAAGGTGCGCACGCTGCAGGAAAAGCTCGCCTCCCAGGACGACCGTGTCGCGGCCCTGGAAGCGGCTCTGGATCATCGAAGCGCGCAGTTCCAGGCGGAGCAGGCTCGGGCCGACAAACTCGAGAAGCTGGCGGGGGAACAACGCGAGCGCTTGGAGGGGTTTCCGCGTGAGATCACCACGCTCGAGGATCGGCTGCGCGTACGCGCGGAGGAGCTCGGCAAGGCGCAGCGAGAGACGGAAGACCTGACGCTGAAGCTTCAGCGTTTGAGTCGACAAAAGGACCAGACGGGGGATATCGACGGACTGTCGCGTGAGTTGCGTAAGCAGTCGGAGGAGGTCGAGAGGCTCGCCAAGGAGTTGGAACGGACTCGCGCCGACAAGGACGCGGAAATCGAACGACTCCAGGCGACCCTGGCGGGCGAGCGCGCGGAAGCGGGAGGGAAGTCGGCGTTGACGTTTTCCGAGGTGTGGAAGCGCCTCGCGTCGGCTAAACCGCCGCTGGTCGAGGGACACGTCCCGCCCACGCAGCAATCGGCGGAGCGAATGGCGGATCTGTTGGTCGTCCTGGTGCAGATCGTCGATGAGTTCGACAAGATGATGCGTCCGTTCTTGTCGAAGTACACGGCGTTGAACCCGCGCATCCGCACGCCGTGGGACAATTACGCCAAAGGACAATCGATCCAGGAGGCCGTTCGCGACGTGTTGATCCCCTCCGGGGGGAGACCGGTCGGCGTGGTGAATGCCCGACTCCGCGCCCTGTATGCGTGGACGCACGCCGCGGTCATTGCGTGCGACGCGACCTTCGAGTCCGTTCGCCCGGAACTGCAGTCCTTTCTCTTGAGTCCGGCGATGGGCGGCCCCGACCCGACCCGAACGATCAAGCAGTTTCTTCGCCTCGACGGGCACGAGTTGTTCTTACAGCACATGCGCCAGCTTCGAAGCGCGAAGCTGGGAGACGTATTCGGTCGTGGTGGTTGACATCCGTCAGGGTCGGTGTAGGGTGTCTCCTACGCCAGAGGAATCCGAAAGGAGAGCGACGGTGGTGACGAACAAGCGGCGGACCGTGGTAGGGATAGCCTGGCTGATGACCGCTGCAGCATCGACCGGGTGCGGTGGGCGAACCTTGCTGATCAGCAAGGATCCGATCATCAACACGGCGAACCCCTTGGATTACAACAAGCCCGCGGCGGAGCGGCGCGGCGAAACCTTGGAAGTGACCATCGTCTGCTTGACGGCGGACGAGTTCACCAAGGGAGGGCCCTATCAGAAACTCGCCCCGGGGACGTTGTCCATGACGTCGAAGGACTTCTATACGGATGAGTTCGCGAACGTTGCGAGAACGAAGCTGACCGTCGTGGGCGCCAAGCAGGACGGCCGGGAAATGGTGAAGCAGTCGTTCGACTTTCCCTCGAAGAAACTATTTGACAAGGGTTCGGTCATCTACGTGTTCGCTAAATTCAAAGGCCCGCAGCAGGAAATCCTTCCGGTTCCGCCGGTCGTGTTCCACCGTCCCGGGGACTACACGAGTACGCTGCGCGTCCACATCGGCGCCCGTGACAACGTGCAGGAGGGTGACACTCACGGCCAGTTTATCGAGATGGCTTCGAAGCGCGTGTTTTGAATCCGGCGGCAGGATGACGAGGATGGCCGGCAGTCCAAGGAAAGTAGAGGCATGAGCTTTTGGACCGAAGTCCATTGGTCGGAGGGGATGTTCCTCCG
>CAYQZH010000001.1:0-38452 GCA_964421865.1 uncultured Phycisphaera sp. | reverse complement strand
GTAGAGGCATGAGCTTTTGGACCGAAGTCCATTGGTCGGAGGGGATGTTCCTCCGGCCTCATCATCTTCAGACGGCGCAACGGTGGTTCGAAACGGTGGTGAACTCGGGGCTGGACTCGGCCCGCCCCTACCATTGGGGGTTCGCCCATCTGTCGATCGCCCAGGAACCGTTGGAGAACTTCACCCTCCGTCTGGACGAGTGCGCCGTTCGTCTGAAGGACGGGACCTGGCTAAAGGTCCCAGAGAACACGGAAGTAGCCCCGCGCGATCTTCAAAAGGCGCTGGACGCGTCGCGGGGATCGGTCGAGGTCTACGTGGGCGTGCCGCAGTTGCAGACGGTGCGGGCGAATTCCGTGCCGCTGGAGCACCCCGAGGATGTGGCCGGCACGCCCCGATATGAACCGCAGCCCGTCGTGCGTCGCGACGAAAATACGGGCGAGAATCCGCAGACGATTTATGTACGAAGGATGCGCGGACGGGTATTCGTGGGCGACGAGGATCGGACCGGATTCGAGACCGTGCGCCTAGGGCGGGTTCGCCGCACGGATCGCCCCGGCGCGGCGCCGGAGTTCGACGCGATGGGCGCCGGTCCGGTACTGGCGATCCAGGCGAACGCGGATTTGAGCCGGATGTTTCGCTCGCTGGTGGACCAGGTTGAGGCCAAGGGGGACGTGCTGGCGAAGGAAGCCCGCGAGCACCGAATGCTCCTATCGGACGGTGTGGCCGCGAACCTGGAGCATATGTTGAAGCTCCACGCTCTGAACGAAGTCCGCGGACAACTCAGCGCTCTGTTGCAGTGTCCGCTCCTGCATCCCTTCGACGTATTCGTCGCGTTCAGTCGCCTGGTCGGACACCTTTCCGTTTTTCACGACGAGTTGGTCCCCTCCCCCTCTCCAGTGTACGACCACGACAATCCCGCCGTCGCGCTGGACCGGCTGCGAGCCCAGATCGAACTGTTGCTCGACGCCATGCGGCCGATGGCCTACTTCGAACGGAAGTTCGCTCGTAAGCGGGATGCACGGGGAACGGAGGGCCTTGAGGTGGAGCTGGATCGGGCGTGGATTGACGAGAACCTGGAATTGTACGTGGGGTTGTCCGTAAGCGGGATGGAGATTCAGGAGGTCGAGCAACACATCTATTCTCGTCTGAACATGAAACTCGCGTCGCCGTCTCGTGCTCCGCGAATCGCGGACACGGCGGTTCGCGGGCTTCGACTGGAAATCAAGGCGGTTCCGGCGGGCACACTGCCCCGCCGACCGGATTTGCATTATTTCCGGATCAACAAGACGATCGGGCTGGACCGAACCGACTACTGGAAGGAATGCGAGCAAGAGCGCGGCATCCGGGTGAGCCTGCAAGGCCGGCAGCTCGCGGAGTTTGAGAACTTTCAGCCGGCGTTGTACATCGTGTTGAAGTCCAGGTCATGACCGAAGCCGCAGCGCAGACATCCCAGCAGTTGACCGAGGCGTGCTGGCCGGTGTTTGAGTTCGTGACGAACTTTGTGCGTCAGGTCAAGTACGAGACGGTGCCCGAAGCGGAGCAAGTGCGGTACGAAGCGTTATCCGCCTTGCGCGACGCGGAGGACATCGCCCGCGGCGATCCGCTGTGCGAGCGAGCGTGGCACGACCGCATCCACGAGGTACTGGTCTATCTCCTCGACTACAAGATGATCAACACCAACTGGAAGGGACGTGCGTACTGGTTGGACAACCCGTTTGAGGTGGACCCCGCGGTCCTGAACCACCCGCAGGCGCTGGGGGGCGAGGATTTTTTTGCGAAATGCGACGAGCTGCAACGGGAGTATGAAACCGCGGAGCGGCGAGATCGGCGGGACAAGGACGAGTTGGCTGAGCAACTGAACCTGTTTTTCGTCTGTCTGCGTCTGGGATTCAAGGGTATGTTTCACGACCGCCCGCAGGAATTGGCCGACTATACGCGGCGCCTGTTCACGCGGTTGCCGGCGTACGCCGCAACGCGGACCAAGGAGATGTTCCCCGACGCGTATCGCCATAACCAGGAGTTGAGGGTCGACTACAAACTCGGTATGAGCCTGACGATCGTGCTGGTTTGTCTGGCCGTTGTATTGGTGAGCTGGTTCACCATTACCAAGTCCACGTGGAGTTACACGGTCAAGAATTTGAGAGATGCCGCAGAGCGAGTCGAGAACCCGCCCCCGGATGCGGCGGGGTCCGCGCCGACCAAGAAGGACTAGCGGTACACCGGCGGAGCGCGGGAAGCCGACGCGCCGCAGAGCGTAACCATGAAACGGTTCTATCAGACCTTTAAGGCCCTTCCCCCTGAGTTCAAACTCGTCCTCGGCTTCCTCGGACTGGGGACCATGGCCGGTCTTTTCTATCTCCTGCAGCGCCAACTGGGCGGCCGGAACATGACGCTGATCATCGTCGGCGTTGCCGCGGCGCTGGTACTGCTCGTGTGGCTTGTGATCAGGCTGTTCGGGTGGGCCGGGCGGCGGCGTGCGGCGCGGATGGACTACGAACTCTCGTCGGGCGGACAAGGCGGTCCGCAGTCGATGGACGTCAGCGCCAAGATCAAAGCCAACAACGAAAAGTTCTTCAAAGCCGTCCGCGAGCTCAAGAAAACCGTCGGCATCAGCGTGTACGAGCTGCCCTGGTACATCGTCATCGGGGATTCGGGCTGCGGAAAGACGAAGCTGGTCAATGAAGGCGGCCTGACCTTCTCCACGGGAAAGCCGGAGGGATACCAACTCGGGACGTTGGACTACAACTGGTGGTTTACCGAGGACGCCATTTTCGTCGATATGGCCGGGCGATTGTGCAACCCTCAGGACGACCGTGACCGTCGGGAGTGGATGGCGTTCCTGGACACCATCGCCCGGGGTCGGAAGGGATACCCGATCAACGGGGCGTTGGTCTGCGTTTCGACGGAGCATCTTCTACGGGACCCGCCGGAAAAACACGAGAGCGACGCGCATATCGCTCTCGAGCGCCTGCGCGACCTGCAGTCGAAACTGGGGGTCACGTTCGCCACGTACCTGGTCGTCACCAAGTGCGACAAGATTCTCGGCTTTATGCAGTTCTTCGACCGCGCCGAGCGCGACATCGCGGTCAAGAACCAAGTCTTCGGCTGGTCTCGACCCGGGGCCTTCAACGAACCGTACGACCCGGAAAACTTCAAGGGCGACTTCGGCAAGCTGTACGGCCGGCTCAACGATCTGCGCCTTCGGCGCCTGAACGACGACGTGGAGGAGATCGACCTGGGGCTGGCGTACGCCTTCCCGGAGGAGTTCCGCGGACTGTCCGACCCGCTTCAGACCTACATTCGGACGCTCTTCCCCTTCATTCGCAACCCGCGTGCGGTGAAGAACCTGCTCTTCCGCGGCGTGTATTTCACCAGTGCCACGCAGGAAGGCGAACTGATTCTCAAACACCTTACGGAACGGTTGGGGAATGAGGCGGCCAGCCAGTTCCCCCCGCTCGACGACCTGTATCCGCACAAGCGCCCCCACTTCATCAAGGACGTACTCATGCGGAAGGTCTTTCCGGAACACGGGCTGGTGTTTCGCAACGAGCAGCAAGTGGTGCGCAACCGGCGATTGAGCCGGGCGCTGCTGGTCGGGACCAGCGTGCTGGCGGTGTTACTCTTCAGCGGCTTCGTCTGGAGCGTCATCAAATACCGGCAAATCATCGAGGGTCCTGGGGCGTGGGCCCAAAAGATCGCTGCGGATTTCAGCGGCCTCAAAGCCGCCGCCGCGCCTGCCCAGGCGGCTGAGGCTGCGAGGTTCCGGGATCAACTTTGGGAGAACCGCCGGAGCGCCCGGGTTCTTTGCGGGATCGTCTGCAGCCCGATGGAGCCGGGCGAGTCTCTGGAGAAGATCAGAGCCAAACTGGTTGAAAAGGTGCTGAAGGGGGCCCTCGGCGAAGTCCGCGACGCGCTGCACAAGGGTACGGGACTGACGGGAAGTGCGCAGGATGCCGCGGCCTATCAGGAGGCGCTCGCGGAGTACGTCCGCTGGTACGCGTGCGTTGGGCAACAGGGCGACGCATCGCACGCCGACTCGAACGGCTTTGAGACGCTAATGGGAGCGGTGAAGGCTTCGTCCCCGCTGACGAAGGACCCGAAGTTCGCAGCGCAGAAGGACTGGTACTTCACCCAGGCGGCGACGAACTCCCCGTTGAAACGCAACCCCGCGGCGCTGCTTGCGGAGGCCGACAAGGACCCGGCCGGCACGATCACGGCGGCCGTCCGGCACGTCTCCAATTATTTCAAGAGTCGATACGCGACGGTCTCGCAGGAGAATGTCGAGGAGACCGTGCGGGAGTGGATGCGCATCCTCCAGGCGTGCGGGCAGGTGGACGCGACGTATGGAGCCATACTCAGCACCTGTAAAGCCACGGAACAAGACCAAGTTGCGACGTTGAAGGAATTGGCCGAGCGCCAGAACAACTTTCTAACGGCCTACGCCGGCTTTGAGAAAGCGCTGACGGAACTCGATTGGAAACGAGGCGCCGTTAAGCCCCTGGCGGATGCGCTATGGGAGCAGCGTGAAATCTGGCGACGATACAGGACAACGCTTGCGGAAGCGTGCAAGATTTGCGGAACAGCGACGGCGTCGGAGTCCTTGCTCGCCGGGTTCAGCGAAGAAGACCTCGACCGAGCGATGTGGGACAGCCTGCGCGGGGTCCGACTGGCGTCCATCGACTACAGTGCAACGTTGTTTGGAGATAAAGCTTCGTTTGTGAAATCCGTACGCAACGTCTACGACGTCCACAAACACGTGTTGACATGGGTCCCCGGCGGAGAGGGGTCACCGAGCGGGACACTAAAGCTTTCAGAGGACGGGGACACGGTGCGGAGCGTACTCCGGGACGTGAATACCGAATGGAGCGGCACGAAGTTGCGGGAGGGGTCTTGTCTGCCGGACGGCGCTCCCGGCGTGTGGGTCGACGCTTTGTTCCGGCATATGCAACCGAAGACTCCGGGCGGTCAGGAGCCCGAAAAGCACCCAGGAACGGAATGGAACCCGAAAGGACTGAATACCCTCCTCACGGAATGTGGAGATCTCGTCCACCGTGGCGCGGGTACGTGCCAACTGGGAACGTTGTACAAGCGTTTGGGGGCCGCGCAGAACGACGAGGAGTGGGGGTTCGCATCACTCGTTCGCAGTGACGAGCGGAACAAAACGGAGCCCTCCCCCTATACGATTCCCAAACCTTCGGGAGTTTCCTCCGATGTTCAGGCGCCGCAGACTGCGCCTGAGCCTCTGCCATCACCTAAAGGTCTGGAGCTCCCGCAACTCAGCCGCCCTGGGGCAAAGTCTCCACGGCCCGTCTCCGAGCCGACGCGGCGGTCCGAAGCCACCGGCATGATTACACGTCTCGCGACTCCCGGGTTCCTGTTCGAACGAGCCACCGAGGTCGTCAGGTTGGAATACGTATTGAACCGGTTCGATCAGCACTGTCTGCCGGAAGGACGCGGCACGGCCACTCCGTCCCTGCCGGAACGGTGCAAATCGGCCCTCCGGCAGTCGATGAAGGCGTACATGCGCGCATACGTCAAAGCGTGGGACAAGGCCTATCGAGGGAGCAGGCTGACCAAACTTGCGAAGCTCACAGACGGAGTGCTGAACTGGGAACATCTCGCGAAAAGATTGCGAGATGACAAAAACTTGGTTCGTGAAGTGGCCGGGGAGTTCTCTGAGTCGTTGCAGGACATCGTTCGATCCGTCGCTATGGGGAACTGTACGGATGAGGGGACGGCGTGGGAGCGTTCCGAAACCGATCTCCAGGGTTGGTTCAGCGACGTCATTGGAGAAAACTGGAAAACCGGAAAATGGGTGACGGGGCTATTGCCGCCTCCGGCTGCGGACAAGACACCCTGGGGAGTAATGGCCACAGGTTTCAAGGGGACGTGGGATAATCTGGTCCGAGGAATCGAGGGGAATTACAACCTCGCGGACCGAAGGGATCGCGGTCCTGAGCAATTCGAGTCGATTCCCTGGGGAAGCATTGAGGACCTTCAGACTAAGTATGGTCTAACGGATGAACGGCTGACCAAGGAACTGCTGGAGTTCGAACGCTGGGCGGGAAAGCTGTTGGACGCCCGCTTGACGGAGCTGCTGATTGCAACGCAGGGCGCGGAGCTTGGGAATCTAAAGCCTGACCCGGCGTCGGGATGGCCTTTTCTAGTAGAAGAGAAACTGGCGCCCAACCCGTTGGCCACGGTGCAGTACGAGAAGTTCAAGAATCTCCTCAGAGAGGTGGAGAAGACTCGGGTTGCGTTCGAGAAGCTGGAAAGCGGGCTGGGGAAAGGTGAGGCCCCCCCCGGATACAAGAACCGCCAGGCGTTCTACACGGCGTGTTCCCGTTGGCAGGAGTTTCTGAAAGCCGACACGGTAGACGTGACCGTAGTCCCGTGCTCCGTCGGGCAAGCGCCCGGCGGGGGATGGCCTCAGAACATCAAGAGTTATTGCCGTGACGTGGCGGACTCGATCAAGCTGCAACTGGGAGGGAGAGGGCAACTCGACTTCTCGTGCGAATCGCAACACTGGGACGACTCGAAAATAACCTGGAACTTCAAGGAACTGAGCGGCGATTGGTTGGTTTCCATCAACGCAAGAAGCGAACAGAAGTCGTCCGACACAAAGAACGCGAAGGATTCCTCCAAGGTCATCCATTTGGTCGAGAAGACCAAGCTGCAAAAGCTGGGTGAAGACTCGGCGTTGGCGCTCTGTGCGTATTTACAGAGATACGGCAAGGCGAAAGACGACCGAAAAACATGGTACGTCGTTCATGGGTTCGACGCCGAGGTTGGAGGAGCGAAACCGGAGGCGTACGGGGCGGTACTCCGGTTCGATTTTGGCAAGACGCGGCTGCCGGAGCCGATCCCAAAACTTGAACCGGTGAAAACGCCCGAGCCGCCGAAGTGGGATGACGTTTCCGCCGGGCCGGGTTGAGACTTCCGCGACGTTCGAGCTGGCGAGGTGCGTGACGGAGTGCCGTCGGTGAGCGCCCTGAATAAGACTAACGCCGACCCGGCTTCCGGGTCTTGACCCGACGTTGGACGTTATGGGCAGAATGCGGCTTGGCGGACCTCGAACGATGTGCCGGGGAAGCACGCCTGGGCCGGGGGCTCGACCGACGCGGTAGTTGGGTGTTTGCCACGGGTCGCGAGGTAACGGATGCCGCTGAAGGATCTGTTCACGTCGAAAACGCACAAGCTGAGAGCCGATCCGCGGATACGCTGGTTCGGCAAGCTCCCGACCTACCCGGACTACTATAGTTCCGGGACGGACGAGGCCTGGACGGTCGAGTTCACCGAATGGGTGCTCAAGGGGTTTGAGCTTTACCGTAGTCGCATCGCCGGGTCGGGAAAGCCCCGGGAGCGGCTTCCGGTCGCGGCCTGCGCCCTGCGCTTGCCGCGGTCGCGGATGACGGTGTTCGTGTCGGTGCTGGACTATGGGGGGGATCTTCGAGGTCGCCCGTTTCCCATGTGCTTCTATGCGGGGGTTCCGTCCGCCTCTTGGCCTGGTCCGACGAGTGATCGAGTGGTTCCGGCGGCACGCGTGATCCGGGACTTGATTGCCTTGCGAAGGGAGGTGCCGCGCTTCTTGAACTCGCCCGGACGGTTTGAGGCGACGTTCGGTGAGCGAGAGGTGGACCTCGCCGGAGTTTGTGGCGGTTCGAGCGACGAATCGTGGCTGTCTGCGGGGAAAGAAATGCCGTTCGGGGAGTGGTTTGGGAAAACTCGCGGCGGGCTTTCCGCGGGTGATTGGGAGGCATGGGAGCGGGCGGTGGCGTGTTGGGGGGAGAATCTGGCGAAGCACACCGGCTCCCGCTTTGAGGCCACGGTCATCCTTCCGCTGGTGATGGGGTCGTTCCTGGACGCACAGATCGCGGGCTGGATTCATTGGCTGGAGCGGCGTTTCGACCTCCGCCGTAAGTTTCTTTCGTTGGTGGTCGTCGGTGATCCCGAGGGGGAAAGCGGGGTCCTCGGGGTGATCGCGCGGGAGCTTGTCGCCGACGATTTCCTGCTCGTCACCTCCCTCGGGCGTACGCTTCCGTACGTCGAGGACCTGAGGGGCCTGAAGGTCGACTCGACGCCCGGTGAAGCGGCGGAGAAAGTGGGCGGAATTCCCGTTGGAACCTGTCTTCCGGCTACATGGACGGACTTCGTGTCACGGCCGGCCACCCTCACTTGACTTCCAACCCCGGGTAGGTATCCTGGCAAACTCCGCCGTACCGGCACAGGGGACGCATCGGGACGTCGCGAGTAGGGCGGATTCGGTCGTCGTTTGGGACGAGCAAGCGGGCCGGGCGCCATCGTGAGATGTCGCGCTGCCCGTGCGAATCAGTCTCCAAAGGCCGGACCGAGCATTGCGGGCGGACCGCGGGAGTCCATTCTCGATCGCCCGGGGGTAGCGGATGTCGCCGACGGAACTCAGCCAAGTCCTCGAACTGGGGAGCAACCCCATACCCGGCGACGCCCCAACGGGTGCCGACGTGAGTACGGATGCGGACTATCTGTCCGTGATGTCGGAGTTGGTCAAGGCCGACCGGATTGACACTAGCGACCCGCCGGACTGGCAACTCCTCGAGCAATCCGCAGTCAACGTGCTCCGCGATAAATCCAAGGACGTGGAGATCGCCGCCGCACTGGGGCATGCGCTCTTCCAACGTTACACCTACGCCGGGCTCGCGGCGGCGCTGGGGATGTTGACGAATCTGGTCGAAACCTTCTGGGAGAATTGTTACCCTCCTCGCGCCCGTCGGCGGAAGGCGCGCATCGAAGCGTTGGGAAGCCGGTTCACCGACCACGGGTGGTTTCGCGATCATCCGCCGCAGGGGGCGGATTTTGACGCGATCGACGTCTGCGTGGGCAAGGCGGAGTCGCTCTCCCGTGCCTTGAAGCAGCGGATGCCTGACGACCCGCCGGAGCTCGATAAGTTTCTTCGCGGGCTGAAGGAGCTGGCGGCCAAGCGTCCGAGGCCGGCCGGCGCGACGTCGACGGGGGCCTCGCCGAGCGGGCCGGGTTCCGCGGTCGGCGACATAGGGGATACGAAGAGCGCGCTCGGCTCGATTCTCTCAGCTTGTACGTTCCTTCGCAAAACGGACCCAGCCGATCCGATCCCGTATGCGATCGTGCGGATCCTGAAGTGGTCGACCCTCGCGCTTCCCGCATCGGAGGCGGGAAAGGTCCAAATCGAGCCGCCGGAGGCGTCCGCGGTTGACGCCTTGGCTCACCAACAGAAGAATGCCCTGTGGGAGCACCTCCTGAACGGCGCCGAGGCGGCGTTCCGCTCGGGTGATCCCCTCTGGCTCGATGTGCAGCGCTACGCGTGCGTGGCCATGGCGCGGCTGGGGGCGAAGTTCGACCCCGCCCGCGAAGTCGTCATGGGCCTGACGGCGATGCTGTTCCGTCGTCTCGGCGAGGGCGTGTTCGAGCTCCGGTTTCGCAACGGAACGCCCTTGTGTTCGGGCGAAACGAGAATGTGGCTGGAAAGCGAGCTCGCCCTGAATCGCGGCGGGCCAAGCGTTTCCGCGGGCGGAGCCACGAACAACGGGAAGCTGTCGGAGGCGTCCGTTGCAGCGCGGAAACTGGCGGGGGCGGGAAAGTTGAAGGAAGCCCTGCAGGTCCTCCAGCAAGGGCTGGTCGGTTGCACGCAGCGGCGTGACCGGTTCCTGTGGCGTCTGGGGATGGCGCAACTGTGTTTCGACGCCCAATGCCTGCAACTCGCGGCGCCTCTCCTGGAGGAGTGCTACGAAGAGATTCAGCGCTATCAGATTGAGGAGTGGGAGCCGACGCTTGCCGTGTCGCTGGCGCAGACTCTCTACCGGTGCCGGAAATCGCTGACCCTGAAGGAGAAGACGCCGGCGCCGGAGGCCGTTCAGCGGGTCCGCGAGTCGTTCGCGAGCCTGTGCCGATTGGATCCGCTGGCGGCCCTGGTCACGGAGCCCTCGAGCGGATCGTAAGGCGACCGGCGGGGCAGGAGTCCCGGCGCGCCGGGAGCGAAAGGGTGGACGGTTCAGAGTAATTCGTGAGTCGGGTCCGGGTGGATTGCGCGACGAAGATCGGCGATGATCAATCCCCGTGCTCGTTGTCGGTCAAGGCGTTTGATGAAGGGAGACTAGATTTATGGCCAAGGGACCTTCCAAAGCTCGCGAGTCGCGGGTGAACATCGTCATCTCGGATGCGCTGCGCGGCAAAATGGAGCCGGAACTCCCCTTCCGCGTGCTGGTGATGGGCGACTTCACGCTCAAGAAGGACAACCGCCCGATCTACGACCGCAAGCCGATCGACATCAACAAGTCGAACTTCGACGCAGTGATGCAGAGTTTCAACTTGTCCCTGGATGTCAACGTGCCGGACCGCGTCAGCGGTACGGGTGAGATGCCGGTGTCGTTGAAGTTCAACACGCTGAAGGATTTTCGTCCGGAGTCGATCGCCCGCCAGGTGCCGCAGCTTCGCAACCTTTTGGAGTTTCGTGAAGCGATGAAGGCGCTGCGCCCCAAGATGGGAGAGAAGGCGATCCAGGGCGAACTGCTCAAAGCGATCAAGGATCCGGCGACGCGCGATGGCATTCTGGCGATGATCGCCAGTCCCTCGGGCCAAACGCCCTCCTCGGGCACGCCGGCGCAGGGATCATAACACGGTAAGGGTGAACTGCGCGTCGAATTGTCGGCGCGTGAGGCATTTGCAAGGGAGAAAACAGGAATGGCAGAACGACCGCAACAGGCCGCCGCCCCGGCGGCGGCAGGAGCTGTCGATACGAGCGCCGTCGACACCCTGATCGACAGTTGGGACCTGGACAACGAATACCGCGATCTGTACCGGCGGGGCATCGCCGTCATCGTTCAGAAGGCCGGGGGACTGGACCTCGACCATCTGACGATCAACAAACAAGTCGTCGACGACTTCATCGCCGAGACGGATCAGCAGCTCAGCGCGCAGATCAACGAGATTCTCCATCACAAGGACTTTCAGGCCCTGGAGTCGGCGTGGCGGAGCCTGAAGTACCACGTGGACAACACGGAGTTTCGGGCGAACATCCGTGTCGAGCTGCTCAACTCGGCCAAGCAGGACCTGCTGGACGACTTCCACGACAGCCCCGATTGGCAGAAATCCGGTCTGTTCCGCACGGTCTACCGCGATCAGTTCAATACGTTCGGCGGTAAGCCCTTCGGCCTGATGGTCTCCAACTACTCCTTCAACCAGACCACGCCCGACGTGGAACTGCTCACCGAGATTTCGCGGGTCGCGGCGGTGGCGAAGGCGCCGTTCTTGGGCAGCGTGGATGCGACCATGTTCGGGAAGAAGGAGGAGGATTTTTCGGGAGTGTTGAAGTGGTCGGAGATGTACGAGATCTTCGAGCAGCCGCAGTACACGAAGTGGAACTCCTTCCGCGAATCCGACGACGCCCGCTACATCGGGCTGTGTATGCCGCGTTTCCTGCTCCGCAAGCCCTACACGCTCGAGGATCAGGACGTCAAGGACTTCCGGTTCGAGGAGGACGTGCGCGTCGAGACGCACGATAAGTACTTGTGGGCCAACGCCGCGTTCGCCATGGCCGGACGGATGACCGAGAGCTTCGCGAATTACGGCTGGTACAACTCCGTGGTCGGGCCGACCAGCGGCGGCACCGTGCCGAATCTGCCGCTGCACCAATATGAGTCCATGGGAAAGTACCAGACCAAGATTCCGACCGAGACGCTCATCTCCGAGGACGTCGACGTGGACCTGTGCAACTTCGGGTTCATCCCTCTGGTGATGCGCAAGGATTCGGACAACGCCGCGTTTTTCGACGCCCCGTCGGCCAAGCGCGTGGGCAAGTTTCCCGACACCGCCGAAGGCAAGGAAGACGAGACCCGGGCGAGATTGGGCATGGCGTTGCCGTACTTGATGATCTCCTGCCGCCTGGCCCACTATCTCAAAGTCATCTGGCGCGAAAACATGGGGCGGGTGATGGACGCGGAGAAGATGGTTGGGGAGATCAACAAATGGCTCAAACAATACGTTCGCCAGGGGACTCTGGACGATCAACTCGCGGCGAAATACCCCCTTAAGGAAGTGCAGGTCACCGCGGAACCGGTGCCGGGCAAGCCGGGAATGTTCAAGTCGGAAATCCAGATGATCCCGCACTTCAAGCTAAAGGGTGTGGAGGTGCAACTGTCGATGGTCGGTCAGTTCGACCCGCCGCCGGGCAAATGATCGAGCGCTCGCGGGTATCGCCGGCGAGCCGTACATGCGGAGGGGTGTGTGGAGCGTGAGCGCGGCTCAAATAGGGGAGGCGAAGGGAGTCGCCATTTCGTACGGTCCAGGTATGGTGCCCTAAGCCCAGCGCGCACGGTCGGGCGGGCACGGAAGCCCACATGGGTCGGCCCATTCGGGTCGAACGGCGCGTGATGCGAAACGCGCTGCGAAGCGTAACGCCTGCAATTTGCGGAACTTGCGCGCATTCTGACCGCGTTCGCCCGGCGCACGGATGGTCCTGGCACGCGATCTGCTATTAATGACTCGCGCTCCGTGTGGAGCGCCACGAGGCCGGAAACAAAAGGCAGCGTCCTTGCGGTGGCGTCCGGTGGACTACCGGGCCCCGGCAGACAGTCTCGTGGGGAGTCTTGAGGCCGGGGCGTCCGCCTAGGGCGGTGCAATCAAGAGAAGAAGGAGGAAGTACCCATGCCAACACCGTGTAACTTGAAGGTCGGCGAGTATCCGGGGTCTTCGGAGAAGGAGGGGCGCGAGGACACGTCCGACGTGTTCGAGATCGAACATCATCTGCATCAACCGGTCGAACCGACGACCGGGCAGGCTACGGGCATACGCATCCACAGCCCGCTCCGGGTGGTGAAGGTTATCGACAAGGCGTCACCCGGGTTCCACAAAGCCCTGTGTACGGGCCAGAACCTGGCCAAGGTCGAGGCGATGTTCTACCGCATCGACCCCTCGACGCGATCCGAGGCGGAGTACTATCGGATCACGTTGAAAAACGCCCGGATCGTGGACATCCAACCGTACATGCCCATGAGCTTCGTCCCGGCGAACGAGAGCTACCGGCACATGGAACAGGTGAGCTTCGTGTACGAAGAGGTGGAGTGGAACTGGCTGCCCGATTCCGTGGTCGAACTGGACAAGTGGCGTGCGCCGGGGGCGGGGTGATACGCGAGGCGGGCGGCGCTTCGGCGTTGACTCGGTCGTCCGTAAGGATGCCGGCCGTGTGCTTGACCGGCATTCTGGCACGGACTCCAAGAGGTGCTTTCCATGGGGCGGGAGCGGACGCTGCTGGAGCGGATCGCGGCGACCGGGGAGGGCGAACGCCTCGAGCCGTCCCCGCGGGAGGATTTCGAGGCTCTGGCGGACTCTGTACGGCGCAACCTCGAGCGGATGCTCAGTTCCCGCCACGGTCTGAGCCAAGCGTTGCCGGATTACGGGCTGCCGGCCTTGACCGACTTGGTGCTGGGCAGTCGCGACTACGTGCAGCGGATGCAGGAGGCCATCCGCACGGCCGTGGACAAATACGAGCCCCGTCTGCGACAGGTGCGCGTCACGCATCGCGCTGAGGAGGGCGACAAGCAGACGCTTTCGTTCCTCATCGAGGGGATGCTCGTGGGTCGAACGGCGCAGCACCGCGTGTGCTTCTCGACCGCACCCTCGCGGGAAGGGCGGTTTGAAGTCAGCGAGTAGCCGAATGGGGCGGACGGATGGGGAAACGTAAGGCCGCTCGAGATGACGGCCGAGACGAAGTGATCGGACCCCGTGAGTAACACCTACTACCAAGAGGAGTTGCGTTACCTCCGCGAAGTCGGACCGGAGTTCGCGCGGATCAATCCGGAGATTGCGCGCGTGCTGGCCGACCGAGGGTCCGATCCCGATGTGGAACGGCTCCTGGAAGGGGTCGCGTTCTTGTGCGGCCGGATTCGCCAGAAGCTCGACGACGAACTGCCGGAGATTACGGCGAGCCTGATGAACCTGCTCTGGCCTCATTACTTGCGTCCTGTGCCGTCGATGAGCATCGAGGAGATCATCCCGGATTTGTCCGGACTGCAAGCGCCAATGTACGTCGCCAAGGGAGCGGAGTTTGCCGGCGTTCCGCAAGAGGGGACCCGGTGTCGCTATCGATCCTGCTGGCCCATAACCGTACGCCCCTGGCGGCTGACGAAGGTTCATCTGGAGGCGCTGCCGGCCAAACCGCTGGAACTGGTGATGCGCTTCCGCACGGCGGAGAAGGCCAAGCTCTCCGACCTGGACCTCGACTCGGTGCGCTTCTTCTTGTCCGGCGACCCGCGGACCTCTTTCACGCTTTACCTTCTCCTCGCCGCCCACGTCGATTTCATCACGGTCCGCACCGAGGGTGAGGGCCAGCGTCCGTCTCGTACCCTGGGGCCAGAGCACGTTCGTCCCGCGGGGCTTGCGGCCGAGGAGGGCGTGCTTCCGTATCCGGATCGGTCCTTCCTCGGCTATCGCCTGCTGCAAGAGTATTTCGCGTTCAAGGACCGGTTTTTGTTCTTTGACGTCGACGGGCTGACCGGGCCGATCCGGGAGCTGGGTCTGGTATCCACGCTCGAGATGGTCATCACGTTCAATCGCCGCGTGGAGCCGCCGCCGCTGGTGTCCGCCGACAATGTGCGTCTCCACTGCGTCCCGGTGATGAATCTGTTCCCCCAGAGCGCGGACCCTTTGCGGTTGCGGCATGATCGCGCCCAGTATCTGGTCCGCCCGGCAAAGAGCGGCGTGGCCGATCCGCGACATCTCGAGGTGTACTCCGTCGAGGAAGTCCACGGCGTGTTGCAGGAGGAGGGGGGCCTCCAGCGAAAATATGTTCCCTTCTACTCCTTTCAGCACCCGAGCGGTCAGGATATCCGGGACGCGACCTACTATCAGACGCACGTGAGGCCGAGCGCCCTCGGCGAGGAGTCGCGGTACGGTACGGATACGTTTATGACCTTTGTGACCGGGCGCGGCCGGGAAGGGGTCCCGGCCGATGAAACGATTTCGATGGAATTGACCTGCACGAACCGGGACCTTCCGCGATCGCTGCGGGCGGGGGATATTCGCGAACCGACCGACACTTCGCCGCCGAGCGCGACCTTCCGCAACATCCTCAGCCCCACGCCGACGATCAGTCCGCCGACGGGGAAATCGCTGCACTGGCGCTTGATCTCGCACCTTTCCCTCAACTACGTGTCGCTTTCCGACGCGCGGCGTTTCAAGGAGCTTCTGAGCGTGTACGACTTTCAGTCGGAACATGACGCGCAACGGGCCCTGGCCCACCAGCGGATGCTCGACGGCATCGTGACCGTCAGCGCCACGGTGGACGAACGGTTGATCCGCGGGGCGCCGGTTCGGGGGTCGCGCATCGAGGTTGAACTGCACGAGGACCACTTCGCCGGCGAGGGGGACGCCTTCCTGTTCGCCGTGATCGTGGAGCGGTTCATGGGTTGGTACGCGACGATCAACGCGTTCAGCCAGACGACGGTCCGCTTTGTGAAGTCCGGCGTGGTGCATGAGTTCCCGCCGCGGTGGGGCGAGCAGTCTTCGCCCACGCAGGTCAGAGGGAGTTTGTGAAATGGGATCCGAACCTCCTGGGACCGCAAGCATGAGCGGACACGACCGGTCCTTGATCGACCGTCTGGTCCGCCGCGGCTGGGAATTCGATTTCTTCCCGGCGGTCTGGCTCTTGGAGCGATTCGCCGCGGGTGGTGCACCGGTGGGTGGGGTTGGACCGCTCTCGGCGGAACGAATCCGATTTCGTCCCGAGGTTTCGATGGGGTTCCCGGCGACGGACGTTCGGCGGGCGACGGTGGTCGATGGGCCGTCGGAGGACGAGTCGATCTACCAGATCGACGTGACGTTCATGGGCCTGTACGGCGTCAGCACGCCCCTCCCCTTGCACTACGCCGTCGACGTGTTGCGCTCCGTGGACCATTCGCGGTCCGGGGCGAACGTGGAGGGCGTCGAGTCCGCGCGGCCCGCTCGGGGGACAGGAGAAGAAGGGGGATCGCCGCTACGCGACTTCCTCGACCTGTTCCATCATCGGCTCATTTCGTTTTTCTATCGAAGCTGGCTCAAATACCGCTTTGAGCGTTCGTTTGCCCTTTCCGGACGCGACGACATCGCCGGATACCTCCTGTGGTTCATCGGGTGTTCGCCGGGCGTGGATGCGGAGACGCTCGGCGTGCCGCCGATCCGGTTGCTGCGCTACGCGGGCGTACTCACCCAGCATCCACGCTCGGGAATGACGCTTGCCGGAGTGCTTCGCGACTACTGGAACGACCCGTCGATCCGCGTGGAAAGCTGCCTGGGACGGTGGGTGCGCGTCTCGTCGGCCGATCAGAACCGGCTGGGCGAAGCCAACAGTCGCCCGGGCTTCGATGTCACCCTCGGCGAACAGGTGTATGACCTGAACGGGACTTTCCTGGTGCGGATCGGACCGATGGGCTGGGAAGAGTATTTGTCGTTTTTGCCGGATGGGACACGCACGGCACAGACGCGGGCCCTCATCCGCTACTATTGCATGGATCCGTTGGCGTGCACGCTGGAGCTCCGTATCCGTGCGGGCGAGGTTCCGTCGCTGCGCCTCGGGTCGGATGAATCCGCGGGCCGCCTGGGCTTTACGAGTTGGGTGCGCACGGACGTACTGGGGGAGGTGTCCGTTCAGTTTGTAAACGGCGTCAGTGCGGCGAGGCCCCATGGCGATCGCTTCGCCGCAGGCCAACGCCGGCGTGAGGCCGCTGCCTAGCCGTCGCCCGCGGCAGGATTGGCCGCGCATCCGTGTGTCTGACGATCAGTGGGTACGATTGAGTTCCGGAAACAACGTCCATGACCACCACAAGCAAGAGCGAAGATTTTCGCACGCTGCTCGCCCGGTTTGACCCCGTCTGCCTGCGGTCCTTCCAAGGCGCCACGAGCCTCTGCCAATCGCGCACCCATTTCGAAGTGCTGCCCGAGCACCTGCTGCTCCGAATGTTCGACGAGCCCTACGGCGACGTCACCCGGATCCTGGACACCTTTAAGGTCGACCGCGGACAAATCCGCCGGGCGTTGTTGCGTATCCTCGAGGAGCTTCCCGTGGGGCATCGCGGAAAGCCGGCGCTGTCGCCAAAAGTCGTGGAGCTGTTTCAGGCCGCCGCGGCCCTGGCAGACCGATTCGGATTGCCCACGATCCGTCCCGGCGCCGTCCTGGCGGCGTTCGCGCTCAATCCATCGCACACCCGCGTCGGCGAGTTCACGCCGGAGCTTGAGCGGATCGACGCGGACCAACTCCAGGACCATTTTCAGGAAATCGTGCAGAGTCCGGCCGATTCGGCGACCCCGGGCGCTCCAGGCGCCGCCGGCCCCGCGATGGCGGCGGAGGGAAGCGCCCTCGCCCAGTTCACCGTCGACCTGACCGCCAAGGCCCGCGCGGGGGAGATCGACCCCGTCTTCGGCCGCGATCAGGAAATCCGCCAGGTCATCAACATCTTCGCGCGGAGGCGGAAGAACAACCCCATCCTGGTCGGCGAGCCGGGCACGGGGAAGACGGCGATCGTCGAGGGGCTGGCGTTGCGGATCGTGGAGGGCGACGTTCCCCCGTCCCTGGAAGGCGTCAAGTTGCTGGCTCTGGACATCGGACTGTTGCAGGCGGGCGCCAGCGTCAAGGGCGAATTCGAAAATCGGCTCAAGAACGTCATCCGCGAGATCAAGGACAGCAAGGAGCCCGTGGTGTCGTTCATCGACGAAGCGCATACCTTGATCGGCGCCGGCGGTCCGGCGGGCGGAAGCGACGCGGCGAACCTGCTCAAACCGGCGCTGGCCCGCGGCGAGTTGCGCACTGTGGCCGCCACGACTTGGGCGGAATACAAGAAGTATTTCGAGAAGGACGCGGCTCTGGAACGCCGCTTTCAACTCGTCCGCTGCGACGAGCCCGATATCGAAAACGCGACGGTGATGCTTCGCGGCCTGAAAGACAGGTATGAGAAGCATCACAAGGTGGTCATTCTTGACGAGGCCGTCACGGCTTCCGTGAAGCTCTCGAGCCGCTTCATCAGCGGACGGTTCCTGCCGGACAAGGCCGTTGATCTTCTCGACACGGCCGCCGCGAGGGTGGCCGTCGGGCTATCCACGCCGCCGGCGTCTCTGGAGGACATCGACCGCAAGCTGGGCCACCTGCTCGTCGCCATCCAGGCCGTGCAGCGCGATCGGCTCAACGGCGTAGCCACCGAGGAGACGGTGCTCACCGAGATGGAGGAGGCTCGCAAAACGCTGCTGCTCGATCGCGAATCCCTCGACGCCCGCTGGCGTAGTGAACGCGATGCCGTCAATCGGATCGTGGAGCTTCGGGCTGAACTTCAGGCGTTGCAACCCGTCGATGGACGGGCGCGGAGCCCCGTCCGGACCACGGACGCCCCGGACGCAACCGCGCCGGCGGCCCTCGCCGCGGAAAAGACGCCCGCCGATGCCGCCGGTCGTCAGACCGTGCTGCGCGCCGAATTGGAGAAGGCGATCCCGGCGTTGGCCGGCATCCAGGGAGACTCTCCGCTCCTCCATCCACACGTGGATGCCTCGGCCGTGGCGGCGATCGTGTCGGATTGGACGGGAATACCCGCGGGCAAGATGGTTCGGGACGAGATCGCCGGCACTTTGCGGATGGAGGAGCGGCTGCGGGAGCGCGTGGTCGGGCAGGATCATGCCATTGGAGTCATCGCCGAAAAGCTGCGCATTGGTAAGGCCGGACTGCGCAACCCCGCCCAACCGCTCGGCGTATTTTTGTGTGTCGGACCCAGCGGCGTCGGCAAAACCGAGCTGGCCCTGGCGGTCGCCGACTTGCTGTTCGGCGGTGAGCGCTTTCTGACCACCATCAACATGTCGGAGTTCATGGAAGCGCATACCGTCTCGCAGCTCAAGGGCTCGCCGCCCGGGTACGTCGGTTACGGGGAGGGCGGGGTGTTGACCGAGGCGGTCCGCCAGCACCCCTACTCGGTCGTCCTCCTCGACGAGGTGGAAAAAGCCCACGCCGACGTGATGAATCTTTTCTATCAGGTGTTCGACAAAGGCATGTTGGCCGACGGAGAGGGACGCATCGTCGATTTCAAGAACACCGTCCTCTTTATGACCAGCAACCTGGGCTCCGAGGTGATCCAAGGGATGTGCGAGTCGGGTGAGGCCGTCGACTGGGAGGAGTTGCGCGAGGCCATTTACCCGCACTTGCGCGGGCACTTCAAACCGGCGCTCGTGGCCCGGACGACCGTCGTTCCGTTCTGCACGTTGGGCAAGGAGGTGCTGAAGTCCATCGCCCGGATGAAGATCGCCAAAGTGGCGGGGCGCCTCACGGAGGCCCATCGCATGTGTCTAAACGTGGGGGAGGCGGTCTACGAGGAGATCGCACGCCGCTGTGACCAGGTGGACGCCGGCGCGCGGCAGATCGACCACCTTCTCGACCAGAAGATCCTCCCCCAGCTTTCGCGGGAGGTCTTGCAGCGGATCGCGGAGGGGACGCTGCCCGACCAGGTCGCCATGGGAATGGGCGCGAACGGGGAGTTCCAGTTCACCTTCTCGGAGGCGGGTGCGTGAGGAAAGTCCGAGGCCAATTACGACCCAGGGCGTCATGGCTGCGATCGGGCGATCGCGGCGCAGTTGGGCGAGGTCGGCCTTTCCGCCGCGCACCTGAGTGGCGCGGCGCCGGAAGAAATGGGGAGCAAGGAGCCCGTCAATGGCTCTGATCCGCGACTTGAGTCAAGCACAGCTCGCCTTCCAGATCGAAGGCGGCGCCGTGGATCAATTCTCCGTCGTCCGTTACCGCGGGGCGGAGGGGCTCTGCCAACTCTACCGGTTTGAAATCGAACTCGCTTCGTCACCGGAAGAGACCGCCCTGGAGGACATGGTCGGAAAGCCAGCGGTTCTATCGATCAACACCGACTGGGGGCAGCGGTGGTTCCACGGAATCGTGAGCCGATTCGAGATGAAAGGGGAAACGGCGGATCAAGTGTACTACCGCGCGGAGCTCGTGCCCGCACTGTGGCTCCTGACGCACCGTTACAACTCCCGCATTTTCCAACAGAAAACGACGAAGGAAATCATCTCGACGGTTCTGACCGACGGGGGAATCCCGCCGGATCGATTCGACCTGTCGCAGCTTCGGGGAGAGTATTCCCCGCGCGAATACTGCGTGCAGTACCGCGAGACGGACTACAATTTCATCTGCCGCCTGATGGAGGAGGAGGGAATACGGTGGTATTTCCGCCAGACCCAGGATGCCCATCTCCTGGTTCTCGCGGACGCGCCGGACTCGCCGCCGATTGAGGGGGATTCGAGTCTGCCCTACGTTCCGCCTGCTTCGATGACCGTGTCCGCGGAGCACGTCTTCCGTTTTCGGAAAGGCAGTGCCGTGCGGCCGGGGGCCGTGGTGCTTCGCGATTTTAATTTCGAAAAGCCGCAGGTGAATCTGGAGTGCAGGAACGACAATGGAAAGGGCGCCGGGCTTGAGATCAGCGACTATCCCGGCGAATACCGTGAGCAAGGCGCGGGAACGCGGATCGCACGCCTGCGTACGGAGGAATTCGACTGCAGCCGGACCGTCGCTGTCGGGCAAAGCAATTCGCCGCGGTTGACCCCGGGCGGCAAGTTCGAGTTGAAGGAGCACACCGTCGCCGCCATGAATGGCGAGTATCTGATTACCACGGTCACGCACGAAGGCAAGGAATCCACGACCCGGACAACCACCGACGCCAATGGTCGGGGAAGCGTCCTGGAAGCGCGTGTCCATCAGGCCCTGCTCCAGGCCCAGCGCAGCGACAACGCCCTCGTGCGCAACGTTGCGGAGGGCGTCCTGCAGATCGCCTCCCGACTGCGCGTCGGAGATGCGACGGCCCAGAGGCTGCTGACCCAATGGCTGTACCACGGGGGTCAAGTGTCGCGGGATGTCACCAGCGCCGCGTCCGTCTCCGGGCAAAGCCCGTTGGATGCCCTGGCCAGTCCCAACCTGCTGGATGACCGAACGGCGTCGCCTCTGGCCGATTTCGATGCCCCGACCTACGTCTGCCGATTTGAGTGCATTCCGGCCGACGTAGCCTATCGCCCGCCGCGGGTCACACCCTGGCCGGTGATGCGCGGGAGTCAGACGGCCCGAGTCGCGGGACCGGCGGGTGAGGAGATCTACACCGACAAATACGGTCGCGTGAAAGTGCAGTTCAACTGGGACCGCGAGGGCAAGTTCGACGAAAACTCATCCTGCTGGATTCGCGTAAGTCAGGGGATCGCCGGCGGGCAATATGGAATCATGTTCCTGCCCCGCATCGGGCAGGAGGTCATCGTCGATTTCCTCGAGGGCGACCCGGATCAGCCGATCATTACAGGGCGGGTGTTCAATGCCGACCTGATGCCTCCCTATGCACTGCCGGATGAGAAGACCAAGAGCGTCATCAAGACGCAAAGCACCAAAGGCGGCGGCGGCACGAATGAACTCCGCTTTGAGGACCTCAAAGACAAAGAGCAGATTCTAGTGTATGCTCAAAAGGATCTGCACATCCGCGCGAACAATGACCGCGTGGAAAACGTCGATCACAACCGTCACCTCACCGTGAAGGAGAATAAGTTCGAGCTGGTCAAGCAGAACAAGCACGCCGAGGTCAAGCTCGATTTTTCGGAAAAGATCGGCGGCAAGAAATCGCTTGAGGTCGCCGGTGATGTGGGGGAGGAGTTCAAGGGCAACCACAGCGAGAAGGTCGGGAGCAAGCTCTACCTCAAGGCCGGGCAGGACATTGTCATCGAGTCCGGCACCGGCATTACCCTCAAGGTCGGCGGCAATTTCGTCAAGGTCGACGCGGGCGGCGTGACCATCCTCGGCACGATGGTCAAGATCAACAGCGGCGGCTCCGCGGGGAGCGGTTCGCCCGTGGCCTTGAAGGCCCCGGAAAAGACCATCGACGCGGACAGCGTTCAGCCCGGCAAGGACGTGGCCTATTCCGGCGGCGGTCAACTCGCAACGGGGGTCGTAGCCGCGGACATCGCCGGATACGCGATCCCGCCGGAAGAGGAGAAGGAGAAAAAAACGTCCTGGATCGAGATCGAACTGGTGGACGAGATCGGTCAACCGGTCCCCAACGAGGCATACGAGATAACGGCCTCGGACGGTACCACGATCCGCAAGGGCAACCTCGACCAAAACGGACAGGCGCACGTGGGCGTCCCCGATCCGGGGACGTGCCAGATCACCTTCCCGAACCTCGACGCCGCGGCCTGGGAGCGTCTGGGATGATTCCTATCAGTACCGCGACCGCTAACCGAGCCGCGACCGGTAGGGAGCGGATAATCAGAGCCGCGGGCGCAATCCCTCATCCTTACCCACAAAGTGGCTCGGTGAGGGAAGGAAGGGTATTCCGGCGTTGTGGTTCCACTGCCCCGTCGGGGCAAGCGAGAATAGCCCAGCGTTTCAATGCTGGGATCCGAGTTGCGTCCGAGGCACAGAGTCCCGTAGGGACGACTGAGCGGTGTTCGACCGTCCCTACGGGACTTGAAGAACGTTCGGCGGACGCGTTCCCAGCGTTGAAACGCTGGGCTATTACCATGCGTCCCTACGGGACGAACCGACGGCGAGATGTGGGTAAGGGTCAGGGCGTAAGCCCGCGGACTAACCCACCCCGCAGCGTTGGCGATCCGTGCCGCTTGGAGCCTGGTTAATGCCATCCGTCCCCACCAACCCCGGCAACGGCCTCCGCCAGCAGCGCGCCGCTGAGCTTCGCGCCCAAGCCGAAGCCGCCCGCCAGTCGTCGGCGACTTCCGAGTCGCCCCCAAACCCCAATCCCGAAACCCCGGCCTCCGCCGAGGAATTCCAAGGCGCCGGCCCCGTCGGGCAAGGCGACTACGTCGTCAAACAAGGCGACTGCATCTCCTCCATCGCCAAAGACACCGGCCACTTTTGGGAAACCATCTGGAACGACCCCGCCAACAGCGAACTCAAGACCATCCGCAACGACCCGAACGTTCTTTTACCGCATGATCGCGTCACGCTACCGGCGAAGAACACGAAGGAAGAGCCGGGAGAAACGGAAATGCGGCATCGGTTCGTCCGCCGCGGCGAGCCGTCGTCGCTCGTGTTGCACATGGAGCAAGACGGGAAGCCCAGAGCCAACGTGCCGTATACCCTCACCATCGATCAGCAGACGTTTGACGGCGTCACCGATGCGGAGGGCAAAATCGAAGTGGTGATCCCCAATAACGCCCGTCGAGGTCGGTTGCTGGTCGGTGCTGTCCCCGAGCAGGACGAGTATGTCCTTGCCCTGGGGCAGGTAGACCCGATCGACGCATGGTCCGGCGTCCAGGTGCGTCTGAACAATCTGGGGTACGGCTGCGAGGAGACGGAGCATCTCGACGAACAGACGCGTGAGGCGCTGAATGCCTTTCGGGCCATGGAAGGCCTCGAGCGATCGGACGACATCGATGCGCCGACGCGCGCCAAGCTTATGGAGCGGCACGGGTGTTGACGGATTCGACGATGTTGACGGATCAGCCGCGTGATCCGGGGGAGCGCCAATGACCGCGGGTCGAGCCAGCGCAGCGCGCAGCGCCAAGGGGCGCAGGGCGGTGAATACGCTCAACAAAGGTGGACTGACGTTTGCCATCGTCGAGATGCTTGACAACAGGGACAGCGGTTTCATCAAGAAGAAGTGGCTCAAGTACGGGTTCACGGACGTGTCCCCGATCTGGGGACGCCAAACCAACGTGCCCACGTTCAAGTCGCAGAAATCGATCATCGATCAATGGCCCACGTTCCAGTCGCAGTTGAGCAGCCTTACGGCGGATTGGTACTATCTGTCCGGGCACCATGGGCGCCAGTTCGGCATTGACGGAAGCACCTCGGATACGAGTACGCACGTCAAGGATCAGAAGGAGATCGGGTTCTTCAACCACTGGTATCATGAGGGAACGTGGGATCACGCCGCGCCGGGCGACCCGCTGAAGGGGCAGCTACCGTTGGAAGTGTATATGACATCGACGCGCGCGACGCCGATCCTCCCGGCCGGCCCCCAAGACAATCCGCTCCACGCCCGAGTGCGGAGCGAGTGCCGGGGGGTCATCTGCGTCTCCTGCAATAACCTCGTCTACCTCACGTGTCGCCAGGCCCTGGCGACCTTTTTTCCGAACGCCGTGGTCATCGGAATGGTATACAAGAACTCCTCCGATGCGATGCCCTTGATGCGACGGTTGCTCAAGGTTTGCAAGAAGGACTTTTTCATCAAGCCCAAGGACGCTCCGCCGGACGAACTGTGCAAGAAGCTCAACCCGCACCCTAGCAGGAATCTGAAGGATATCCTTGGCGTGCAGCGCGACGGCAACCTCACGTTTATTGACGTCGGCGGTGCCTTGAAGACTATCCCGATCGCGGACCCCGTGGTTTGAAAGCAGAGACCGAATGGAGCGCGATGAAGGACAATTGAAGGTGACATCGCTCAGCCCTCCGCCGGAACTCATCGGTGCCGCGCCGGGGTCGCGCGTGCTCGTCATCCAGGCCGACGACGCCCTCTTCCTGCTGGAAGAGGAGGCATTGGCTGCGGCGCGGGTTGAACGGTCGGCCATCGATTTGCGCGATCACCCCCGCTCGCGCCGCATTGCCACGGCGGTCAGCGGAGCGTGGTCCATTAACCCAGTCAAGAAGACACTGGCATTCTGTGATGAGGAGCGCCCCGGAACCCTGCTGCTCGAGGATGGCGTGAAGCCGTCCCCAATTACGGTGGGCGGGCTGGGCGGGATCGTCGAGGGCATGGTCGTCGACGACGGGGACATCGCGCTGTTGTGGACGAGCCGCGCCGACGGCGATCCGGATCTCGATGTGCTCGATCTTTGCTGTGTCGAGGTCCGAAAGGGCACGATCGTGGCCGATCGAATCCTGTCGACCGTCGGACGCTTGCAGGTCGTGTGGTCGGCGTCGGCGCGATCGTTTTTCGCGCTCGACTTCGACGCCGAGCGACTCTGGCGGGTCAGTACGAATGGACAAAAGACCGAAGTCGTCCTTCCGGCGCGCGGTGGAGATTTGTCCCCTTCCCAGTTGACGGTCCATCCGCAAGGATCCCCTCTTGGCGTTCAGTTGGAAGGCGGATTGCCGGAACGGTGGCGGCTGTTGCAGGCGGTCCCAGAGGAGAAGACGATCCGTTGGGATCCTCCCATGGAGCGTGAGGGTGAGACCTGCGAACCCATCGCATGGCATCCGCATCTGCAGCGTTTCGCCTGTGAGCGTCGAACCGGGAAACGTTCGACTCTCTCCTTCTTTGATTCACGCGGAACGTGCCTCCACGAGCAATCGTTGCCCGATGACTGGGTGGTCAGCGATGTTGCCTGGTCCGGCGACGGGCGATTTGTGCACATGGCCTTTGAGGCGGGAATCGCCTCACTCGAGATGAAATGACCTAGAATCATGAAGAGGTATCAAAGGAAAGACGATGCCTGAAGCCGCACGACTGAGCGACCAAACCAGCCACGCGTCCACGCCGCTGGCGCCCGGGCCGGGGAGCCCGGACGTGATGATCGGCTTCATGCCGGCCTGGCGGGCGCTCCCGGCGAATGTGGCCACGAATCGTGACCCTGAGTTTGTGTTTTATGACCAGCAGCTTTGAACAATCTAGTCGCGGGTTACGACAGCAACGCGCCGCCCAGTTGCGCGCCCAGGCCGAAACCGCGAAGCAATCGCCGGCGCAAGCTGACCCCGGCAATCAACCTGCACAACAAGAGACCGAGCCACAATATCAAGGTATCGGTCCCGCCGGCCAGGGCGACTACGTCGTCAAACAAGGCGACTGCATCTCCTCCATCGCCAAAGACACCGGCCACTTCTGGGAAACCATCTGGAACGACCCCGCCAACGCGGAGCTTAAGGAGGTTCGCAAGAACCCCAACGTTTTGCTGGCTGCCGACCGCGTGACCATTCCGGAGGCCAAGCCGAAGGAGGAGCCCGCCCAGACCGAAATACGGCACCGCTTCCGACGCAAGGGTGAGCCCTCGTGGTTACGCCTCCGCCTGACCGAAAGCGGCGAGCCACGGGCCAACGAATCATACACACTGATCGTAGACGGCCGGGAGCGAACCGGGACCACGGATGTCTGCGGCAGGCTCAATGAACCCATCCCCGGCAACGCCCGATCGGCCATACTGCACATTGGCGACGACGAGTATCATCTGAAGCTCGGCTCGGTCGATCCTGTCACGGAACTGAAAGGAGTACAGACGCGCCTGAACAACCTGGGTTTCAACTGCGGGCCTGTTGACGGCATTCTCGGGGCGAAAACGCTCTCCGCCTTGAAAGCCTTCCAACGACAAATGGGGCTGCCGGTCTCCGGTAAGGTCGATGACGCGACTCGTAAAGCTCTTGAGGATGAGCATGACGGAATGCGGGGCAGCACCTCTGCAGGTGCCGAGGAGCCGGATCGGGACGAGCCGGACCCGATGGCCCAGGATTTTCCGCCGGGCGATGAAGAGAAGGATGCGCCTGAGGAATCAATTGGTGAATGAGCATCTAACGGAACCCCAAGCGGGAGCGCGGGGCCCACGTTTCTCCGCCGAAAAGCGCCGGTCTGTTCGCTGGCGCTGCCGGTTCGTCAGAGCCTCCGAATGATGGGAAATGCAAGATGGCCGAGCCGCCGTTCCTGATTCCAGAATGCCCGCCGACACCCGAGGCCGTGGAGCGCTCACACGCCGCCTCGGACAAAGGGAGCACCTTGGACAAGGGCACGCCGCCAGTGGCCGATCTGCGAATCCACTACGAGACGCAGTTCCGTTTCTCTCGCTTCTATGAGATCAAGGTCTCTACGCCCTTTTGGACAAATGCGCCCACCGAGCCTCTTTCCAAGGAAGAGCTCACCAAAGCGGTCGGCAGTGCGCCTGGCGGTTGGCTTGAGGCCGGAGACCGCTTCGTACACGTCGACCAGTCGAACAAGCAAAAGATCAAAGTGAGCACCAGCACCATGACGCTCGCTCTGGGGAATGCCGAGCGCCACGCCGATGGCGGCCCGGGACCAATCTGGGTTCCCATTGCAGGCACATTGCCCTCGCACGCGCGAGGCGCCGATCCGAAAGCGGCATGGAAAGCCCCCGCCGTGCTCAAAGACGGCCCACCGGCTAATCAATGGGGCATTCGCGGTACGATGGATCTGACACTCGATCCTTGCGGGGCACGAAACCTAGATGGCGCCTACAAGAGCGTCTGCGTGTGGGAGCGATGGAAAGATAACCGCTTCACCACTGGCATGGCCATTCTCCCGCCGGGCACTTATGCCGGATACCCGAAACCAATGGGCAATCATTCGGCCAACAAGGAGGATATGCTCAACTACCCGGCCATTTGGGTTGGTTATGAGTGGGAAGAACCCAGTGCCGCGGGCGATTCCTCTGCGATCGATGGCGAAGACTCGGCCGGCGGCAAGTGGCTCAAGGGTGTTCACGGATGGCGGCTGAAGAACCCAGCCTCTGCGAAGCTGACAACCTCCATCTTTATTCACCCCGGCAACCACCCAAGCTGGTTTTTGGGGTGTCAGAGTCCCGGTCTTTCCGACAAGCAGACGGAATGGGGTTTCGCGGAAAGAAAAGACACGTGGAAGACCATGTGGGAAATCCTGGAGAAGCTGGGCGTTACTAAGAATGACTATGTCAAGAATGGGACGTATCCGACGAAGAAGCACCAGAAATGGGTTGTGATTCGGGTGACCGCCGCCGAGGACGCCATCAAGAATGACGGGTGGAAACGGCAACGGATTTGGCTCGACCGCTCGAAGCCGACGGACTCCTCGACTTGAGGAAGGCGGACGTTACCTCGTTTGGGCTTCCCTGATGACTCGGATGGTGAAAGTTGGCAAAACCGTGAGTCTTGGACCGAAATGAAGCCATTAGAATGCCTCCTGCTGCACGAACAGCTGATTTAACCAGTCACGGACCGCCGCTTAATCCCGGGCCGGGGAGTCCCGACGTGATGATCGGCTTCATGCCGGCCTGGCGGGCGATTCCGGCGGGCATGGGCGCGGGGATCGAGTCGGCCTCCGACACCATGAAGGACCTGATGGGCTCGGCTTCCTTAGACCCCGCAGCGACCCCGGCCAAGTTGTCACAAGCGTTCACGGCACTTTCACAGGACACCGGAACCGCGGCCTCCAAGGGTGCGCCGGGGGCGCCTGCGACTGCCGCTTCAAGCCAGGCGACGCTAATGACGGCCAACGTCGCCCTGACCGCGACATGGACCACTGCGTCGGCGGTTCCCGGCGGTAAGCCGGCGGCGGACGCGGCGTATCCCCGGGCGATCAGGGCCGCCGCGGCGGCGGCGATGGGCGCGGCCATGAGCGCGATGGCGGGAATGGCCGACATGCACATCTGCCCCATTCCCGTGCCGATCCCGCCGCACGGGCCGGGCTTTGTGACCAAGGGCAGCAAAAGCGTTTTCATCAACAAACTGCCCGCGTGCCGGGAGGGTGACAAAGTTTTCGAGGCCGCCGGCGGCTCGGACCCCATCGCGTTGGGATGTCAGACCGTGTTGATCGGCGACGACGGGGGCGGACCGGCCACGCCCGACAACGCCGCCGCGGTGGCCGAAGCCGTCGCCGAGGCCGCCCAGAACGCCCAGGCGCAGTCCACCGCCGCCGCCCTCGTGGCCGCCTCCGCCGCCGGAACGCCGCTCATCGAGGTTTGCCCACAATGCGCTCAGATGCGGCGGGCAGCCACGACACCGAAACATACTTTCACAGTGCGAGTCGTTGATGATTTCACCGACCTGCCGATCGCGGGCGTGCAACTGAATGTCACGCTCCCCGACGGCACGGTTGAGCGGCACATAACCGACGCCCAAGGTCGCGTACACGTGGATGACCTGGACACACCCGGCATGGGGTCGGTGGCCTGTGAGCTGAAGGACTTACGGCTGCGGACGACCCTCGACTTCGTGGGGCTGGGAGAGGGCCGATTGACGCCCGACGAGGCGTCGCAGTTCGATGAGGCTTATTTTCCTCGCCGAGGGGCCTCCCTCATCGCCGAGATCGTAGAACACAAGGTCAAAACCGGCGAGAGCATCAAGAGCCTGGCGGACGCCAACGGCATGACCTGGCAGGAGCTCGCCAAGTTCAATTGGGACACCGACGTACCGGACAAGATCAACGAACATCTCCGCGACGACGTGGGCTGCGCCAAGCGGGCCCCGGACGGCCGTAATCTCAAGTTCGACAGCGCCGACGAGCCAGGGGTTGTATTCGTTCCGCGCCCGTGGTCTGCCGAAGGCCTGGCCACGGACATGGAGCATATCATTCGCGTGCGCGTTCTGAGCTACGGTCCGCGTCTGCTCCGCATCCGTCTTTTTGACCCGGATGGACAAGTCATCTCCAATGCGCCCTTTCGCGTTACGATTGCCGGGTCGACTCACAAGGGGGAAGCGAACGAAGAGGGCTGGCTGGAAGTTGATCTGGGCAAGGCCACTCTCCCCGATCGTTGTACCGTAGAATGGGGAGAGAGCGAGGCACCGGAAGCCCTGATCTACGCGCTCGAGGTTGAGCTCCGGGCGGAGGAGTACGAGGGGGACGAAGCCCTGCGCCGGCGGCTGCACAACTTCGGTTACACGAAGGACCGCCCAGTGCAAGACAATGTTGCTCGCTTCCAACATCGTTACGGGTTGGAGTCCACGGGCAAGCCGGAGGACATCCGGGACGTGGTCATGGGAGAACATGACGACACGTTCGAGAAAACCACGTTGCTTTTTACGCAGTTCAAAGATCATGGGTAAGCCGATCGTCATCAATCAGGTCCCTGCGGCCCCGCCGAGGTTGAAAGTGCTGATCATGGAGCAAGTCTATAACTACTCGCCGCGGGTTCCCGACAAGTCCTATAGGGATCACATCCGCGCGGACATGCCTCACGTTCACTTGAATCGCGAGAGCGTGGTGGTTAAAAAGATACGGCGGGCGTGGTGGGAGACCGACCCGAGAAATGGCCCTTCCGTAGTGACGCTAGCAACAGCGTGCAGCACCGGCGACTGCGAGCAGAGGGCGTGGCTCGCCGAGCCAAATGAGGCCATGGAGCAGGCGCACGTCTATGTGCAGGAGATCCGCCAAAAGTGGCTCTATGTCTTGGTCGGTAGATGGGATCTCAAATGGATGATCGAAGCCGAGATTTACTGTTTCAACGCAGACAAATGGTTCATCAACCCCAACCCAGAGATTGGGCCGCGGAGCAAACGGAATTTCACCGGCAAAGAAATCAGGGGGGGCGATGATCATTACGAGGTGGATTCCGGCCGAAGGTATCAATTCTTCCTCTCCCCTATCCAACTTAGTGAAGGGGCGATGAAGAAGCTAATGGCGGTCGCGAAACAGCTTCCTAAATTACGACCGCCTGGTGCCGTGCACAGTTACGCTGACGGCGCGGCGGAGCAGTTGTTCAGTACGACCCTTCGCCGCCGTTTCAAGAGTCCGACGAAGCCCGGCACCAAGTCGCGGGTCGAGGTGGTGCCTGTGCTGGACCCCTTCTCCTGGGCCCAGGAGGTCAACGAGCTTGACTTCCGCACCATCTTGGAAGCTCACCTCGAGTTCCTCACCAATCCCAACGAGATGGCCAAGCTTCAGATGGCCACGATCCTTACGGCCCTGATCGGGGCCAGGGGTGAAGACGAGCTCGATCTGATGGACGAGATGCGGGAGGGCGCCTCGGCCCTCAAGCAGCGGGATAAGGCCGCGGCGTGGCTGGATCGCTATAAAAAGTGCAATAAATTCCTTGGCGAGGAGTCCAAGAAGGCGTGCCTTCGACTTATTGAATGGCTGGACAGCGAGGCGCACATGATCGTCGAGTTAGCCTCTCAGGAAGAGCAAGACACTCCGGGGCGGTTCTACCCGCTGGATTCGTCGCTGACTATGGGGCTGACTCACTACATGGCCGTCCTGCGCGACATCATGGGCTCTCAGGTGGGAGAGGCCTTCATCGCCAAGCTGTTTAGCCAGGCGAAGGACCGGATTCCCTACAAGTTCATCCTATATCCCGGGAAAAAGGAACAAGACGAACTTCAGGCGCTTCGCCAGAAGATCGGAGATCTCGCATTGCAGATCTTTGTCCTGTTTCTCCCGATGGTCATCGCCAAGCATCGCGGAGACGCCGGCACCAAGGCCGTGGAACACGTGCAGAACCTCGGCGTCAAGGCGGAGGTTCCCCAGGGCGCTTCGAACAGTGGTATCTACTTCGAACGCTTCAGGTTTTTCACAAAAACGCTCCTGGCCTTGAGCGAGAAAAACATCGCCCGGCTCGGAGAATTCCTTCCCAAGTATTTAGGCGAGAATGTGTTTAGCAGGGTGTTGCTCGCGAGCAAGATCGACGAGTTTGTCGGCGGCGCGTACGCGCTCTGGACTGGATATCAAATCTACGGTGAGGACGAGGGCGCCGCCGAAAGCGCTCGCGCTAAGGCCACGCGCATCAAGGGTAAGGTCGAGTACCCATTTAAGGTGGGCAGCTTTGTCGCCCAGCGCGGCAGGGAATACTTTGCCTACCGCGCCGAGAAACGCTTTGGAATTGACCTCGAAGCTTGGCTGGATTCGCCCCACCCCAAGCGCGTTTCGAGGGAGATCCGCACTTTCGTCGATAACGGAGGTATCGAGAGCTTTCAGAAAATGACAAAGGTCCAGAATATATTCCGGAAATCTGTGAATATACTCGATGGCCCCGTTGCCCTCGTCTTCGGCGGAATTGACCTGGTGTTGCAGGCCCGCGACATGTTGGACGCATGGGAGGAGGGCAACTTTGGAGGTGCGGTGGGGATGGGTGTCCAATACGCCTCTGCGGTGGTCTCGGTGAGCGCCACCATCGTGGCATCCACGAACTTGATTGGGATGGGCTTTGGCGTGGGCTACGCGACGTTGTTCGGCACATTGGCGGCGGTCGCCATGGGGCTGATGTTGGTGGGGATCTTCCTGGTCTGGGTGTTTAGCAAGAGCGACCTGGAGCTCTTTGCGTTACATTGTGTGTTTGGCGACCGCTACGACGTGGAACTGGTCGACCCGATTTTACGCGAGGTGGTGGTGACTACGAAGTATTCGGATTGGTCCAAGGGAGAAGATCGCTTCGAGAAGCAACTGCGGCACCTCATTTATCTGATTAGCGAGTTCAAGGTGACCGTGCTCTCGAGCCACTTGGACAACCCGGCCAGCCTCGTTCCCAGGCTCAAGTATGGCGCGTTTATCAAAACGGGCTACTTGCCCCCGGGGTCGATCGCGGAAGTGGTCATCATCGGCAAATACCTGAACAAGTATGGTGTGCCTGCCGAGCTCACGTCAACCGCACTCATCAACATGGACACCGGGGACTACGTCATCTCCGGAGAGGAGCTCAAGTACCATGACATTTCTGCAGAACCCTCGGGATCCTGGGGAACCGAGAAATTCAAGCACTTCAAGGTCGAGCTTCCACACATGCTCACGGACGGCATGATGACCAACCCGATAACAAACACTAACCGCGCCAAGGACAAGTGGACGGTCAAGGTGCGGATCGACGTGGGCGGGAACGGAAAACTGTACATACCCAAGAGCGAATACGGAGAAAAGTACCTAGAGATGGAGTCGTACCAGTCTGGGTTCGTGACCGAGTACTCTAAGACCAGCTCGGAGGCTTGAGCCCTTGTCGCCGGGGAGGCGTTTGGACGGACAGAACGCAATACAAAGGAGATTCCGAAGAATGCCGCGTACCTTCCAAATCTCTGACGCCCACATGACCGCGTTTTCGGAGCAGCAGCGCGGGCGCTTCGAGGTCGAGATGGTCGTCTATTTGAACGAGAGTTACGCCGTGGAGGCCAAGAAGTATAGCGAGAAGGGCTTGCGGGACATGATCCGCGACGGGATCGAGAAGGCCAAGGGGTACAACATCACCCTCGAATGCGACGTGGCCCGGTACATCGAGCTCATGCTGGCCCTTTCGCCCGACTTCGACGAGAGTAAGAAGACCCCCTGGGCCAAGGAGATCCTAACCCAGCGCCGCGCGACGGCACGAAACAAGCTCGACCGGATCTACGAGCACATCATGTTCACAGCGCCCGAGGCTGGTGGAGCGCCGCGTAAGCCATGAGAGCCCAACGCCCCCTCAACCCGCAGGCCGTCCAAGCCGCCAACCAAAAGCTCTGGGAGCACCACGAGGAGGAGCTGCAGGGACGGCAACTGACCATGGCCCCGGGCGAGCCGGAAACCAGCTACCGGAAGGAGTGGATGGAGGCCTACAACGCCGCGCTAGCCGAACAAAATGTGCCGCCTCCCACTTCCGGCGACGGGGAAGTCGGCGACCCGAGCAGTCCGTGCCCGGGCGAAACTCTCGCCGATCTCGTTGTCACCGTCACGCGACGCGGCGACGGTAGTCCGATCGAAGGGGCCGATGTCCAAATCGAGGGCCCCGTGCTCCGAAATGTGTTCCGAATTGGAACCACAGACGCCTCCGGCGATGCGACTTTCAGCGGTATTTGCCCAGGTTTTTACACGGTTTTTGGCGCCAAGACCGACTATACGAGTGACACCACGGACGCCTTGGTAAGTCCGGCGACCACCTCCCCAGCGGCTCTCGTCCTAAGCGAGCTGACCGGATGGACATGCGAACGATGCAAGCAGGCCCAGGAGAAGGACCCCAAGATCAAGAAGACGATCGAGGATCTCGAGGGCAAACGCAAGTGGGCCAGTCGGGTCAGGTACACGATGTCCTTGGCCGCGCTGGATCATTTCCTCGACGGCACCGGTACCTGGAAGGAAATCCCCCAGAACATCGTGGAAAACACCAGGGTCAGGGGCTGGGCGGATCACAAGAAAAAAGCGGAGGAAGTCTTCGAAACCGGTGCGAAGTCGAAGCTCGCGCGTGAACTGATGAAAACCCCGAGCAAGCAGCCCTTCTTTGATTCGCCCAAACCAGTCGATGACTGGCCCGGGATCGTCGAGGTCGAGATGGAGTGGATTTCCGGCCCCAAGACTTACATCAAGACCGACGAGAACCTCGCCTACAACGGTGCCACCATCCGTTCTCAGGTGATTATCGAATGTTTCCGCTCCTCGGCCGAGCGGATGGCTTATGATTGCCGGATCCGCGCCTGGAGAGCGTATGTCTATGACAACTACGACTGGGATTATGCCCAGGACGACAAGCAAGCCTTCCTCGGGTGGCCTTCGCAGTCTGAGATGGACGATCTGACCAAGGTAGGTTGCGCCAAGTCCTACCAGCGAAGCTCAAGCCTGTGGAATCCTGCGCAGGAGACACGGAGGTGGAGTTTCAGCGATGCCCCAGAGGCTATTGACGGTGAACCTGAGTGGGACCCCCAGAGGTGGAGTGTGCGTTTCAGCAGTGAGGCGGACGTGAGAGCCTCCGCCCAAGCGCGCTGGGAACAAGACGACGATCGGCGAAACCTGCAGAATACGGAAGAGAACACGGGCGTGGGAGCGTTGCCCATTCCGGGTCCTGCGGAGGAGATGAAAGGTGGTAAACCAGTCTGGCCCCCGCCGAAATAGGTGCTGGCGGCTATGGTGCTCATCGGTCCGACGCCTGAGAGAGGCTCGTGTCAGATGACGAGAACCGCAGCCGGCCCTGAGCAATCCATCGATTCCGTTCTGCGCAAGGTGCTCGCTCCAGGCGCGTCTTGTTGCGCGCTCGTTGACGCCGCCAGGGAGTCGGCGGGGCCGTATCAGGCGGAGCAGGCCGGGTTGGAATGTCGGTCGCTATTTACTGGAGAGTTGGGCGACAGGATCAAGGAGGTCGCACCGTATATCATCGAGTTTCCGGCTCGCTCGCCGTTTCGGCGGTGGTGGTTCGAGCAGTGGGGCAACAGCATCGGCGTGCTCGTTGAGGCCCCGGTGACGCTGGACGAGCTACGGCGGCATTTTCGAACGCTGACCGTGGTCCGCGGCGCGGAAGACAAGAAGAAATACTTCTTCCGCTTCTACGATCCGCGAGTGCTACGCGTCTTCCTCCCGGCCTGCACGCCCGACGAGATCAAGCAGTTTTTCGGGCCGATCACGGCGTTCTATTGCGAAGGCGACGGCGGCTCTGAGTTGCTGGCCTTCACACTCGCTAAGGACGGCGTGTCGGTCAAGCGTTGGCCGATTGTCGGGACGCCTGCCGGGGCTGCGGGGAGGACCCCATGAACTCCCTTCGCCCACCTCGACCGCCGGCGAAGCAGTTCCGCACGCGAACGGGGTTTCGAGTATGATAGGAACTCCCGCGACAATCGTAATTCGGTTCCATCGTGCCGACGCGGTGAAAGAGACGGCACGGCGGAGAACTTTTCATTCGATAGAACGGAGAAGAAGAAATGGACTCAGTTGCAGACGGGAAGGTTACGGGTTACTTGCGGAACAAGTGGCATTATCGTCCGTTTGACTGTGAGCGGGCCCTCAACCGCATACGGGAGCTGTCGCGGGTGGCCGGTTACGACCTCGATTCCCGCTTCGGACAAGCGGGCTTGGCTGCCGGGCCCGACGCATGCGTCGCCGCCGGGATCGTCAATCGCGCGCTCGGCGGCGGCGGCGGGAGCGTGGTCAGCGACTTTATGATGAAGTCGACGCTCGATCGCTGGCTCCGAACGGCCCCAAGCCGGCGAAGGTAGCGCCGGCGAGCTTGGATCCGTGGGCCTCCACCACCAGACGAATCGCCCGGTCCGGAATCTGTTCCGCGCCGACAGTCTGTCGGGCAGCGCTGCGGTAGCCGCGTCCGCGGGCAAAACACGAGCAGCAACCGCACGGGCGACCGTGATGACGAGGCGATGGCCCGCGTATTGCTGGCGGATCCGGGGTATGCCCGTTACTATGTTCAGACGCAGGCGGTCGTCGAGCGGTGGCTGACCGCTTGGTCGCCTGAGTAGGCTTCGCGACGACGCCGTACACCTACGATGGCAGGCTCGAAGATGGTTGAAAAACCCGATCCGCTCGATCTTGAGGTCGATCTTCCGGTGCCCACGGGACTGAAAGTCGACCTGGACGATCATCCTTTTCGCATTTTGTGGGTAACCGACCTCGCCGGTACGGACGAGGGTACGCTGGTCGGCCCGCTTGAGCACAACGTCGTGGACGTGACCGCGGACACGCTGCATGAACTGCTGAAGACGGCGCGTCCCACCGTGCGTTGGAAGACCACGGATCCGACGAGCACCGACAACGCCATGGTCGAGTTGGAACTGGCCTTTGATTCCTTCCGCTCCTTCGATCCCCTCAACCTCGCCTCGCAAATCCCCGCGACCCGGACGCTGATGGCGGCCCGCGAAAAAATCGTGGAGCGGTTGCGCGGCAAGCTGACGACGGCCTCGCTCATCGATTCGCTAGCGGAATTCGGCGGCGAGCCCACCGGGCTGTCCCGGCTCCTTGAATCGCTCCGCCGCGGTCCCGCCCCGGAGACGAACCCCGCCGAGTTGGACGGCATCCTCGAGCAGCTAGACTTCAGCGAAGGATCCGCCGCGCCGCCGGCGGCCCCGCCGAAAAGTCCGCTCAGCGGACTGGTCTCAGGCAGTGCCGCCGACGGGTCTTCGATTCCCTCCGAGGAGGCCTCCGCGCTGCGACGGGCCATGGCCGAGATGGACCGTCGGCTCTCCGCCTGGCTGACCGCCGTGCTCCACGCCCCGCCGATCCAGGCCCTGGAGTCGGCTTGGCGGTCGCTCGCGTTTCTCGTCGCGCACATCGACTTTCGCCGAGGAATCCGCCTGTCCGTTCTGCACGCGAGGAGGGGCGATAGGGTGGAGCGTTTGCGCACGGCTGTGATTGATCCCGTGTTTGATGCGGGAATGGCCGGGCCTCATCTTATCGCCGTAGACCAGTTGTACGGTCAATCGGCGGCGGACATCGAAGCGTTGGACGAATTGGCCCAGCACGCCGCGAATCTGCCGGCGGTGGCCGTCGTCGGCGCCGCACCGGACTTCCTGAACGCCAAGTACGCCTGGCAGATCGCCACACTCCCGCCCCTCGTCAACCTGATGGACCAGTGGCAGTTCGCCAAGTGGAACACCCTCCGCCGCCAACCCTACGCTCGGGCCCTCGGCGTGGTCCTCGGCAAAGGGCTGTTGCGAGCGCCCTATCGCCGTGCGGATGCAAGCGGTCTCGACTACGTCTACCACGAGCCGTGCGCCGGGGAAAAGGATTTAGTGTGGGCGAACGGCGCCGTCGCCATCGCCAGTGCCGTTGCCCGCAGCGTGGCGGATTTGCGCTGGCCGACCGCGTTCTGCGGTCCGCTCTTCGGGCGGGTGGAGGGCTTTGAGACCTGCACCGGCGGACCGCGCGGAGACAAGCAGTTCGGACCGGCGGATATCGACCTCCCCACGGCGAGGATCGGCGAGATCGGCGCCCTCGGGATCAACGTCGTCGCCGCCCTTCGAGATGTACCCGACGCGATCGTTTGGAACGGCGTGGCGGCGGCGCAGGCCGCCGTCGACGAAACCAAAGCTATTTATGAAGTCACGTTGCCCTATCAGCTTTTCGCCGCCCGCGCCGGCCAACTCCTCTTCGAACTGAAATCGCATCTTGTCGGACTCGACCCGCAGGCCGTCGCCGCCCTCGTCCGGCAGCACGTCCGCACCTGGCTCCCCTACGACGGTGAACCATCCGCCGAACAGCTCACCGTCCAAGCACGTCCCTCCGCGAGCGATCCGTCGTGTGTTGAAGTTGCGGTGACGCTCATACCACCCGAGCGGATCCTCCCGGGCGCCGTTCCGATCGGCCTGGGATATCGCCTCGGACCGCCCAATCGCTAAAAGCCTTCCGTGGGGAAGAAGACGTGCATCTTCGTTCCATGGTCGACGTCGGATTCGACCCACGCGGCGGCACCGCGTTGGCGTTGATGTACCGGCCTTTCGGGTCAATGATGATGATTCCGTCAGGCGCTTGCTCGAACAGTCGGCGATAATCAACGCCGACGCTCTCCCTTACGCCCGTCCCTTCTGTTTTGACCCGCGAAGGGTCAGACCGGGGGCCGGCGGGCTGCGGCTTGGAACGCGATTTTCGACGGATACCGGGCATGTCACGGTAGGATACCGAGGTGTCGCCGCTGACGCGACGGAGAAGCTGCCGTCCGGCGACGATGTGACGAATCGCGTCGCGGCGGCGGCCCCGGAACCTTCAAGGACCGGTCAAGGCCGCGTGGAATGCCACGTAGTCCTCGCCGTCCACGTCGCCGTCGCCGTCGAAGTCCTGGGTGATGCAGCAACCGCCGCTGGGCAATAGGTCACAGGGCGCCGTTCGGCAGGGGCCGGTGAAGCACTGGGCGAACCGCGCGAAATCCGACAGCGTCGCGCGCACGGGTGCTGCGTAGGCTACGCTGAGCGTCCCCGTACCCCAGGCCCCGGCATAGCCGCCGACGCGGACCTTGTACGTTGCGCCCTCCGTCGCCGCGACGAGCACCTGCGACTGCCGACCCGATTCGCCGCCGCACGCGTCGTCGTTGCAGGCGATGGCCTGATCGGTCGGAGGACAGTCCGCACCTTCGTACACGGCCAGCTTGGTGTCGAACACGCTGTCGCAGAGTCCGATCCGAAGCGTCCCGGAACACGGGG